>CAWEBD010000133.1:0-37639 GCA_963806435.1 uncultured Bacteroidota bacterium
CGTGGCTCATGTTGGCCAGGAACTGGCTCTTGGCGATGTTGGCAGCTTCGGCCGCCTCCTTGGCGGTTTGCAGTTGGATATTTCGCTCGGCAATATCTCTTTCGCGAATCTTGATCTGTTCCAGGTTGGCATCCAGGAGCATGTTGCGGGTACTGCTTCGAATCAGCATCCACGACCCGGACAGAATCAACAGGCCGATGGCGGCAGTGGTCACCAACAGCAGCAGTGGCGATGACTGATCTGATGCCTGTGGATGGCATGACGGTGACCAGCGAGAAGGGCGTGAAATCGATTGAATGTCTTTACCGCCAGCATGTCACGGACTATGCCGGCGATCACCGGATAATGGCACTGAAAAATCGAAAGGGCTTGGACTCCTGGAGTGATTTCAGTGCGGGAAGCTGCTCCGGCGGCAACTGCCTGGCAGGAGAATAGAGATACTCGTTCTGTGATGCCAGAGAAACAACGACCTTGTTGTCGGAATCCTCGACAGCAATAAAGTTCTGGTAGATGCTCACCGGAGAAACCCAGGCCAGCAGATAGCCGCAGAACTGCCCCTTAAATAGATAGGGGAGAGTTATTACTATGCTGCTATTGTCGCCGGTTAACAGCGTGTT
The DNA here is from genome assembly GCA_963806435.1 of uncultured Bacteroidota bacterium. Lineage (GTDB taxonomy): Bacteria > Bacteroidota > Ignavibacteria > Kryptoniales > JAKASW01 > JAKASW01. Next base: position 618 of record CAWEBD010000133.1, read on the forward strand.
GAATTTGGCAGCGGTCTGATTGCGGGAGAGAAACGGCTTCCAGTCTTGCACTTCACCCTTTCGGGGCAGGATATTCTCCGTGTGGACATCAATCAGCACATGGTCCGTAGCATCAAGGAAGACGACTCGCCGGTAGATGTCCCAGCGCCCGACCTTACGGCGGCTTCGAAACTTTTCAAGTGATGTCCTGGCTTCGTACAGACTGGAAGCAAGTCCGTATTCCATAGACATCCCCAGGGCGATATTCTCGAAATAGGCCGACAGATCCCTGTTTTCTGCCAGGGCGAGCATGTCATCCGCTCGTTCGGAGAAAAAATAGCCGATTGCCAGGGCGTGTTTTTCCGTATCCTGGAGCGTCTGATCCATGGCAGCAATCTGGAGATCGCTGCGGGACCTGTACAGGTCCTTGAGCAGAAATCCAAGATAGGCGACCAGTGCCAGACTGAACGTAATTGCCGCCATTCGGCGTATCCATGAAAGCGGTTTATGCATGGGTGATATGTACTCTATTTCATACCCTTGAAAAATTCAGGAAAATAGCTGGGCGCCGTAGAATAGTATTTCTTGATGAGCAACAGGTAGGTGCCGTTTTGCTGTGAATTCTTGATGAAGGTGTTGTAGGCAGCCTGCAGCTTGGGAGAATTCTTTGAAAAAGCCGCAGCCATCTGCTGCTTGTCAGAAACAGGACCGATAATTTTCAGCTTCCCCTTCCACTTGTCTATCGCCACCAGGGCGTCCGGTACGTCAAGGATGGTCAGTTCTGCCTCCTTGTTCAGCAGGGCCGGGGCCATCTCGTTCAGGTTGCCGGTGCGGCAGATGATCTTTGCGCCGGTGGCGGCCAGATTGTAGAGTGCCGGGTCAAGGCAGGTCTTTTCCATGGAGAGGACGGTTCTGTCTTTCATGAGAGCCTTGGCGAGCAGGATGTCCTTCTCGAGGTTTTTGGTCGGCTTGATCGGCTTGATCGGGGAGTCGGCCCGGGCGATCAGCCAGATCTGGTTCGGGAAGGTTGGAGTTGCAAAATCGACCACCTGTTGACGCCAGGGGAGCACGGTGAATCCGTTGGCGATCATATCCCCCTTGACCGGTGCATCTTCCAGAAGTTCCACTTTGCCTTCTGTCACCTTTATCTTCTTGCCGATCAGGTCCTGGACTACGGTACCCCAATCTGACGGGACGAATTCGTACCTGACTCCCAGGTACTTGGCAAATCTCCTGGCCAGTTCCACATCCATGCCGTCCCCGGCCCCTGATACGAAGTTGGCATAGGGAATGCCGATATGGCGCAGAACGCCGCGCGCCTTGATCTCGTCAAGGTCGGTGGCCAACGATGATGTAGCGAAAGCACCCAGTACGCAAAGCAATAGTGCCGATGTAATCCATCTTTTCATGTACGAATTCCCTATTTCCTTATAAACTTCCTGTACACCTTATTCTTCGGCATTATAACATATAATTAAAACATTAATTCGCTTGCCGAGAATTTAATCATATCAAGCACTATTCAGTCGAGAGATACACGCTTATACCTGAGCATGTTTTTATTCAGGAGAGCCGAGAGCGCTCAGAACAATTTATTCTAAGATTTACGCTTATGATGAAAAAGGGTTAGGCTATTGCCTAACCCTTTGGATTTATGGAGCGGGAAAAGATTTATTTACAACTGATTGTTACCAGTTGTCTTGGTTTCTTCTGAGCACGTATACTTGCAGGTCAACCACTAAATCGTCAAATTGATCTTGCATTCCATTGAGATCAGCTCCCATGACCTGCACTAAATTATTCTGGGAAACAATTCCAAATTTATGAAAAGTGAATCTCGCTTTGTTGTCTTTTATCTCTTCTATCATGGTGAAGTTTATCACGTCAGTACCGGTAATATGTACGATGGATTTAGGCCGCAGCATTGTACCATTTCCGATTATTATACCTTCTGGCTTATTGTCATACTCAATAACTGCCTTTGTTGATTTAAAGTTGAGTGCGATCCATTGTTTAGATTTCTCAAAAATTGTATCTTTAGATTTATTGGGCAGTTCAATGACTTTCTGATATGTTGAGTCTTCATGTTGAATGGGCATTACAGCTGCGCACGCAGAAAGCAAACTAACTAGTATCATCAATGACATTCGGTGCATACTTCCCCCCCTGCGTTTGGTTGAGGATAAAAAATATATTCAAATTATATATTGATCGGCCTTCTTGGGTATATTTGAAGCGCTAAGGTTTTTTTGCTTTGCTTGATGCAGGTGGATTGGAACCATAACAGGCACTAGGTTTATAAAAGACCTATGACGGTTCAATTTTGCACATCTTTCCCTAATGGCGATCCTGTTGTTGCGTCAACCTTGAAAATCCAATCTCTATAACGACCACCCCATGCACCGTTTATACTGCGATAGTTAATGAAAAACTTGAGTACGTCCCCATTTGTAATCTGGACATCCTTTAATTTAATGCTGAAGGCAAAGGAATCATTTTTCTTTAATATTATGACCGGGGGGGAAAGAGAACTTACCGAGGGCCAAACGCTATTCGGGAACCAAAGAAGGTTCCCCGGATGAGAAAGAGCGCTCCCGGGGTGAGGAAAAGAGCTCCACGGCGGCCAGAAAACGCTCTCCGGAGGCAAAAGAGCTCTCCCCTTAGACACTTTATTACCTTCGGAGTCAAGCACATCAATATCGACATAAAAGTCACTTTCTTGCATGTTCTGAACGTTTGTTACACGTCCATCAATTATCGTGTCATTGCCTATTTGTACAGCATCCCAGTCAACTTTAGCGTCAGATGAACTGTGATGATACGGCAATTGGGTTTCCAACTTATCTTCATATGCCTTAAGATAAGCCTTAAAGTCATTAATGACTATGCAGGCTGGCAAACTGGTTATGATCCCAATCAAAACCAATCTTCCGACGAGATATGACATGTTTGAACGACTCCTCTATTAATTGCGTATAACGCCTAAAAGGAATTTTTCATTGTCAGCCAGATTCCTCTTTTATATTCTTACACAATTACCACCAAACAAACAGAGTGCAAAGATTGTTTTTTTTATTCAATAATTTCAGTGTGTGTCAACTCTTTAGTGGCTGCATAAACGTGTATATAAAAAAAGGTTACAGCTAAATGCTGTAACCTGATGTTTTTATGGAGCGGGAAACGGGATTCGAACCCGCGACCTTCAGCTTGGGAAGCTGACACTCTACCACTGAGTTATTCCCGCAACGGAGGAGTAAAATGCCAAGAGCCGGGCGTTTTGTCAACTGTAATTTACGACCTCGGCATCGTATATCCTCGTTTACCCGGTCCGACCACGAAACGGCAGTATGAGAAGGTAGCCCACCCCAAGCCTCCCGGCATCACGGAACTCCTTCAAACCAATGGTCATGCCAAAGTGACCATCGCTTGGCTGGTCACGATAGGTGCCCAGCAATCGATCCCACCAGGGTAGATTGAAACTGAAGTTGCTGTCGGTCTCCCGCGGAATGATCGAGTGGTGTACACGGTGCATGTCAGGAGTGACAAGAATCAGGCGCAGCCAGCGGTCAATGTGAGCAGGAATACGCAGGTTACCGTGATTGAAGAGTGAGGTGGCATTAAGCAGCACTTCAAAGATAACAACGGCGATAACCGGAGCACCGAGAACAGTCACCGCAGCCATCTTGATGAACAGAGAAAACAGGATTTCTAGCGGGTGAAAACGGTTGCCGCTGGAGACATCGAGATCCAGATCGGTATGATGCATGCGATGGAAACGCCAGAAAAACGGAATCCGGTGAAAGGCACCGGTGCTGGAGATAGATGATCAGATCAAGAGCAAGGATTACAAGGGAGATCTTCAACCAGAGAGGTACCACCAGCACGTTTAAAAGCCCCCAGCCATTCAGCCCGGCTATTTCAGCCATGCCCGTCGGCATGAGTGGAAGAACCAGACGAACAACCACGGTATCAATAACATCATGGCAGCATTGCAGAACCAGCGTTGACCTTTCGGGACCGTCAGCGTACGGCGGGGCCAGAGGTGTTCGGCCAGGCCGACAAGCAGAAATACGCCCAGAAAGGAAACCAGGCGTATGTCAGCTTCACTCACCATTCCCTACCCTACGCGTGGCAACAATAAACTCCCGAACCTGTTCCAGATCTGCATCCATCTCTTCACAGCGGGTCGGCATACCCGCCAGGGCCGCGATGGCAGTCAGGAACCGGTGCCTGTGCACCGATGGCCTTTTCTACCGCCTCACCGAACTTGGCCGGATGGGCCGTGGCCAGACAGACACGGGCAGACATCTGCCGGGAGCAGTTCGCGTGCGGCCCAGACACCAACTGCGGTATGCGGATCAAGCAGATAGCCGGTCTCGCGATAGAAGCTGCCGATGGTCTCCAGGGTTTCGGCCTGATTAACCGAAGCGGAACAGAAGTCTGCCCGCACCTGCTTCATCTCAGCATCGCTGAAGCTGATCCGCCCCTTTTCACGCAGTTCTGCAAAGGCCGCCCTGACCTTTTCCGGCCTTTCCTGGAACAGGTGGTACAGGTAGCGTTCGAAGTTGGATGCCACCTGGATATCCATGGAGGGCGAGACGGTTGCAACCACACCGCTGAGAGAATAGTCGCCCTGGTTGATGAAACGGGTCAGGATGTTGTTTTCGTTGGTGGCCAGCAGCAGCTTGTCAACCGGCAGCCCCATGCGCTTGGCAACGTAACCGGCAAAGATATCGCCGAAATTGCCGGTGGGCACGGAGAAACTGACCGGCTTGTGCCCTGAATCCGTCACCCGCAGCCAGGCATAGAAATAATAGACCACCTGGGCCAGCACCCGCGCCCAGTTGATGGAGTTGACCGCACCCAGGGAGTACTTCTCCTTGAACTCAAGATCGTTGAAGAGCGCCTTGACCATATCCTGGCAGTCGTCGAAGGTGCCGCGGATGGCAATATTGTGGACATTGGCATCGGTTACGGTGGTCATCTGCAGGGCCTGAACCGGCGAGGTCTTGCCATGGGGATGCAGGATAAAGATAGTGATGCCCTTTTTGCCGCGCACGCCATGGATGGCGGCACTGCCGGTATCACCCGAGGTGGCGCCGACAATATTGAGGCGTTCGCCCCGCTCCGCCAGGATGTATTCAAACAGGTTACCCAGGAACTGCAGGGCCACGTCCTTGAAGGCCAGCGTGACACCGTGGAACAGTTCCAGGATATAGACTCCATCCTGCTGCACCACCGGCGTCACCTCGGGATGGGTGAAGGTGGCATAGGAACGGTCGATCAGACTCTTCAGGTCATCGGCCGGAATGTCATCCACAAAAGGGGAGATGACCTGAAAGGCCAGTTGCGGATAGGAGAGGCCACGCCAGCATTCCAGCTGTTCAGCGGAGATATGTGGGATAGGATTCGGGCAGAAGCAGGCCGCCATCTGTGGCCAGCCCCATCATGACGGCATCCTTGAAGGGGATCGGCTGAATACCGCCGCGGGTACTGATGTAACGCATCAAAATATCCTTTCTCAAACAGGTTAAGTAGTGGTAGATTACACGTTGATATCAGACACATGTCAATTGCGGTATATGCACATTCATGCAGCGACTGAGAATGTAGCAGAAAAACTGAAATATATGAAAGCCTCTCACCTGTCAGATAGCAACCGGGAAGATACCGGACCTCAATTCACCGGGCGCAAGCAGGAAAAAGGCCCTGAACATGCAGTATTTGTAAAATTCGCTAAACAGCAGATAAAAACTGCCGCCATGATTCCACCAGGCCTCCTTGAGGTTTTTGGTGTCCACCGGATAGGGATAGATGGTCAGATCTTTGGGCAGGGCATTGCGAAACAGTATCGCGGCGCGTTTCATATGATAGCGTGAGGTTATCAGCAGAACGGAACCGACCTGCTGCCGCAGGATCACGTCACGACCAAGATGGCATTTTCCAGGGTATTGCGGGAGGCCTTTTCCAGAATGACCCCTTCCGGCGAAGGGTCGCCCGGTTGCGGACGATACAGATCGCTTTTGCGCACAGAAGGATCAACCCCGATCAGAAAACAGGTAGGCGGCCCTGCGCTTCACGGTAAAGGCGCACACCCTCATCCACCCTCCCCTTGCCGCCGGCCAGCACGACAATGGCATCGGCCTTGACCGAACTTTGCCGGTACGAGAAGGTCTTGTAGGTAAAATCGATGAACAGGGCGGCAATTACCACCATGAGGATAACCGCAAGTGTAATGAAAGCTTTGATGACATTCATGCTGTAACTCATTTTCCTCTTGCAACCCGGTAATCAATCTGCTATAAAATTTTTTTCAGTAATTAATCGGAGGAAAAATAATATGTCAAGAAAATGTGATATCTGTGGAAAAGGCCCCAGCTTCGGCAACAATGTGAGCCATGCCAACAACAAAACCCGTACCGTGTGGTATCCGAACCTGCAGAAGGTCAGAGCGGTAAAAAACGGCAGCATCATGACTGTCAAGGCCTGTACCCGCTGCATCCGTTCCGGTCACGTAACCAAAGCACTGTAACAGCATACCGCCATGATCCGAATTTCAAAGCCGCGGCACGCATGTGCAGCGGCTTTTCTTGTTCATAACATCCCCAGCATCGAACCTCGAATCACTACTCATGGACAGGCAATTATCTCTATCTCCACCAGCACCCCACGCGGAAGCGCCTTGACCGCTACCGTTGAGCGAGCCGGCTTATGGCTCGGGAAAATAACGGCCATAGACCTCATTCACCACGGCAAAATCGTTCATATCAACCAGAAAGATCGTGGTCTTGACCACGTCATCGAAACCTGCACCCGCTGCAGACAGCACAGCAGCGATATTCTCCATCACCTGTTCGGCCTGCTCGCGCACATCCACCGGCAACAATCTCTCCTGTAGACCGGATCCAAGGGGATCTGCCCGGAACAGAACAGCAGATTTCCGGCCTGAATCGCCTGGGAGTAAGGACCGATGGCTGCCGGAGCCTTATCGGTTGAAATTGCTTTCAATTTCATTGTTTTAGCCTTTCTACCTTAATCACACCTTTAACCTTCATAATCGCGTTCATAACCTTCTGCAGATGAGCCAGATCAACAACATTCACCTCGAAGATATTCTCACCGCGCTGATCGATCGTGCTCTGTATATGGGCGCTGGAGATATTGGCTTCACAGTTGGTGATGGCCATGGTGATATTGGCCAGGATACCCTTGACATCGTGACAGATGACCCGGATCTTGACCGGCAGTACCGATGATTTTTCCTTGTTCCAGGCCACATCGATACGCCGCTCCGGATCACTCTCCAGCGCCAGCTGACAGTCAGCGGTATGGATCGTAACCCCCTTGCCGCGGGTGATGAAACCGATGATGTCATCACCGGGAACCGGGTTGCAGCATTTGCCGAAACGTACCAGCACATCGTCGACGCCGCTGATTTCAACCGCACTGGATGATTTGCCCTTGAGCTTGTTGATCACGGCAGTCAGCCGTGATTCCTTGTGCTCTGCCCGCTCCTGAATCTTCTCATCGGGCAGCAGCTTGCCGATGATCTGGCCGGCGGATATCTTGCCGTAGCCTACCGCAGCCAGCAGGTCGTCATCACCGGCAAAGCCGAATTCAGCCGCAATCCTCTTGAAATCACCGCTCTTCTGGATCTTCTGAAGATTGACGGAATATTTGCGAAAATCCTTTTCGCAGATTTCCCGCCCCAGAACGACACTGCGCTTGCGCTCCTCGGTCTTGATCCAGGTGCGGATCTTGTTGCGGGCCCGGGAACTCTTGACGATCTTGAGCCAGTCCTTGCTGGGGGTATGGTGCGGCGAGGTGATGACCTCGACGATATCGCCGTTTTTCAGCTCGTACTTGAGCGGCACCAGCTTGCCGTTGACCTTGGCGCCGACGCAGCGGTGGCCGATATCGGTGTGGACGCTGTAGGCAAAATCGATCGGCGTGGAACCCTTGGGATAGCCCTTTACATCACCCTTGGGGGTAAAGACATAGACCTCTTCGGAGAACAGGTCCACCTTGACCGAGTCCATGAACTCCCGGGAGTCCTGCAGCTCCTGCTGCCACTCCAGCAGCTGCCGCAGCCAGGCAAAGCGCTTGACATCCTTCTCGTCATAGCCCTTGCCCTCCTTGTACTTCCAGTGGGCGGCAATTCCCGCATCGGCCACGCTGTGCATCTCGTGGGTGCGGATCTGCACCTCCATCCGGTCACCATGCGGGCCGATGACCGTCGTGTGCAGCGACTGGTACATATTGCCCTTGGGCATGGCGATGTAATCCTTGAAACGTCCCGGAATCGGCTTCCAGGACGAATGGATCACCCCCAGCACCTCGTAGCATTCCCGCAGGTCATTCACCAGGATGCGGATGGCGATCAGGTCATAGATCTCTTCAAACTCCACATTGCGCTTTTCCATCTTGCGATAGATGGAATACAGATGCTTGCTGCGCCCGGAAACCTCTCCTTCAATGCCATGAACCGCCAGTTTTTCGATAATGATCGCCTTGGCCTCCTCGACAAAGGCCTCCCGTTCCTGTCTTTTTGAGGGATATCTTTCGGACCAGTTCAAAATAGATTTCGGGATTGAGATAGCGGAACGAGAGATCCTCCAGCTCGACCTTGACCCAGGAAATCCCCAGCCGGTTGGCAATCGGGGCGTAGATATCCATCGTCTCGCGGGCGATACTGCGCTGCTTCGGTCTCCGGCTGAAACTCCAGGGTGCGCATGTTGTGCAGCCGGTCGGCCAGCTTCACCAGGATGACGCGGATATCGTTGGCCATGGCCAGCAGCATCTTGCGGAAGTTCTCTGCCTGGCTCTCTTCCTTGGTCTTGAAGTGGATCTTGCTGATCTTGGTGACACCGTCCACCAGAGCGGCCACCTCTTCGCCGAACATCTCGGCCAGTTCTTCGGAGGTCGCCAGGGTATCTTCAATGGTGTCGTGCAGAAAACCGGTGACGATGCTGGGGACATCCAGCTGCAGGTCGGCCAGCAGACCGGCCACCTCCATGGGATGGATGATGTACGGCTCTCCCGACAGCCGGGTCTGCCCCTGATGCACCTTGGCGCAGTAGACGTAGGCCTTGCGGATGAGATTCAGATCAGCCGTCGGGTTGTACGCCGCTACCTTATCGAGGATGTCATTGAGCCTGATCATACGTTATCAGTCGCCTGATGAGAGTTGAAATAGAATACCGCAGAGGCAGGATAAAAAAAGGGTGAAACCGCATAAAGCGCGGCTTCACCCTGGTTACCAGGCTTAATTGGCGTGCTGTTTCTTGCTGACCTCGAAGTTGACCTTGCCGGCAGCAATCTCGCGCAGAGCAGTCACCACCAGACGGTTGTTCTTGGGATCGATCAGGGGCTGATTCCCCTTGTAGAGCTGCTTGACCCGCTTGGAAGCCAGCATGACCAGGAGGAAGCGGTTTTCAACTTTTTCGAGGCAATCTTCTACGGTTACTCGTGCCATAATGTTGTACTCCTTCCTGCAATAAATAAATGGAGACGTGATTATCAAGCAATGGGTGTGTTATGTAGCCCCTGGTTCGGTTGCGTATTGCTATGTCGTGCCCGATCCCGATCCGAACGCGTTCGCTACGGGGAAGGATCCGCAGAACAGCTCTATCGCCGTCACCCAGGGGCTCCTCGATACGCTGAACCGGGACGAACTCCAGGGCGTCGTCGCCCACGAGATGAGCCATATCCGCAATTACGACGTGCGTCTCATGACGGTGATCGCGGCGATGGTGGGAGCGATACTCCTCCTCTCCGACTGGGCGAGGCGCGGTATGTTCTGGGGCGGCGGCCGGCGCCGCTCGCGGAGTTCGGGCGGAGGCGCGGGGGGAGCAATTGCACTCGTCCTGATCATATTGTGGTTTGTCGGTGTCATACTCGCGCCGCTCATCAGCCAGATCATGGCGATGGCCGTTTCCCGCAAGCGCGAATATTTCGCGGATGCTTCCGGCGCGGAATTGACGCGCAATCCGCTTGCGCTGGCGAGCGCCCTGCAGAAACTCGAGGATGCCTCCGCACCGACGGCTTCCATCAAGCGCGGGGCCGCTCACCTTTGTATCGTCGACCCGGTCGGAAGAAAGATGAACGCGAAGGAGGGACACGCGGCAGATTTGTTCGCCACTCATCCCCCGATTAACAAACGGATCATGTTCCTTAAAGGAATGGCGTACGAGGTACAACCAGGGGCGAAGCAGCAGGAACAGGCTTGATTCATCGGCACCCATTCTCCGCCCTCGACATTGGATATGGTCGGACGCGTTCGCGGAAATCGACGCGTCACTACGCACAAAGCTTCGTAACGTAATCCTCAACGGAGCACGAATCCGCCAGCGGCGGATTTCGAGATATAGCGAGCCGTCGAATTTTATTCGATGGCAGCGAGCCGGTTCATCGGCATTGATTCGAAATCAACGCCTCAATTGAGCACGAATCCGCCTCCGGCGGATGGCCTCGGGAATGGGGCGGATTTGTGGATTTCAATAGAAAGACGGAATCGTTTTAGTTGTGGAGGGTAGCGATGAACAGTCGAAGCAGGACGTATAGCCGGATATATCTTCATTTCATCTGGACGACCAAAAACCGAAGCGCCATGATCAATGAAGAGATCAAGCGGGCGATCGTTGGAGTGTTCGCCTCCAAAGCGAAGGAGCTTAGATTCGAACTGATTGAGGCGAACGGACCGGAAGACCACATGCATGTCTTATTGAAATCCCGGCCAACCATCGCCCCCTCGCACATTGCAAAGGAGTTAAAAGGCGCCTCTTCGCATTTTGTAAACCATGTTGTGCTTAAAGGGGATCTGATTAGGAGTCTCTATTGGCAGGATGGCTACGGCGTAATTTCGGTGAGCCCATCTACTGTGAATTCAGTGCGCGATTACATCCGCCGACAAGTGGAGCACCATCGAGATAGCTCGCTCAATGAGGACTTGGAAATATGAGATCCCATCGGCATCCATTTCAAATGGGTGACTTTATGAAGCGCGAATCCGCCAACGGCGGATTTTGAGATGTGAGGAGCCGTCGAATTTTATTCGATGGCCTTGAGATGGATCATCGGCATTGATTGTAAATCAACGCCTCTATGAAGCACCAATCCGCGAACGGCGGATTTCGCGATTCAGCGAGCCGGTTCATCGGCATTGATTCGAAATCAACGCGCCACTACGGACAAAACTTCGTAACGTAAACCTCAACGGAGCGCTAATCCGCCTGAAGCGGATTTTGACATTTAAGGAGCCGTCGAATTTTATTCGGTGGCTATTCTGCCAGAGAACATGTCATTGCGAGGAGTGACGCAACGACATGGTTGAGTCCGTCCGATGATAAGGACGGACGAAATCCCGCGCTTCGCGGGACAATCCCCGACATGAAACCTCTGATTCTTCGGTCATCGGCACCCCGACATGATGTGTTCTGTCGGGACGCCTCATTCCAAAATCACACCCTTGCCTCCGGCAATGAGCTTCGGCAAACTGTCACCTGCGTATTGATTCCATCCTTCCTCGCAGTTTTTGTAACACTCCAGCCCCGGAACCAGCCCGAGGTGCGTCATCTCAATCTTAACCGATTTGTCCTTCTCCGTGATTTCCCAGAGTATCCGGGTATCCTTCCACTCGGTTTTATTCTTGAGCCAGTCCAGGTAACAGTCGGTGACCAGCCACACAAGCTTCTTGTAAGGGATTGCCTCGATTACCTTAAAATTCACTTTGGTTTCGCCGAAAGTAACTCCGAACACGTCGTCCACTTTTGCCGCTCTCCCCTTGAAACTCTTTGTCCACCAGCCGGCTACGTCGACGATGTTCTCGAAGGCTTCCTTGGCTGTCACATTTGCCGTGAAGCTTCTGCGATAGTCTTTATTGTCCATGTTGATTTCTCCGCGTTCGTTTAAATCATTTCCTTTTTCCGAGAATAGGAGTCGGGCCGTGCGAGCGCTCGCTCCCGATGTTCCGCATCCGAATCGACATCAACTTACCGTGTTTCGGAAATCGGGAATTGTATAAATGCGAAATGCTCCGTGGAAAAGATTTGACCGCGGGTTTTCACGGAAACGACTGATTAGCACGGATGAAATGTTGATATTGCGAATCCGTGAAGATCCGTCTGGATCGGTTTGATCCGCGTTCTAACCCCGCAGGAGCCGCCTTCCGAACTCGTTGGAAACCTCGTGGCTGAATTGACGCGGAGAAAACCCGGTCATCCTTTTGAATTCCTTCGCGAAGTGGGCCTGATCATAATAATGGTCATAGAGCTCATCTTTGATATCGTCATAGGGGCGGCTGTGAGCCCACTTCCGGTAGAATTTCTGAAACCGGAAATTACCCGCCAGAACTTTCGGCGATAAACCGACGTGATCTTTAAAAAGCATTTCCAGATAGCGGCGTGTGTAGCCGGTTTGCCGTTCCAATTCCGAGATGGTCGTCAAACCGTCGGTCGACTTCAAAGAGCCGACGCAGCATTCAACGATACGATTCTGAATTTTGTTTTTCCTCAGCATACCGGCGAGTCGATCCTGTATAAAATCCGTTTTTGCCGTCATACTTTTTAGGCCGGGGAGGGTTTCACAAACTTGTCGGCTCCACCTGGCGAATAATTCGTCTGCAGGTAAAAATCGGTTGGTCACTTCAGCCATCGGTACGCCGAAGACGGGGTACGCCCCGTGTGGATAAAACTCGATCCCGATGAAGGACGTCTGCCCGGGATTCGTCCGGAGGAGAACGGATTTGTCCCTGGTCCCGATAAAATATAAGCCGTGCTCCCGGCTTTCCTGGACTCGCCCGTCCACGACGGAGGTAACTGAGTTTTCACAATTGATGATAATCTTGGCGGAGCCGTTCGGGGCGGCGAGGTTTGTGTCGGATGGTGGCATCCCGACCGGGCTCTCAAAAACCCAGATGGATTGGATGTAAGGTTTTAGTTCGGCGCGGGGTTCGACAAAAGACAACTTCAATTCGAATTACCGGAATCTGTTTACTGATCTGTTGGCTTCGCGACTTCATTTTTCACAACATCAATCAGGCCGGCGATGTTCCGCAATTGATTGAAGTCCAGAGGGTGAGTGGTGGAGACTTGGAGACAAGGGGAATGGGAGAGGGGGAGACGGGGGACTGGGAGACAAGGAGACTGGGAGGCATGGAGAATGCTGGATGGCGCAAAGGGGCGCTTGCGTGGCTGTGTGGAGCCCTCCTGGTTGCGGAAAATATTACCACCACAAAAGCGAGAATTACCTCCTCTGTGAGAAAAACACTTTCTTTCCGCCGCGGTCCGAAAACGACCGGCGTTTCAAAGGCGACTCGGTTACGGGCTGTGAACCCTTTGAAGCCAGGACGACCACGTGACAACGCGGTGCCCAATATTGGTGGCATTTGCCGGGAGCGGTCTCGGGAGGTTAAGTGTAGTCCTGGCGGGCACTTATGAATGACGTGCCGCCACAACTATGTGGCTCTTTGCGCAGGCCTGCGGAGTAATGACCACCTCGGCCGCTTTCCGTCACTCCTCCGGCTACCGATTTCTTTGTTTTAAGGCGAATCCGCCCGATTCGGTGCGAAAGCGTCTGCCGGCATAGTACTTGCGTTATATACATGTAACGTTGAGTTGCAGAGACGGCGAACCAGTCCGGACGAGAAGTTACCCGTTCCGTCACATTCAGGCCGGGAAGACGACTCTGGACAAAGATTACTGAGAAGTGAACGCATCGAACGAGACATCGGGCCACAAAGACTAAAGCAGGAGCCCGGATGTTCGGAAAGGGAGGAGATATGACGACGGAATATAAATCGGGACGCGGGATTGAAAATAGAAAACGGACGCTATCCAATTTTAAGAATAGCTATCACCGCGAAAGCCTGACGAAGCTGAAGATTTGGGAAACATCAGTTGCCGGCGACATCTCCCTGACCTCCCGGGAATTGAACTCCAATTCGTTTGTCATCCCGCCGACGGAAGGGCGAAGCCGAAGAAAGGTGGCGAGACGGCTTGCCATTATTGAATTCGCCGTGTATGTCCTCGTATGCGCGGCTGTCATGTATTCCGTGGTGGTGAACAGCCTCCCTGTTTTGACCTCCGCGATAATCGCAATGGGGCTCTACATAGTTATGTCGCATTTATACGAACAGGCCGCCAAAGCCCGGGAAGAGATTGCCGGCCGTAATTATCTTAACCTTCTCTCTCCGCGTATAGGCAGGAACTAAGTACCGGGCTCCCCGGAGCCGATTCACTTCTCACCACGACTGCGTAAGGCAGTTCACACCGCAAGCAACTCCAACATTCAACCCGACCACAGAGACGCAGGAGACGAGGGGACATGGGGACTTGGGGACTTGGAGACGGGGAGATGGGGGGACTAGGAGACTTGGAGAGTGGGGGACAAGGAGACTGGGAGACTTGGAGACAAGGAGACTGGGGGACACGGGGATTGGGAGATATGGAGACTGTGGGACCTGGAGACAATGAGATGGAGAGAACCGGTAAGCGGGAAAACAACGGTTTGAATTCTTTGCGAGCTTTGCCTGCCCGCCGAAGCTCCAGCGTAGGCGGGCGTCCGTGGGACGGTCTTATAAATTTTGAGGGTCTCTTTGCGAGAACTCCCAGGGCCGCCTGCTCATCCGCTCGCCGCTGTAAAATTTCTTTGCGAACTTTGCGCCCGTCGCACTCTTCACATTATCAAAAGGGTGCTTTGCGAACTTTGCGTGAAACCCCTTAGCCGCCGCTTGTTCGGCGGGGCATCATGTTGCGGTCTTACCTTCCTCTCCCATGTACACCAGCTTAACCCCCGCTTCTTCGGCGTACCTGCTTATCCTCTCGTCGCGGTAAAATTCCTTGTAGTAAATCGTGTTGATGCCTGAGTTCGCGATGAGCTTGAAACAGTTCAGGCAGGGGGACGCGGTCACGTAGATTTCGGAGTGGTTGATGTTCACGCCGTTCTTTGCCGCTTGCGCGACCGCATTCGCCTCAGCGTGCATCGTCCGTACGCAGTGGCCGTTCTCCATATCGTGGCCGACGTCGTCGCAGTGCGGCGCCCCGCGGAGGCTCCCGTTGTATCCCGTGGATAGGATGACTTTGTCGCGCACGATGACGGCTCCGACGTTCTTGCGGTCGCATGTGCTGCGTGTCGCGACCTGTTCCGCGATCGACATAAAATAATCGTGCCACTCGACTCTTTTCTTAGACATACTCTCTTCCTGTTATTGTTGGAAAATATTATCTAATGGAGGAAGAAAACACAAATGGTATTAAGAGGTGAAAGGTAAAGGGTTAAAGGTGAATGGGTGAAGAGATTTAAGATCGAAGATCTAAGACTTAGGATTTTAATAAGGTTAATAGGTGAACAGGTAAAGAGGTGAAGAGATTTGAGATCGAAGATCTGAAGTTTACGATTTCTATAAGGTTAAAAGGCGAATAGAAGAAGAGGTAAACGGGAAAAATCGCGGCAAAGTCCACGACCCGGCCATGACGGGGCGGGGCTGGAAGGAGGAGGGTAAAAAGATACCAGACAAATTGAAATTGAGCTGCTACTGGAACGAGAGTCCGATTGTCAAATATCCCACGGACTTTTATATTTGGGAGTCAACAACTGAAGGAGAATCCTATGAAATCGAAAGTCATTCACTTATTCGGGGCACTCGTTATCGCAATTCTTGTATTGCCGTCGCCGGGAGCGGCCCAGACCAGGCCGATCAACATTGCGTTGGTCAATCCCATTCAGATATTTCCGGAAAGCAATTCGATCGAGGGCCTTCGTATAAATCTCATATATGGCAAGAATGCCGGTGTGGTCGGTTTGGATTGGGGGCTTATCAACAGCGTCGGAAGCGGCGGGGTCACCGGATTGCAGTGGGGCTTCGTCAACATAAACGAGGGGGACTTCGTCGGCCTGCAGGGAGCCCTGGTGAACCTGACGGACAAGAACGTCGAGGGAGTCCAGTGGGGTTGGTACAATCAAGCCGATCATGTCAGCGGACTTCAGATCGGGCTTGTGAACAACGTAGGAAGCATGAAGGGCCTGCAGATAGGGCTCATTAACATCATCAGGACGGGCGGGTTTATGCCGGTGTTCCCGATCATCAACTTCTCATTCTGAGTTCTTCTTTATTTTACTCATCTGCCCCGGCAATTTGCGCGGGGCTTTTTTTTTGCGCGGAGTCAATCGGGTGCAGGCTCGCCAATAGTGAATCAAACCACAGAGTCACACGAGATACAGAGAAGAGATAATTATTCCCTCTGTGCCTCAGTGTCTCTCGTGGTTGAGTTTATTCGGGGTTCGCTTGCTTCTCGGCGGGTGTTCGACAATAGTGAATTAAACCACAGAGACACGGGAGACTCGGAGACGGGGGGACACGGGGACTGGGAGAGTGGGTGACTTGGAGACGGCAATTCGATTTTCTTTGCGATCTTTGCGTGCGAGGGAATCTTTCACATGGTTCAAAGAGGGCTTTGCGGTCTCTGCGTGAAATACCCCGGGGCCGCTTGCTTGCCCGGCGGGCCCCCATTGACAAACCGCTTGAATATGTTTATCATATACATGAAATGGATCCCGAATCGATAGCCCGATTGCTGACTGCCGGCGGATTCGAGTGGGACGAAGGCAATCTCTCGAAGAACGAGAAACACGGTGTTAAGAGCGCGGAAATTGAGGAAGTGTTCTTCAACCCGCCATTCGTGCTCCTTCCGGACGCGAAGCACTCCGGTGTCGAAGCGCGCTATCACTGTTTCGGGAAGGATTTTGACGGCAGGTTCCTGCTCGTTGTTTTTGCGATTCGTGCGGGGAAGATACGTCCGATCTCCGCGCGTACTATGAACAGAAAAGAGAGACAATACTATGAAGAAGAAACTAAAACCCGTCCCTAAGTTTCGGGACGAGGACGAGGAACGCGAATTCTGGCAGAAGCATTCTCCGCTCGATTACGTCGACCGGAAGGATGGGATAGTAATGGACGGCCTGCCGAATCTCAAACCATCAACTGAGCAAATCTCCCTCCGACTGGCGAAAATGATGCTTAGCCGCCTGAAAGTGATGGCTAACAGGAGAGACATACCGTATCAATCACTTGCTAAGATCTACATCGAACGCGGGCTTAAGGAAGATATGTCAGGGAACTAGAGCGGGGACGGGGGGAATGGGGGACTGGGCGACATGGAGACAAGGAGACAGCGAGACGTGGCGACTTGGGGATAAGGATCCTTTCTTCTTTGCGATCTTTGCCAGCCCGCCGAAGCTTTAGCGCAGGCGGGCGCCGTTGCACTCTTTCACATAATCAAAAGGGTACTTTGCGGACTTTTGCCGCTCCGACATTCTAATTCATATATGATGCGGCATGCCGCAGGGCGGTAGCGTGAAACCCCTTAGCCTCTTGTTTGTCCGGCAGGTGTTCGCCAATAGTGAATTGAACCATAGAGACACAGGAGACGTGGGGACTGGGCGACTTGGGGATAAGGGCCCTTTCTTCTCTGCGCTTGGCGCCTTGCGCCACCCCAACATATAAATACTTTTGACGGGGCTTTGCGCCCGAGGGAGTCTTTTACATCATTCAAAGAGCATCTTTGCGGACTTTGCGTGAAACCCCTTAGCCTCTTGCTTGTCCGGTGGGTGTTCCATAGATTGCATTTAATTAAACCGGGTTACACTTGGTAGACGAATTTCATGCAGGGCTGTCGGCATCCATTCTCCGCCCTCGACATTGTATATGGTCGGACGCGTTCGCGCAAATGGACGCCTCAACGGAGCGCGAATCCGCGGGCGGCGGATTTTGAGCTTTTTTGAGCCGTCCGTTTCGAACGGATGGCGATGATGATTCCGGCGGCAGTGTAGGATCAAGCAAACGCATGGACGAATCACAGGTACGTGCCGCGCTGTTCGTCTGGCTGGAGAAGGAAAGCGGGAGGAATGGCGGGGTTGGGATCATCTATTCTGCATCGCAGGTTTATGGGCACCGGCAAAGGATAATGCGTCCAAGCTCCCAAATCGTTGCAATTTTACATTTTAGAACCTAGATTAGCATGAGTGAAGCCAATACCTCCTGTGCTGTGTCCAAGTCCAAAGCCTAAATTGATATGACTCTCGTAGCTAGTATCCAGCGTTCAGCACTGATGTCGAAGGTGAGGCATTCCGGCACCGCACTGGAGCTGAAGGTCAGGAAAGAATTGCGTTCTAACGGGGCGAGATTTGGAGTCACCGGAAAAGGGCTACCTGGGAGTCCCGATATTGTCAGTCTGAAGGAAAAGTGGGTAGTGTTTGTTCACGGTTGCTTCTGGCATGGGCATAGGCGCTGTGGCTTATGGAAGTTACCGACGATGAACAGAGCGTATTGGAGAAAAAAGTTTGCGGAAAACAGAAGAAGAGACGAAAACGTCAAGAGACGTCTTCGTAGGCAAGGATTCGACGTACTTGTGCTTTGGGGATGCGAGGTCAAAGACGGGACGAAAATGAAAAGGAAAATTCAAGCATTCATGTCAACGGCGGGCAATGTTAGGCTGCAAAAGCGATAAGCAATTCCTCAAACTGAAGACCGAGATTCCTGATGTGTCCGAGGGAGTCGAGTTGCGAACAGCAGACATCTATTCAGGCTGCGGAGGCCTTTCGTTGGGATGTCGGGAGGCTGCGAGAGAGTTGGGGCGTCCTTTCAAGCCCGTAGTTGCCATCGATGTTGATCCGGAGGCGATGGCAACATACGTTCAGAACTTTTCTCCTGCGTTTTCATTCACAGAGGACATAAGAAAAATAATAGATGGTGTTTCCGGAAGTAAACCCACTGAATCAGAAAAGGAACTTGTCAAAAAGATAGCGCATCTGGACATCTTACTAGCAGGACCGCCGTGCCAAGGGCATTCCGATCTGAATAACTACACTCGGAGGAACGACGAACGTAATGCACTCTACGAAAGAGTCGGGCGATTAGCTGAACTCGTACAGCCCACCATGGTGGTGATAGAGAACGTTCCGAACGTAGTACACTCCTCGGATAATGTAGTGGAGTTCACAGCCGCGACTCTTAGGCGCAACGGATATGCTGTCGAATCAGGTGTTGTAGATCTTGCTAGTATAGGAGTGGCACAAAGAAGGAAACGTCATGTTTTGGTGGCGGCTAAAGGGAAAGAGATCAAGATAACTGAGGTTGTTCGAAAGCATAGGATTGCTAGAGTAAGATCAGTCTCATGGGCAATAAAGGATTTAGAGGATTCAGAGAGTGCTGGAATAATCGATAAGCCAAGCAAACATTCCAGAGAAAATCAGAGGAGAATCGACTATCTGTTCAAAAAGGGCCTATACGATCTTCCAAATCGTCTGAGGCCATTATGCCACCAAAACAATGACCATACTTACAAATCCATGTATGGCAGGTTGAAATATACAGAGCCCTCGCAGACGATAACGAGTGGATTTGTTAGCCCAGGTCAAGGTAGATTTATTCACCCCAATCGTCGCCGTACATTGACTCCTCATGAAGCAGCTCGAATTCAATTCTTCCCGGATTTCTTTGATTTTTCGAAATCAAGAAACAGGACGGCTCTTGCGACTATGATCGGAAATGCTGTGCCGATGAAGTTGTCTTACCTTATTTGTCTGGAGTTTCTCTCGCAATGAATACTACGGCAGATACAAGAGATGTGGAGGCTGAAGGGACCAAGGTCCTGCATTTTACGATCGACTCGGCTCTACTCCGTGAGCTTGGCGAGAGACTCGTTGGGAAGCCCCATATAGCCCTGGCGGAACTCATCAAGAATAGCTATGATGCTGATGCAGAGAATGTCGAGGTAAGTTTCGGCGAAGACTACATAGAAGTGGCTGACAATGGGCACGGAATGGATTTCAACGAGTTCAGAGAGTTTTGGATGAGAATTGGTACTACTCATAAACAAAAGGAACGTGTCACTAGGGATTTCAAAAGGCCCATGACCGGTTCCAAGGGGGTCGGGAGGCTCGCGGTTCAATTTTTAGCTTCTAGAATAAGCATACGAACGGTTTCAGATAAAGATGACCGTTCCGAATTGCAGGCCTTCGTGGACTGGGGAAAGGCTGTCCAGGCAGGAGAACTGACTGAGGCCGAAGCTCGATACAAAACCTTAAGCCGTCAAACAACGTTTCCCGCTAATAGGCTCCATGGGACCAGGATCCTCCTCAGGCGGCTGCGCCAACAGTGGGCCCCCGAGTTGTGGGCGGATCTAGGTAAGGAGATATGGTGGTTGCAACCACCTTTTCGTTCGCGGGCAGTTGCAACCTCCTCTGGCGATCCCGGGTTCTTCGTCGACATTCACGGGACGGACACGGAAGCGCTCAAGACGTTCCGAGAGCAGATGACTGCTATTCAGGAGATTTGGTATGCCAAGCTGACGGGGAAATTAGAGCATCGTAAAGGCAGCTATTTTGTTCGGTTGTCACTGGAGTTTTCGGGGGAACCCGCGATTCCGACCGAGTATTACATCGACGATTGTAAGCTGCAAAATGTGGAGTTTGAAATCAGAATATATTTGTTGGTTCGCAGGCAACCGTACGGAATCTCAGTAGAAAAGGCGAGGGAATATTTCAACGAATATGGTGGCGTTCATGTTTATGACGCGGGTTTTCATTTGCCCTTTTACGGCAAGCCCGAGAATGATTGGCTTGAAATTAATTTCGACCACTCGCATAGGCTTTCGGCGTCGAAGCTCCTACCGGCTGAATTACAAGTTAATGAAGGGCTGAATTTTCTGCCGACGCTGTCGCGTACGTTCGGTGTTGTTCACGTTAATACGTCAGAAGAAAGGGCTAATACCGAAAGCGAGAAGGGAAACGAAGACATACTCACGATCTCTGTGACCCGTGATCGATTGGTCGACAACAAAGCCTACAAGGACCTTTGGAGAATAATAAGGTGGGCTCTGGACTTCTACGCGATGAACGAAGCAAAAAGGCGTTTCGAGGAAAAGAAGAGATTCGGCCCCACTGAACCGGCGATCGTCAAATACCGGAGAGTCGACGAAGTACTAGATAACTACAGGGAACAGCTACCAGTCCCGGTTTACCGTCAACTTTCGGCCGAAGTAAAAGCAGCAGTGCAGGCGGCCGAAACTGAGGGTGAGGAGGTAGCAAGTCAAGTCGGCTTGCTGGGCTCGCTTGCCTCAGCAGGGATCTCGGCTCTGGCGTATGAGCATGAAGTAGCAAAGCAATTTACGCTTTTGGAAGATGTTATTCGTAATTTGAGTAATGTCAGAACCTCTGACGAACGAACGAGCAGTATTCTTCAAGAGATCACTGCTAAGCTTGAAGATTGGATAAACCGAGCTAGAGCGACCCGCATGCTCTTTTCACCACTTATGGATGCCGAGACTCGAGAAACAAAGGCCAAATTTAAAGTGATAGATGTGTTGAAGCAGGTAAAACTTCAGGTCGAACCACTCACGAGAGGAACTCCCATTCAAATCGGTGAGGTCAGTGGGGACCTTCGCTTCCCCAATGGTACCTTCATTGAGTGGGCATCAGTCTTTCAAAATGTTTTCTTGAATGCGTTCAATGCTTTGGTAGATTCTCGAAAGCAACTAATCTCGGTCAGCACAAGGACATATGGAAGAAATGCAGTAGTTCTTGTTCAGGACACTGGTGCAGGAGTTGACGTGTCTAAAGCCGAAGATCTTTTCAAGCCATTTGTGCGAAAGATGAAGATCTCATCCGAAAGGCAGGCTTTAGGATATGGGGGTACCGGTCTAGGACTGACCATAGTTAAGATGATCGCTAACCGAGCCGGTTGCACGGTCAGGTTTGTCCAGCCCGATGAGGGTTTTAAGACAGCATTTCAAATGAGTTGGAGGGTTTCGTGATGCCAGGTATGATACTTGTTTATGATGACGACCCGAACAACGCCAAATCGTGGAGTGCGCGGCTCAGGAAAGCTCAGAAAGATTTTGAGGTAGTCCCGATTGAAACGGCAGAGTTCGTAGAAGCCCTCAGAGGTTTGGAAGAAAGGAGGGCAAGCGCTCGGAAATCTTCTCAGACTGGCGACGAAAACAAGTTTGATCATGCTGACATTTTGGTAGTTGATTATGACCTTCTAAACGTCGATCATAACATTCCAGCTCAACCCGGTCCAACCATTACCGGAGAGAGAGTTTCCTATCTTGCAAGATGTTATTCGTCATGCAAATACATCATAGCCCTCAATCAATTGCGCCAGCAAAACCCTTTTGATTTGACGCTGAAAGGACACTTGGAGTCATTTGCTGATCTTAATTTAGGGGATATGCAGATAGACAACCCTGGATTGTGGAAAGAGAGATCTAACGGGTTCAGACCTTGGTACTGGCCGGTTCTTCCAAAGGCGGTGGCAAGACAAGAGACCAGGACTGATTTACTCCTCGGCAAGATGGATAGCAATATCGTTGAGCTACTGGGCTTTGATCTTGAAACTTTGAATCTGATAGACCCGAGTGCGCTTGAATTCTTGTCAAAGGATCAAGAACCGCAGCAAGTTTCCGTCAGGGATTTCCTAAGGAAATCTGGTAACGGTTACAGAGGAAAGGACACATATCCTGACGATGAGCAGGCCGCCAGAGTTGCTTCGTCACGGTTGGCGAAGTGGTTAGAAAGGGCCATTCTTCCTGCCCAGAACGTTCTAGTTGATCTTCCCCATTTGTTGGCACGATACCCAAGCTTGTTGAAAAGAAACAGAGGCAGTCTTACTTCTTGGAACGCAGCCTTTTCTTTTTCAACCTACGTAGAGGGTAAACTAAGAAGCGAAATTCTGGAGGACCCGAGATACAAGTATCAAAGAGTTGGTTGGCTCTCAAGGCCCGCTTGGTTCTGGCACAAGATCAGTAAATGTGACAAGATTGACGAAGTACGAAGTCCTTGGGACGTAAAACGAGAATCTTCTTTTGTTTTCTGTGAGGATCTTTCTGCGTTCTTAGAAGCTGATAAGGTTCGAGGATTTGTCTCTGAAGTTTCTCCGCCATTTGTCCGTCGTTTTTGCGTAGATCCCGAAAAGCAGACCTCAAAGAAACTCAAGGAGGCCCTAACCAAAGTTCAATATAGACCGCTTGTAAGGTTCACCTCCTGAGAGATGGGGTAATGGTAAATCCGCAAGATATTATCAAGGAGATCATCCACTCGATCTATGATGATTCGGGGCTGTACACACGTCAGCAAGGGCACCTGCCCGAAACCATTAAGGGGATGTATGACGAACTGGCAATGTCTTGGCAGCCTTTACAGACGCAGAAACAACTTGAAACGATACTCAGCGGGACCGACTGGGATTTGTCGGACACAGGTTTTTTTCTGTATCTGGAGCCGCTGGAAAACATGAAGGCTATTCCGATCATGACGTTCCACTTCAATTTCTCGACCTCGATTCCTGAGTTCCGCCTGCAGCTTGTCGTATTCTTGAGAAATTCAAAGGACGAAATTGTAAGTGTTGGATATCGTTTCGAGACGCCCGAGGGTGAAGGAGGTCATGATTTCTACCATGCCCAGCCAATAAAGGCGGTAAGAACCCGAGGACAAGGTGATCTTCCTAGCACTCCCGATTGGCTTCCTGATGATTACCCAACTTTTCCGATGGATGCAAGTGATCCTGTAGCTCTTCTCATTACTTTGCTGGTGAGTCTGTATAATTATAACTGCCTTGCCAGACTTTACGGCAGACACTATAAGCTCCGAGAGCATCTCGCCCCCGTGATGCATTTGGTCAAACCAAGAAGAAGCTATTGGGAGGTCACGATCAAAGACGTCGACTCTTTTTTCTGCATGACTGCTTTGGATAAGAAGGGGCTAACGGATAAGCTGGAAAAGGATTACAGAGCAAAACTGCATCGGGTAGTTAAAGTTGGTTTAAGAGAAACTAATCTTGCCGAATTCAAAACAGCAGGGAATCAACGCACAATCTAGCACCGGATTTCTTCTTGTCACGTTCTAGCTCTTCCCAACGTACTTTTGGGATTGCAGACAAAGCTGGCAGGGTCTTCCTTCCGGGCGATAGTTTGGTTGGAGTGACGAGGGACCGCCACCCGAGCAACACTTTGGGCGAACGACCACGAAGAAGGGGATTGTCGTGTCCCGCTCCGCGTGCCTCGCACTGACAGGGGAGTTGTGGGAGCAGCTAAGGTTGCTCGGGACAGAATTGAACGGGATTATCCCGCGAATCGAAGACCCCGCGCCGCGGGGAGCTGGATTTCGTTCGTCCTTAACATCGGACGGACTCAACCACGCCAGTCCCCCAGTCGTCCAGGGCCGCGAGGACCACCTGATGCCGTCAATCTGAAGGATTTGCAGGGTTGCGTTTGGAATAAGGATATATCCATAAATAATGCTTGCCACAATAAGGTTATACCCTTATACTTATCGATGTAAAAATAAGGATATAACCTAATGACTGCGCTTACCCGGAAGCTTATGGTTGAGCAACTTGACAAGAAGCTCATGAAACTACAGGTCCTCAGAGAGGTCGAGGTGCCTTCGGGAGGATGGATAAACGCTATCAGGACCACACTCAACATGACACTCGTCCAACTTGCCAGGCGGCTGAAGAAGACGCCGGCCACTGTGAAGGAAATCGAGGAGCGCGAGAGGGACGGGAGCATTACGCTCAAGAAGCTGATCGAAGTCGGCCGGGCACTCGACCTTGAGTTCGTCTACGGGTTCCTGCCGAAGGAGTCTACCATCGACAAGATGATCGAGAAGCGGGCCGAAGAAGTGGCCCGTGAGATTGTCATGAGAACTTCGCACAACATGAAGCTGGAAGAGCAGGAGAACAGCGAAGAGCGGTTGAAGCAGGCGATCAAAGACAGGGCAGAGACGCTGAAGCGTGAGGTCCCGAAGCATCTGTGGGATTAGACCTCGACTTCTCGGAGGGCCAGACACCTCTCGATGAAGACGAGAGAGACGGCCTCCTCATAGGAACTATTACGACCAGGGGCGAGCTCAATGAGTTCGAGCAGCTCGGCGTGGAGAAAGCCGTCGAGTGGAGCAGGAGAAGAAAGTTCAATCTTGAACAGATGCTCTCCGAGCAATTCGTGAAGGATTTACACCGCGCGATGTTCGGGGATATCTGGAAGTGGGCAGGAGAGTTTCGAAGAACCAACAAGAATATCGGTATCGACAAAAATGGAATCGGTATTGAATTAAGAAAGCTGCTGGACGACAGTAAATATTGGACTGCCAACAACGCCTTCGAAGCGGATGAAATAGCCGTGAGGTTCAGCCACCGGATCGTTTCTATACATCCATTCGCGAACGGCAACGGGAGGCACTCACGCCTCATCGCGGATATCCTGGTCAGTCACGGATTTGGGCGACCGCCTTTTACCTGGGGGAGCGTCGGCCTGATCTCTCAGGGTGCTGCAAGGTCCGCCTACTTGAAGGCGCTGCGCGACGCGGATAATAACGATTATCGTGCGCTCATTGAATTCGCGAGGAAGTGAGTTGCGCTCACCTGCGAAGACAGGTTTGGTGCCAGGGGGATCGCCACGTCCCGATTTCATCGGGCCTGACTCACTCTTCGACTCGCCCCGATTTCATCGGGACTCGCTCAGAGTGACTGGTTTGCTTTTGCCCGGGCCCCAAAGGTCCTGTCATCCTGAGCGAGCCCGACGCGAAAATCTTCGCGTCGGACGAGTCGAAGGATGAGCGCCGAAAGGATCCGTCGGCTATCAATGCCGCTCGCCCGCCTTCGAAGCCAGTTCCGGCGGTAATTGCCCTCCCGCCCGAGAAAGCTGCCTCGTCGCTGATCCTGGTTGCAGCTTCGATGAGCCCAGGGTGCACACCGTCATGTACAATGCTGTGGACGGGACGATGACGGGATGTTTGGGAGGGAGCGTCCCTGCCAGCTAACCAGTCATTGTCCCGACCGAAATATTATATATGTCGGGATCCCGCAAGGCGGGACGAGGAGTCCGACGCGCGAAGCGCGCTGTATGCCGTGGCAATCCCCAGCATGAAACCGCGAATCGGGACAGCACATCCCTGACGTTGTACCACTAAGTAGTGGATCGCCACGTCCGTACCTCTATAATCGGGATGGACTCCCAGTGACAGGATGTTTGTGGGGTGAAGTCCCTCACGCCCCCTTCATCGATTCATACCGATTAGAATGATACAAGAATCCGTGATTATCTGTACTCTCCGTGATATCCGTGTGCCATCTTTAAGCCCCGCCTCTGGCGGCTAACTTCCATCTCTCTTCATCTTCCACCGTTCCACACCCCATGTAACGCCGATCATAAAGAATGTGACAAGAGCGTAGGACCCAATCACCGATGGTGTCGCAAGCATCTGCCACCCCGCGAAATCCAGCGCCGGCGTCGCCTTCGAGCTGACGGCAACGTAGAGAAAGAGGAGGAATATGGCAGTGAATGTCTTCGGAGTGTTTGTCAGCAAACCGAGCAGAGTGGCAGCCGCGGCCATGAAGAGCATTCCATTCAATAACGCCAGCGCGCTGAACGGATCGTTCAGTGCAATCCGGACCAACGGAACAAATCCGACCAGCGCCGTCAAGAGGAGTGCGGAAAAAAACTTCACGAACACGAACTGCTGCCTTACTAAAGGCGCGCTGAATATCAAACGTGTGGTATTCCGGGACCGGTCCCTCGTGGAGATACTGGCGAGCCCGGGAACCAGTACGAAGAACATCACCGGTAGCGATGTATCGCGAATCACCTCTATCGGAGCAAGAATATTGAAGACGAACGATGCCGCGACAACGACGAAGAGAATGGGAGACAGCGCGAGTGTCAACCGGGCGTCGAGCAAAGCCGCCTTTGTGAAAGACGGGGAACCGGCGGGCCATCCACCGCGAGGAGTGCGAAGCCACTTGTAGACAATCGTCTGCTGCAGGCGGGCAATCTTCCCGGCGCCGCCTTTTTTGTGCGAACTCGTCCGGGCGGGGTCGAAACGGCGAAATCCAACCCATGCGATGCCGAAAAATGGGAGCGTCAGAAGAGCGGAAGCGAGCCGCGGGATGAAGACCTCCGGTATCCATTTAAGTCCCGGGAAATAGGCGGGCGCCAGCGCCGCGTTGAACTTGGCGTAGCCGATACTGAAATCCGTCGCGCCCATAACCGTCGCGACTTCCTTGATGAAGAACCCGACGCCTGTGATATCGCCGGCGAGAACCCATGAGCGTCCCTGCGATTCGGAAATGATGACGGCGGTGAGCCCGAGAGAGGCAACCCAAATGAAGAAGTACAAGACGTCCCCGAGACGGCCGGAAAGGAATGGTACGCATTCGAACATCAGCGCGATCGCCGCGAGTGAAGGTATCAACGGGACGAACATTATCCCGAAAGTTGCCAGGTAAACCATCGGCTCCAGCGGCGCCTCCCCGCGCAGGAGGTGCATCCCCATGCATGCGAACATGAAGACCAACGCCATGCCGGCCAGGTAAAGTATATTACCAGCCAGCTTTCCCGCCAGGTAGCGTGCCGACGACACCGGTGTGGCCGCGATGAGCCGGCCCACGCCGCTCCGGAGGTCGCGTGTCACCGAATTGCTGATGAGATAGAATCCCGCCAGGCTGAATATCATTCCTCCCATTATGGCCGACGTGAGTGCTGTGGCGGCGGAGTTCAGCAGTACCCGCTGTTGTCCGATAAGAAACGTAGTCCCGCCTGTGCCCGCCTCGGGCATCAGCATGAACGCGGCTCCGCATAAGACCAGGAAGAGAACCAACGCGGACGACCGCCGGAAACGGAGAATCGATTCCATGACGAGCACCGACCGGATTTGAAAGAGTTGTTTCTCATGACCGGTGCGTCTTCGCCAGTGATGAGGAGATACGCGTCTTCGAGCTCGGGCTCGACTGCGGTTGCATGAAAAGGCGCCCCGTCCGAACCGACAAAGCGGACATGGACACCGTCCGCCTTTTGTACTGCCGAAGAGATCCGGAGTTTCAGCCTCTGGCGTTCGAATTCGGCCGAGCTGATTACGGTTTCCCACACGTGGCCCGATGCTGACATGAGAATTTCTTCCGGCGAGCCTATGGTCCGGAGTCTCCCTTTCTGCAGGATTGCGATCCTTCCGGCGACCGCGGTAAGGTCGGAGACGATGTGTGTCGAAAGTATGACAAGCGAGTTTTGCCCGAGAGTGGTCAGGAGAGCCCGGAACCTCATCCGTTCCTCCGGGTCGAGTCCTGAAGTAGGCTCATCTACGATCAGCAGCTCGGGGTCGTTCACGAGCGCCTGCGCGATGCCGAGCCTCTGTTTCATCCCGCCGGAAAATCTTCCGACCGGCGTGTTGGCCATTCCGTGGAGGTTCACCGCTTCCAGGACCTGCATGACTTTGTCGCGGGAGCGGATCCCTTTCAGGCCACCAAGATAGGAGACGAATTCGAATGCGGTCGCGCTTTCATAGACGCCGAAATCCTGCGGCAGGAACCCGAGGCGCGCGCGCACGAAGTCGGGCTCGCGCCGGATATCGTGGCCGCGGAAGAGTATCCGTCCCGAGGTCGGACGCGTGAGCGTTACGATCATTTGCATCAGAGTAGTCTTGCCGGCACCGTTGGGGCCGAGAAGTCCTACGACTCCGGCGCTGCATTCGAGTGAGACGTTATCGACCGCCACGGTTCCGGAGCGGTACTTCTTTGAGACCGATTCTATCGTAAGCATTGGGAAACCCTTTTGATGTTCTTTCCTTGAGTACGCATGAATAAGAGGTAAGTTATCATGTGTGGGGTGATTTTCCTTTTGTTCCCGATTGCGGTGAAAGGGAACTTAAAGTGGAAGGGCCGAATTTACTCATCCCTCTCCCTAACCCTCCCATGTCTCCAGAAGTAGGGGAGGGAAAAGGTGGGGGTTGAGTACGGCGCGGAGAATTCATTTCATCAAACCGCTAAGTGAGGTATTGTCCCGCGGGGCGGGATTCCAACCGTCCTCGTAATCGGACCGACTCAACCACATCACGTTACCGCGATGACGGGAGGTTTGAAGGGGAAGGCCCCGCAATCAACCAGTGATTGTCCCGACCGAAATACTATCTATGTCGGTGCGCGCCTTGCGCCATCCCGTATATTGCATATATAATGGACGGGAGATCCCGCAAGGCGGGACGAGGAGGATGTCGCGCGAGAGCGGAATAGACGACGTGGTAATCCCCAACATGAAACCACCAAATGAGGGACCCTGTCCTCGTGGAAAACTACTAAGCAGGGGATTGCCACGTGGCGCGAAACGCGCCACTCGCAATGACATGAGTCGTGTAGGAGATCGCGATGACAGGAGAATTGAAGGGGATCGTCCCGTCAATTAACCCGTCATTACGAGGAGTCCGTCCACGATAGTGGATGGACGACGTGGTAATCCCCAACATGAAACCGTGAATCGATGGAGTAAGTAGTCCCAGGGAACCACTAAGTAGGGGATCCTCCCCCAAGTCGAAGATCCCGCGCAGATCGAGAAGCCCGTTACTCCCACCAGTCCGC
Source organism: uncultured Bacteroidota bacterium (assembly GCA_963806435.1). Classification (GTDB taxonomy): domain Bacteria; phylum Bacteroidota; class Ignavibacteria; order Kryptoniales; family JAKASW01; genus JAKASW01. The sequence goes on from CAWEBD010000133.1 coordinate 29,995, forward strand.
GATGAGATATTTCCCCACTGTCCTGCTGCGGACGTTGTTCAGCGCACTGCTGCTGAATTGAACCAGGGAAGTACCTTTCTGGACATAAGAGGTGTTTGTACCCGCGAGGACGACGCCGCCATAAATGCTCGAAGTACCGGTCTGTGTGACCGTGATGCTGCCGGTGCCGTAAACAATGACCAATCCATGGAAGGTGAATTGCCCTGACATGTCGAGGTTACCGTTCACTATGAGTATCCCGGAGCCGGTAACGGGTCCGGTAATCTTGGTGGTTCCAGTGAAATATGATATTTGGGGACTTGTGTCGGTGCCAAGCGTGCCGGAGCTAAATGTCTGGCCGGTATACACTGTCGCCAGCCGAATCATCTCATCTGCGAACGAGGTATAATCCGGTAAATTGGACACTATTTCGGAGTCAGGCGTCACGGTTCCTTTGCCGTTGATATTGCTGTTCAACGAAATGCTTCCCGATGAAGCCGTTGAGTTCAGGGCGATCCCCGCCACAGAATCCGCGGGCAACACTGGAGACCCATCCGGATTCTTGTCGACCCCGCTGATGGTCGCGGTTCCCGAGACTGTTAACGAAGCGGACTTGCTGGCGGACATGCTGACTCCGCCCATGATAGGCGGTATGTTTATTGGAACCGCATAAAGTTTGTTTCTGACAGTGTCGTTATAGGTATTGAACAACCCGACGCTTGTCATTTTCAAGGTGTCTGTCGAAACCTGGGCGATATCCACGGTTGCGCTTCCACCCAATATTGAATCGATAGTGAACGTCCCCGTCATCGAAGGGTTCTCTTTCAGTTTCAATATATAGATTTCGGCCGCACTTGAAGCAACGTCCTCCGCACACGTCTGGTCATAATTGCCGACGTAATTGGTGACGGCATCTGTCGCGCGCCTGTTCAGGTTAAAACCAATTATCGATAACGAGAATACGAGCGTCAAAACTGCTATTATCGCCATTCTTCCCATGGGATTCCTCTATTCCTATCACATCAATGAGCGGAGATTCTTCGGACTAACGTACTGTACCCAATATGCACCGGCATAAGTCGTGTCCGACATGAGCAGATTGGGGCTCTGAACCATAAGCGCGATCTTGATTGATTTAATTTTGGATAGGACGTTTTGGTCCGACGTCCCGCCGGCGGGTACGGATATTTGTGTTCCTGTGCTATCGAAGTAGGTAAGCAAGAACGAAGTTTGCCCGAGGCTCGCGCCCGTCGGCGAACCACTGTCAACAGACCGGTACAGAATGAGCATATTCGGGTTCAACCCGCTGCCGAGAAGGGGCGTGCTTATCCAGTAATGCACCGTGTCGGGATTGCCGTCCTTTTGTAGATCGGCGCGAAATGTGATCGCGCTTGTGTCGGCAAATATTATGGCAGGCGTTGCCCTGAAGCCTATCTTGTAAAAATCATAGGTGATGCCGTCGGCAATGGCAGTCAGGTTTGTCTGAGTTATTACCTGAACGTTCGTGTCGGAACCGGTATCCGTGAGCGAGACGTTCATCTTAATAACTGCCAACATGATCAGACCGGCCATTACCATTGAGCCAATCGTATCCATCATTGTATCCACGCGCTCTCCTATTTTTTATATCTGTAAGAAACAATCTTGGAAATCACGATCGTGTCACCCGGCGTAGTGATATACGGACTTCTTACCGTGACATCTATTCTTTTCAGAAAAGTCTGAGTCCCGGCGTTCGCATCCGGTGAATTTTCGGTTACATAATATACCCTGCATGTTCTCCAGAAATACCCGAGACGAGGTGTCAGGACCGAATCCTGATATCCGTTGTAATCATCGATATCGTTGAATGTGGTCGGGTCGTCGGCAACCTCGCCGGAATCCGGGCCGAGTAGTGACGGAGGTGTGAGGACGTTTACGGTGTCGGTCGAGAGCGGGGGGAGCACTCTCTGATCGAAATACTTCACCGTGATCTTTTCAACCATCGCTTGGCCGATGGCCGTTCCGGTGATCATCGCTTCGGAGCCCTCAACCAGCCCGGTTTGATTGAGGACGAGTTTATTTGCCGATACCGTGACGCTCGCGAGAATGGTTAGAGCGAGAAGAGCAAGCAACATTTGGCCGGTTCCCATGAACGTTCTCCTTTATCTCGCGTCTGGACAAAGCAAGTGCTCGTGTTTTTGTTCGGGTAATTTCTATCTGAAGAAAGGACCAGCTATATATTTCGAGATTGAGTCCAAACGCTTTCCACTGCTCTAATCTTCAAACGTCGTGCCGTGCGAAGACCCCTGGACTATGATAGAAAGAGCATACCCCGAACATACGTACGGTAAAAAACAGCTGTGTCGGTGAAATAATTTCCGATTCTCCTTTCGGACGCACGACTAGTCATGCGTCCTTTTGGCGTTATATCGACAAGTTGAACGAGTGAATCGTCGCGACGGAGGCAAACCGCTCGAATAACTGGAATGTTTCCACGGCGGTTATCACGATGACGGGAGCTTTTGGCGGGCATCGCCCCCACACATTGACCAGTTATTGCCTCGACTGTCCAGCTCCTGAGTCTCACCTCTCCCGCCGAAGCCATTATCGTGTTATATTAGCAGAAAGCTGGACAACCGACCGGCGGAGGCAAACATGGCAATTTCTACAAACAATCACGACACAAAAAGAGCTAAGAGCAAACTGACGGGACTGTTGGTCCTGCTCCTCGTGACTCCATCGATACTCCTCGCGCAAAAGACGTTTGATGTAAAGTCACCTGATGGCGCCATTAGCCTGAAGGTCGAGGCGGGAGCAAAACTGCTGTGGTCCGTCCAGGACAGCGGCCAGAGGCTGATCGCGCCGTCTGCAATTTCCCTGGAACTGCAGGACGGTGAGGTGCTCGGCGACAGTGCGAAGATCATATCGTCGAGCACGGAAAGCGTCGACAGCTCGTTTAAAGCGATAGATTATATCAAGGCGATTGTCCCGGACCGGTACAACCAGCTCACAGTCAATTGCGCGGGCGATTTCGGCGTCATCTTCAGAGTATACGATGATGCCGTTGCGTATCGCTTCTTCACGATGAAAGAAGGCGAGATCTTTGTGAAGAATGAAGTCGCCAACTTCAACTTCACGGGAGACGACAAGGCGTTCATTCCATACATGAACGATTACAGGAACGGTAAGATTTTCAATTCATCCTTTGAGGCGCTGTATAGGGAAATCAATATTTCTCAGTTCGCCAGGGATTCGCTGGCGTTTCTTCCGGTGCTGGTCGAGGTGGGAAGCAAAAAGGTCGTGATCACCGAGGCGGACCTCGAGAACTATCCCGGCATGTACCTCGATATTAATAAAACCGGAAAAGGGTTCAGGGGTGTCTACGCGCCGTATCCGCTGGAAGCGGAGTTGGGCGGATATGGGAGCATCAATTATATCGCGACGAAAAGGGCCGACTACATCGCCAAAGTCAATGGCATCTGCAGTTTTCCGTGGCGTGTTGCCGCGATTGCAAACCAGGACAAGGACCTGTTGAACAACGATATTGTGCAGAAGCTCGCAGCGCCTCCGAGAATAAAGGACCTGTCATGGATCAAGCCCGGCCAGGTCTCCTGGGATTGGTGGAACGACTGGAATATCTCGCACGTCAGTTTCAAATCCGGCATCAACACGGACACTTACAAGTACTACATCGATTTTGCCTCCGCCAACAAAATACCTTATATCATTATAGACGCAGGCTGGTCGCCGGCAATGGACCTTAAGCAGATAATACCCGCACTGAACCTGAAGCAGGTTATCGCTTATGGAAAAAAGAAAAATGTCGGCGTGATACTCTGGGCCACGTGGCACGCGGTGACGATTCAGATGGATACCGTGTTTCCGATGTATTCCAGGATGGGCGTGAAGGGTTTCAAGATCGATTTTGTCGATCGCGATGACCAGGTGGCTGTGGCGTCTCTCTATACGATTGCCGCAAAAGCCGCGAAATATCACCTCCTTGTCGATTACCATGGAGTCTTCAAGCCGACCGGCCTGCAACGGACATACCCCAACGTCGTCGGCAACGAAGGCGTGAGGGGAATGGAGTATTTGAAATGGTCTGCCGATGATGCGTCGCGTGAGGTCGTGAGCATTCCTTATATACACATGCTGGCGGGTCCCATGGATTACACTCCCGGCGCGATGAGAAATGCCACGAAGGACTCCTTCAGGCCGATTGGCTCGATGCCCATGAGCCAGGGGACGCGCTGCCAGCAGCTGGCGATGTATGTCGTGTACATGGTGCCGCTGCAGATGCTTTCGGATAACCCGACTGCTTACATGAGAGAGCAGGAATGCACGAACTTCATCACGAAAGTTCCGACGACCTTTGACGAGACGGTCCCGCTCGCCGGGGAGGTGGGAGAGTACGTAGCGGTCGCGCGGAGGAAAGGGAATACATGGTACGTCGGTGCGATGACCAACTGGACGCCGAGAGATCTGGAGTTGGATTTTTCATTCCTTCCTAAAGGCACTTACAGGGCGGTTATATTTCAGGACGGCCTGAACGCCGAACGTGATGCGACTGATTACAGGAAAGTAGAAATGCGGATCAAGTCCGGCGAGAACTTGAACATTCATCTTGCTTCTGGCGGCGGCTGGGCGGCGAGGCTGGAGAGAGTCAAGTGAATGCAATACTTGATAGCGGCTCACTTTCAGAAAATCAGAGGTACCTTGCGCCTATGGAAAAGAAAGTCAAGAGGAAAAACATTCCATTAACAAAGATTTGGATCTTTGTTTCCTGACTTTTGGTCTCACAACCACGGGAGATGGCTGCGCCGCTTTCTGTCGGCTGGATTTGGTCGATATAGAAATTACTGTCGGTCATAATCTTCTCTTCACTGATCCTTTCTTTACTCGACTTCTTTAAGAAGTATCGTTTACTATGCGCCTATCTGAGCTCTCTATCCTCCAATGGGAATCGGGCTACGGTAAATTAGAGTATAAACGGGAGGGGGTTAACCGAGGTGTGGCACATTCGTTCCGCCTAAGCGGTGTAACTGTTGCACGCAAGGGACTTGAACTCTCCCTCCTACTCTTTTTCCAGGGAGTCGTTTGGAGAGGCTAGTGGTCTCGTAGAGAGAAGATACAGACCGGAGTAATTTCTGTGCTGAGCCTAATTATTTGACGATTTCTTTTTCCTGTTTCCTCCATCTGTACGGTTCATATTCTTCGCCGCTCTTTAACATGCCATAGGTGACCTTGGCAATATATCTGGCAACGGCGTTTCTCGCGTTATGTTCTGCAACTCCTCTTCCCGAGCAGGTAATCATAATAATCTCTCATCGGATTCTCTCCCTGGATTGCTACTAGGGCAGCTGTCTTATAAACGGATTTCAAAACTCTGCTGTATCGCGGCTTTCGCTTCCCATAGCTGCGATTGCCGCTTATCTTTTCTAATTTCACAAGCCCGCAGTACGCAAGATAGTGACCACAGTCAGGAAAGCGTCTTGCATCGATAACTGTAGCCAGTATTTTCACGGCTCCTATCGTTCCGATCCCATTAACATCCAAAAGTATCTTCAAAAGTTTATTCCTTTTGCACCACCACTCGAACTTTTTCTCGTATTCCTCTTTCATTTTCCGGTACAACTTTATGTTGCTATCCAGAGAGTTAAGAATGAAGTCCTTGGACGACCCTTCTGCACCTGGACCAAGTCGTTGAACTAGCGAATATCTACGATTGAGTGAACGTACTCCATTCGCAACTAAATCATCATACGCACTCACCAACAGTCTTAGTTCATAAAGTTCATCATCGCTGTGAAACACTTCTCTCAACAAGCCCGCTCTTAAAAGCTCGCACAATTTGGTTGCATCGATCTTATCTGTCTTCGCACCGTCTGATAACAACTTGTTCCTATATGGGTCGCATATCAGAATCCGATCTACTACATCATGGAACTCCAGGTACAGCCAATGTGCAACTGTCGTTTCTTCCACTGTTACTACCGTCTTGCCTTGCAAGCCTTTTAGATACGCCTTCAGTTCCTCGACATCGGCTGGCCGCTCAAACACTCTTGGTGCAACGCTGTTCCGAGTCGATCTCGCTATCGCCATGTTTGCCTTTGACCAATCAACTGCGATGAAGTTGTCATACTCTGGCAACTTCATTTCGTTGCTTTTACTATCTCGCTTTTCTAACTTCATCTTACTCATTGAAGGTCTCCTTTCGTCTTGTGAGATGTCATTCTTATTCCGGCACATCCGGAATTACACCACTTTACGACTGTGAGACCTTCTTTTCCAATTTACCGAAGGTCCTTTCCGTGGAATCCATTAGTGCGTCCTATTCGAATAACTTCTCCATGAAAACCTCGCCCACGGCGAGTCCGCCTTCGGCGTGACTTCGCAAGGTTCTCTATGGTATTTCAAATTGAGCCGGTCCCCAATAGTTGAACACGAATCACACGAATAGGAAATAAATTACCATTAGCCGCAAATACCACGAATTAACATTCGCGCGATTCGGATTCGATACACAGATTCATTTGTATCGTTCGTGTTTTACAATTCGCGCCGCCCGCCGAGGCTGACGTCATTACATGGAGAAACAAGGAGCGGCTTGAGTAGTCCCGGACCACAGAGGAAAGGCTCTCTGTGTGTAACTTGGTTTTTTAGTCCTGTTTTCTGTAAAATTAAGCGCCAAAACTCTTCAGGAAGGGATGATTTCATGATTCACAGGGATAATTCGCAAAACCCCGATGCAGCATCTCCCGCAAAACATACTGGTTCTTCACATGAGCCGAAGCCGATCAAATTACCGAAACCGAAACTTGATCGCGGAACATCCGTTTCGAGCGCGCTGCAGAAAAGAAAGACCACACGCGAGATCGGTAATAAGAAACTCTCTCTACAGACAATTTCAAATCTCCTTTGGGCTGCATGCGGCGTGAACCGCACGAAGGGTCCGTTCAACATTTCGGGCAGGACTGCCGCGTCGGCTAGCAACTCGCAGGAGATCGATGTCTATGTATTGATGAAGGAGGGTGTTTATTACTTCGATCCTTTCGCCCACTTGCTCGCTCCGGTCCTGCAGGCCGACCTGCGTCCCATCGCGATTAATCACGGCCAGAGAAGTCTCATAGTGAAGGCACCGCTCAATCTCATCTACGTTGCGGATCTCGACAAGCTTGTCAATAGTGCCGGTTATCAGGAACCGGGTTTGCGCGATCCGGAAGTTCAGAAGTCATATTACTTCGTCGACACCGGTATGATCGCGGCGAATGTCTACCTGTTCGCTGCTTCGCACGGCCTGGCAGCGTGGTTTCATAATTGCAACAAACCCGCGCTTGCCGCACGACTGAAGCTGCGTCCCGACCAGCGCGTGCTGTTCGGGCAGACGGTCGGATATCCGAAGAGGAAATAGAACCGGTCTGTCAACCGCCGCAAGTTGATTCGCACTTCTGCGCCAATTCCTCTTCCATTTCTCCGGGTTCGCGATGACAGGCGTATTTAGCGAGCAGCCCCGTGGACCGGGGCTGTGCTGTTTATGGCGAAGGTGTAATTGTAATTCGGAACTTATCAGGAAAGACAGGAGCTCTATCACTCCTTTATAACCGTTGCCCTTTGGCGCAACGTCTCGTATGTAATCTCGTTCCTGGTGTACGAGTCGATGTCTTTCTTCTTCAGACTGATGAGA
>CAWEBD010000134.1:0-29552 GCA_963806435.1 uncultured Bacteroidota bacterium
AGCAATCATAGCCAAAAAGGGTTTCAACTCTTTTGTTTTGTTATTTTCTGGTTGCTTATGTTGCTTTTTTGTTGCTGTTGGCTGCGTAGGTGTAAGGAAGCTAACGAGTCGGAGTAAGATTTAATAGCTACTTGGAAGTATTTACTTCCATATGGAAGAAAAACCTGCCATATATTATAAAATATTAACTCTTTATAGAAGTAATTATGCAATAAGTCTTCATGCGAGGGCTATTGGAAAGCTCCTGAGTACCAGCCACATGACCTTGCTGCCTTACCTAACCCGTCTTGAAGAACTCAAAATTCTTCACTCTACAATGGTGGGAAGAAACAAACAGTACACACTTAACAAAGAAAACATTCTAACAAAATACTATCTTACAACCGCAGAACAACTTGTCACGTTAAACTATTTAGAGAAAAATTTTCTAATACGAAAACTTACTGAGCATCTAAACAACATAGACGTAATAAACCCGCTTATCTTATTCGGAAGTTACGTAAAAGACTACGCTAATGAGGAAAGCGACATAGACCTATTCTACATCGGCAAAATCCCAGAAAAACAGTTGTTGCATATCAAGAAGTTTGAAACTATTTATGGTAAGAAAATAAACATAAAAAACGTTTCAACAGAAAACTTTAACATTGGCTTACGAACAGGCGATATTTTAATTAAGGAAATAGTTAGAGACCACATTGTACTATGTAATCCTGACCCGTTTGTAACCATGCTATGGAGAAACCATATTGAAAGATAACGACCTAAGCTGGTGCTTTAAACAAAAACATGGCATCCGCATAATTGAACCAAACGAAAATCTTACAAAAGCCTATCTAAAAAAATCAATAAGCGCCTTAAACACCATGACAGCAACGCTTCAAATTAAAGAAACCGATTGGATAGCCACCACAGCCTACTACGCTAGATACTTTGCATTATACGGATTACTTATGAAAATAGGAGTCAAGTCTGAGATACATGACTGCACAATTAATTTGGCAAAGTACCTTTCGGAAAATGGCTTTCTTAATAAGAACTTAATTGATGATATAGTAAAAGCCAAGCAAACGAGAATAGACATCCAATACTATGTAGCGAGAGAACTTAGCCCAATGGAAATCAAAAACAATGTAGATTCCGCACGTAAATTTGTGCTAGAGGTTGAAAAAGAGATAGCGAATCTTACAACCGAACAGATTGGTAACATAAGAGAAGGATTAAAAAATAAGATGCAAAGTTAAAAAACCATTTTAAGCTTGATCGGCTGCAAAAAACCATTAATTATTCGGTTAGTGTTTTGGTGTAGTCCCAGATTTTGTCGCTTACATAATGCAGCGTTTTAACTACTGGTCCTTTCTTGGTTTGCTTTGCCGCTTCTGCGTCCATGAGGCTTTCGCCCAGTGCCAACGCTTTGCCAAACTTCATATCCACCACGAGGACGAGGTCGCCTTTGCTGAATTCTCCTTCAATGCGCACTATGCCTGGAGCCATAACGTCAGCGCCCTTGCAAACATACGGAACAGCGCCCATGTCAACCACTATTTTTGGCGCTTGAGCAGTGAACTCGGTGAAAAGCAGCGTGGGCAGAATCTTGTCGCCAGCTTTGTAGAGTAGGGGTTTTCCGCCGATGAGGTAAACTTAAGCCTACGTCAGATTCAACAACTTCAACGTTTACTTTAGAACCGAAAAGCGCTTCCAGGTCAAGTTTTAGGTTTTGTTGAGGCTTCGGTTAGAATTTGTTTTGCTTCTTTCGTTTTTAGGGCGTATCTTCGTTGCTTTGTGGGCATAGTGTTTCTATCTCGTAATCACTGCAAGGGTGAAATTTAACTTTGCTCTCTAATCACTTGTTGCTTTTTTGTTAACCTTTAATCTTTTTAGGATTTTATCTATTTGCTTGCCTACATCTACTTTAAACAGTATAACAGTGATAATAACTGTCAAGGCTATAGAGATAGCAATCATTGCTTCTGGACTCAACCAAGGTGCAAAATTAGTTTCAACCCAACTGCCTAAAAAGGCGCCTGCAATTGTGATCGTAATTTTACCTAGAAAATATGATAAGAAAAACTTTGCTGGACTATACTTCATAAGCCCAAGCGGTATAACGACAGGTTCATCAGGAATAGGCGTCGCCGCAGCTAAATAAAGCAGCAAAAAAGCCCAACGTTTAACCTTTACCGCCTCGGTATCAAGTCTCTTTTGACTTTTTTCACTCAGGTGTCCGCTCACAAAGAAAGTTATCATGTAGTGAATGCCTTTTGCTAATGCTGCGGCCAAAGCAATAAGAAAACCTATTGTGACTAGTGCAGTTGCGTCAGCGTTTGCCATGCCGATGGCTGCTGTGGAAGCTATCAAAAGATTCGAGGGACCAAAAAAGGGTATCAGGTTTAACCCAAAAGCAACCAGGAAAGTAATTATGAACTCAATGAATGGAACCATGCCCTTACCCTTTACCCTTTCTGCTTTTTAAAAAATAATCATAAAACCTACTTATAAGCACGTATCCCCCCCAGTCAATTTAACAAGCAAAAGCTAACAGTAAAATTGAACAAAAAAAGGCAGCCAAAAGTTACTAAAGTGATGGAGAATCCGTAAAGAATCATCCTTCAAAAATATCGGTAATTATCGGACGAGAACCTAATCCTAGGTGGTTTCTTCTGGATTGGACCAGGGTGATTCTGTAATACTCCTGCATTGGGGTCGAACGTACGATTAAATTTGTCAGCCCTATAAAGTGAAAAAACAAATAAAATCGCCAAACAAGCAGTCAATAGTTGTACAATCAGATTAACCGTTAGACCAAAGGTTTCTGGCGAGTTTAGAGAACCCAAAAGGGGAAAAGCCATTAAGAAAAGCAAAATCCCGCTAAGCCAACTATATTTACGGAACCTGTTCTTTTGATTCTTGGCGCGCCTAATCATCCAAGACTGAATGTAGCCACATCCAGGGCAAGCATGAACTTCCACCCTCCTAGTATTAAGACTAAAAATTCCCGCATTACCATATTTCGTTAAAAGACTTCGTTGCTCCGTCATCATTTTTTTAACTGCAGCAGTCTCGGCACGTTCACGTGAGCCTCCAGAGCCACTATCACCTTGACCAAGCTGGGTGACATATCCTTGAGTAAAAGTGAAGAATTCACGGCAGAGTTCACATTCGGTGTCAAAAAAGACAGTCCATGGCAGCCTTACGGACCAGTAATGACCCATTCCGTTATCGCCCACCTACCTTCTAGAAAAGTTTGGTTTCATATAAATTTTTGTTTGCTTTCTGGAAGTGCATGCCTCCCTGTGGAGCTTAGAGAGAGAACATGAGAAAAATCAACAATAACATGATATTACCACTTCTTCTTGTTATTAATCCAGAAATTCGAATTTTTATAAAAACGCACTCTAAGCATGTCTTCATCAGAAAACTTTGCTAATTCGAAGATACGCTTCATATCGGTCACAATAATCATTCAATAGAGATTTCCACATCCACATACACAAAACAAAATACATACAGGAATATGTGAAGTATAATAATCAAAGGAGCAAAACTTCCACAAATATCTTGAGCCTCTGCTTAGATAGGTTTAAATGTGGAGAGTTCAAGTATAAAAGAGATAAAGATACATGAGGATTCCAAAATGAGCGAAATGACAACCGAAATCCTTGAACAAAACCTTGGCAAAGTCGTACTTGTACGATTGAAAGGCGGAAAAAGCCTCAGGGGAAGACTGAAGGGTTTCGACCAACACCTAAACCTAGTTCTAGAAGAAACAGAAGACACAACATCAGTTGAAAACCAAAAGAAACTGGGACTAATAATCGTCCGCGGAGACAACGTAGTCCTTATTTCGCCACCGCCTAGGTGACCGCCGTGGGAAAAGGCACACCATCAATGGGCAAGCGCCAAGGCAAAGTTGAACATATAAAATGCAGGCGCTGCGGAAGACGCGCATACCACGTGCGCGATAAGCGTTGTGCAGCTTGCGGTTACGGAGAAACCACGACCCTAAGACGGTACAATTGGCGAACAAAGACTCTTCAAAGACAAAGAGTAATTTAATCGTCAAGTTTTTCATTATTTTATTTAGTAGTTACAAAAATATTTTAAAAACAAAAATATTAGAAAGGGCTTAGTCCGTTTTTATTCGCTTGGTGTATTGTAATAGCCCTTATCTATCTTAACAAAGATTAGTGGACCTTTACTTTGAGCCATCTCACGAGCTTTCCTCAATGCGTCATTAACTGCAGTGAAAACTCTTTCTTTGTCGCTGGGATCTTGAACGCGTTTTTCTCCAAGCTCCATTTTTAGAAGATTTTCAGACAAGATTTCTGTTCCACATATTTCTCCGTTCTTAAGCAGAGTAGCCACTACAATCTCTTGGAGTTCTTGCTTGTTCTCAATTCTCTTCCATACCGGTTCAGCATTGCTGAGGTTTTTTGAAATTTTACTCCATCTGCTAGCGTTTTGGTCGCCTATGAGCAGTTTGACTCGTTCCTTCCATTTCTTGAACCAAATGCCAATCCAAACGGTTAAAAACCCGTCCAGCTCCGATGGATCTTCCTTGAAAAGATTCTCTAGTCTTTCAACTAGTTCGCATTGGCTTGCTTCTTTTCCAATAAGATTCCAGTGAAATTTAAGGTAATTAGTGAAGTCTTGGCAAGCAACCTGCAAAACTTTGCGGTCTGACCCCATAATATCAAGGGCAGGATCCGCCTCCTTCAATTTCTCCCCTATCATTATTTCTACGAAGTTCATTCTGATTCCCGCTCTGAAGCCCTCTCCATTATTGATTTAAGATAAAGGTTTTAATTAAACTTTATTTTCACGCGGGCATATAACTGCATAAGTCGGTTTCTAGCAATATTACAAATTTCGATACATCCCAGAGAATTATTCAATAAACCCTGGGAGTGCAGTAACATCATGTAAAATCAAATCAGGGCATTCCTTGACAAGTTCTTCACATCGAAACAACCCAGATAAAACCGCTACAGTTCTTGCACCCGCAGCCTTTCCCGCCCGCACATCATTAACAGAGTCTCCTGCAATGATGCAGTCGCATATTTCAACATCTAGGGCTTTAACGCATGCAATTAATGCTTCAGGCGAAGGCTTAGGTTTAGACGTATCCAGAGCAGTCACAACATGCGTGAAATATTTTGATATGCCGAAGCAATCTAGCTCTTTTATGATGGCTTGTTTTGAGACTTGGCGCATGGTTATCAGGGCGAGTTTAGCTTTTTCCGAGAGGATTTCAAGTGTTTCTGAAACGTTAGGTAAAAGCTTGGTTTTTTCTTGTGTTATTGAATAGTAAGTTTTCAAGTAAACGACTAGGAACTTTTTGGTATCGCCATTCATGATGTCGCTGATTGTGAGACCTTGTTCGAGCCTTCTCGGAATTTCCAAGGCAGTCTTCCTTTCTGGCGGTTTTTGCCCAACAGATTGAAATGCTATTCTTGCTGCTTCTATGTAGGCTTCTTTGGAGTCAACTATTGTGCCGTCTAAGTCCAAGAAAATGCCTTTCACTTTGAATCCGTTTTCGTTCATGAACCGTGTCTCTTGCCCTTGAATGGTGATTCCTTATTTCTTAAACGTTTCTCATAAATTTGAAGGATTAATCTTGCTGTAAATCTATTTTTTCTATATAGATTATGAAGCGAATCTCTATAGGAGCCTCTGATTCCTTACTACCTTGAATATGTGGAGAGGTGAAAAAAGAATGCGAAGCGTGGGCAAAAGACTACATTGAAGAAATGAGCGAAAAAGTACTCATGATGGTTAAGATAAAAAGCGTTGATTCCCTTAGGAAACTCGACATAACCCTCGCCAAAACCATCTCCGAAACCGAACTTGAAGTCGACAAAATGTATTTTGATTATCTTCACAGGCTAATTGGTGCAGAGCAGGCTAAGAGTAAATGCGTAATTTCCAGCGCACTAATGACCCGGTATTTGGAGCGGATAGCTGACCACGCCACTTACGTTTGCGAATCAATCGTGTACATAGTAACAGGTGAAAAAATAACCCTAAGATAACAAGCCTTAATCTCTTAATGGCATTTCAATGATGAAGGTTGTTCCTTTCCCAACTTCGGTTTCAAAACTGATATGCCCGTTTAAAGCTTCTACCAGTTTCTTCACTACAGCTAAGCCGAATCCTTGACCTTTAGATTTAGTAGTGAATAATGGCTTGAAAATTTTCTCTTTAACCGCATCAGGAATTCCAACTCCAGTATCGGAGATTGCGATTATGACTGTTTTTGCTCTTGGAAAAGCATTTATTGTTAGTTCTCCGCCTTTTTCCTGCATGGCTTGGATGCCGTTAACAGTCAGGTTTGTCAGTATCCGCTGTATAAATGAAGGGTCAGTTTTAAGTGTTGGAAAAGGCTTCTCTACCAAGTAAGAAACTTTAATGTTATCTGGAAAATCTAATGCTGATATTAAACTTTGAATTATTTCTTCAAGGTTTGTTTCTTGGACGACAGGGGATAAAGGTTTAGCGTAATCCTGCAAGTCAGTAACAATTTTGTTGATGTACATCGTTTGTTCTTCGATGCTGAGGATGCTTTCAGCGATTTTTTTCTTTTCTTCACTTTCAGGTAACGCCTTTAATTCCTCTTCTGCTAAGTATAATTCGCCGATAATGGATTGTAGAGGGTTACGAATGTCGTGACCTATCATTCCTGCAGTTTCTCCGATGGCGGCTAAGCGTTCAACGCCTTTTAGTTTTTCAGTGCGGATTTTAACTAGTTCTTCAAGACGCTTGGTGTACTGCTCCAATGTGCCTTGAAGTCTTTTGCGTTCTGTAATGTCCTTGGCAAATACTGAGATTCCATTTCCTGTTGGGTAAACCTGAATTTCAAAAATGGTGTTGCCATTAACTTTAGGAAGCGTATCGATAAAAGTTCGAGATTTATGCGTCCTAATCACTTCAACATATATCCCGACTGCTTTCCTTGTTGTCTTGTCCTTTCCAAATACTTCGTAAAAATGTTTTCTTACAGCATTTTCAGCGCTGATTCCGGTGAATTTTTCGCTTGCTTTATTCCAATAGGTAAACTTCAAGCAGGAATCTAAAGCAAAGAAAGGATCAGTTATGCTGTTGGCGAGTTGTTTGTATTGCTTTTCGCTTTGCTTTAAGGCTTGTTCAGTTTTCTTGCGTTGAGTTATATCTTTGATTATCATGGCGAAATAGCCTTTCTCTGGGCAGTAAGCGTTAACTGCAAACCATTTGCCTAAAGTTTTGCAATACCGTTCAAATGTTAGATTTTTACCTGTCAGGGCGACTCTACCGCAGGTTCCTATCCAGTCAAAGGGGTCATTTTTTAAGCTTGGAATCACCTCGGTGATTTTTCTTCCAATAACTAGGTTTACCGTTTAACTTAGTGAGTCGCCTATAGGCTTCGTTTGCATCAGCGAAGATGTAGTCAACAGGTTTTCCATACTGGTCTAATATTACTTTGCAATAGGCAAACCCATCATTCATGTGCAAAAATAAACCGCCATATCTACTTTGATTATTTGATAGAGGTTGCTCTCCTTTCTCAGGGTTAGAAACTGAATCAGCGCTTGGTTTTCCTTTTTCTTCCCGATAAAAATGACAGGTTTGCCTCCGCCGGCGAAGCGCTTGAATTTCTCGGACCGGGCGCGGTCGGCGCGGAAATCAAACCGGAGTCAGCCACGCGCCGTTCCGGTAGGACCAGGAACGTTTTGCTCGCGGGCGCGGTTGCAGCTGTTCTCATCCTCGTAGTCGGACTGTCGTTTGTCTTCAATCACCCGTCGCAGAAAAGCTCGGATATTGTTCCCGACTCCACTGCTGCTGTTGGAATAGAGCCCGCGGCAGTGAAAGAATCCGGACCGGCCGAAAAGAAGTCTTCCCCTGCGGAAAAAGACAGTGGGGAGAAAGATGGAATGAAATCTGCCGGCGACGTTGCAACCGCTAAAAAGGATTCCATAGGGATTTCCAGGGCAGTTGGTGAAACCGTGGCGTCCGCGCAGGTGGGCAGCGACTCCGGTTATATATCGATTCACTGCACCCCGTGGGCGAAGATATTCATCGACAACGAATACGCCGGGACTACTCCGATCGCCGGATCAGTGAAAATGCCGGTGGGAATGCATACGGTCACTTTCAACAATCCCAATTTCGCACCGGTCGTAAAACAAGTCGACGTGCGGAGGAATTTGCTAGCAAGTGCCGAGGCGAATTTCTTGGCGAATTCCGGTTACCTTATAGTCAGCGTCGAGCCATGGGGCAACGTTTATGTCGACGACCAGTTCCGCGAGACGACTCCTTCTGTGGAACCAATTGTGGTCTCTTCGGGGACGCGGAAAATACGAATTCACAATCCGAACTTTCAGGACATTGTCAAGACTCTGACAGTAAATCCCGGCGACACGTTGAGGTTGAATTTCAGCTTTCTGAACGGGGATGGTAAGTAGTGGCACGATCGTTGCAGAATATATACAGATTAGATATGGACTGGCACAAGAATAAATATTGGTTCAAAGCGGTTCTTGCGGTGTTCGCCCTCGCCGGAATGCTGCAAGCTACTGCATCTGCAAAAGTTAGCGACATCCCCCCTATGCCATACCCGAGAGTGGGCATGTGCTCTGCCAGAATTGAAAGCAAGATCTATCTCATCGGTGGTGCGCAGGGTTTGCAGGGGAGGAACATCGCAAATCTGAGGGGAACTTCGACCGTCCAGGCATTCAATTTTGAGACAATGACATGGGAGACGAATATTGCTCCCCTGGAGACTCCGAGAGTCTTCGCGTGTGCCGTCGCGCTTGATGATTCGATTTACGTGATGGGGGGCGTGGACAGCCTTGGGAATGTCCTGAGTTCCGTCGAAGTGTACGACCCATCGGCAAATAAATGGCACTACACCACAAGCATGAAACTTGCCCGAAAGGGTGCAGCAGCCGTAGCATTTGACAGTTACATACTCGTCTTCGGCGGGGGCGGGGCGATGGGAAGTCCTTATAGCGAAGTCGAAGCTTACTCGGTTGAAAATGGGGCCTGGAAAGTTACTTACCCGATGGCCCTCGCGAGAGCGTATCACAAAGTCTTTCGCGTAAATGGCTCCGTCTACATATTCGGCGGGAACAGCGGCACGTTCGGCCTTGTTAACGTGATCGAGAGGTATGTACCGACAATCGGCACCGTCGAGATTGCGGTTACACTGAGGTCGCCAAGAATGCTGTTCGGAATCGCCGAGAAGAACGATTCTGTTTTCGTGATATCCGGGCTGAACGGAACGGGCAGCCCCGATATGCATATAGAAATGCTTGATTTTCATGAGCAGGGGGCGGAACGTGATACTGTCCTTTCACAGACGCTTAGCTCCCCAAGGGTCGGATTCGTCGCCGCGGTTGCGGATGACGGCCAGGTTTACCTTTTCGGCGGTGTTTCGCCGGATTACCTGAGCGGGCAAGTGGCAATCCCTGATGTTGCGCTGCTCAGCGACATTACTCCTGTCAATGAAGTTCGGAATACAATACCCGCCGGTTACATGCTCACCCAGAATTATCCGAACCCTTTCAATCCGACGACCAATATACGTTTTGACATCCCTTCTCCCGGGAGCAAGGTGAGTCTCGACGTTTACAACATGCTGGGCCAGAAGGTTAAGACGCTGGCAGGTGGGTATCTCCATGCGGGATCTTACTCCGTCTCTTTTAATGGTGCGAATATGCCCAGCGGGGCTTATATTTATAGGTTGCAAACCGAAACCGGAAGCATTTACAGGAAAATGGTCCTCATCAAATAATGACGAATGCCGCTCAGTGGTCCCGCTCAAGTCCATCTGTGAGTCCGCGGGATGCCGTTGCAGCTCTGCGAAATCGGGTGAATTCACACAACTACGGGCGGATGATGATCTGGACCGCGTTCCCCTTGTTTTTCGTAATTCTCACCGTTTTTTCATCTCCATCGTCGGCTCAAACCCTTCCCCAATCTGATTCGACGCTGGCGGCGATAAAGACCCTGTTCGATAACGGTTCCTACATCTCTGCTGAGCTACAGTCCCGCCGCATCCTCGAAGATAAGCACGTGAGCGACTCGGTCAGGGTGCAGTTGGAGAAGTATCTCGGTTTTGCGCTTGTCGCTCAGGGGAAGAACGAGTCTGCGGAAGAACACTTCATTAACGCTCTCCGCCTCGACTCCAGCCTGGCGCTCGATCCCGTACTAACATCGCCTAAAATCCTCACGGTTTTCGAGAGTGCAAAGGAGCGGTATCGGCTCGACTTGGCCAGGGAAGAATCCAGGAGCGGCGGCCAACCGCAAAGTTCCGCGAGTTTCTCACGCGGTCCCAGTTTCAGGGCTATTCTTTTTCCGGGTTGGGAGCAAGTCTACCAGGGAAGGAAAACGAAGGGCTATATTCTCCTGGGAGCCGGGGCTGCGACGGCGGTTGCCGCGATAGCGTCTGATTTTCTCCGGCGCGATGCAAGGACAAACTATCTCAATGCCACGACTCCGGCACTGGCGGAGAGCCGCTATAACACGTATAACCTTTACTATAAGACCGAGATCTATTCCGTTTCAGCGTTTGTGCTGATCTATGTCTATTCGGAACTCGATGCTTTTTTGAATCTCCCTCCCGCGCTTGATGCAAGTTACTCGCCGTCCACCAGGTCACTGAACCTGGGCGTACACCTAGAATTCTAATCCCTCCGCGTCCGCTTCCTCCTGCAAGCCCTGCGCGCGAGATGCATGTTTTGCAGTCCACAATTCCGGTTTTTGCGCATGGATTCATTGCTTTGGAACCTTTCAGGGGCAGAATGATCCCGGCACAGCTGTTGAAGGTATTGTGCTAAAAACTGGAGGAGATTATGAATAGAAAATTGTATACCCTTTCTTTCCTCGTAATGGCGGGACTGATGCTGACCTTCTCGTCGGCGTTCGCGCAGATGATGACGGGAAGCTTCTCTCTCGAAGCATCCATCGATGAAGGAAAGGTAGCGCTCTCCTGGGAGGCTCCGGAGAGCTTCACGGTTTCGTACTACCTCGTGTATCGCGGAGAAATGAGCATGAGCGACACGAGTCTCAATATTGCTTACAGCAAGGTTGATTCTACCACTGCGACCGAATACCAGGACACGACAATGCCGTCGGCCAGCTCTGTCCTGGTTTATCAAGTAAGGGCGTTCAACGCTTCGGGGCAGGTCAGGGTGAGTAATTTTGCGAAAGTGTTCGTCGATTCGAGCGACATGAACCGTGATCACGTCACGATAACCTCAACGCCGTCATATTACGGCACGGTCGATTCGCTCTACACTTATCAGGTCCAGGCTGTTTCTTCGGATACGACGTCTGTGCTGACCTACAGGCTCGGCGAAGACCATCCGCCGCTGATGACGATGGATTCGACGGGGCTTATAACATGGACCCCGCAGGTGAGAGGCTGGTACGATGTCGATGTTGTGGCACTATCCAGTAACGGCGGCCGTGCAAGGCAGGAGTACGCCATTAGAGTCGCGTCGATCAACGGCTCGACAGCCGGAACCGTGACCGATACTCTCGGCAACCCGATTCCGAACGCGCTCGTGAAACTCTACCAGGGAGACCTGGACTGGCATTTTGATTATCATGCCGTCACAGACTCCAACGGCTATTACAAAATTACCCATGTGGACGCGGGCAAGTACCTTGTACACGCGACACCATCCGACCCGAATTATGCGGCGCAGTGGTACAACGGTGTCTATAGCATTATAAACGCTACTCCCGTAGTGGTCAGCGATACTACGACACAAATCGCCGATTTCAAACTCCCGAATCGTTTCGCCTCGCTTCCCAAGTTTGTGGTCAGCGGCGCGGTGACGGACACCAACGGTACGGCATTGAAGGGTGCCCTCGTAGTGTTCGCGAGAGCCGGCTTTGTGTTCAATTCGGCGAAAGAAGATCAGAACGAATGGCAGAAAGACGATGACTACAGAGCTATCTTCCAGAACATGTACCAGGAGCGGTACACTGTCCGCCATTTCAGCCTGAACGGCGATTCGCCCTTCGTCTTCAAGACCTACACAGACAGTAACGGAGTCTATTCAGACTCTCTGCCGCAGGGTTTCTACATCGCGTTTGCCAAGGCGGCCGGTTACGTGAAGGTCTTCTACAACAACGAATCCGATCTTCTGTCGGCCGACATTATCGCGGTAAACAGCGATACGGCTAACATCAATTTCGCTCTTTCCACGCTTCCGCCGGTGGTACTCGGTCAGATCAGCGGAATGATAATGGATTCAACTAGCGGAGCCGGTGTGGCGGCGAGAATCATCGCCTTCCGTGACGTCTGGAACTATCGCGACACGCTCAAGATGCACGTGGCAGGCGCGTACTTCGCGGATGCGGACAGCACAGGCGCCTACAGGCTCGAGAACCTCCCTCCGGGATATTATAAGATCCTCGCCATACCGCTGGGCGGCTACGTCCCGTCGTTCTACAGCCTGACCGGACCGACGCTGAAATGGAAAGAAGCTTCGGCGGTGCCGGTCGATGGCAATTCGACGAGCGGCGTTAATATATACGTGATGCCCATGCCTTCCTCACTTGCCGGTTATACTTCGATCAACGGCACCGTCACCTCCGGCTCGTCGTCGGGAGGTGTAAGCGGAGCCCTGGTCTACGCGTTCGACGCTAACGGAAACCTCGCCGGATACGGGATCACCGGCCGCGACGGAGCGTACACCATTACCGGAATAGCCCCCGGGACTTATACGGTATCGACCGACGTCGTAGGATTCACTTCGACTTCCACCGAGACCGCGACGCCGACTTATAATGTCAGCGGCACCCCGGTATCGTCAACGTCCAACCTGACGGTCAGTCCGGATGTCCCGCTCGCCGTTCACGAGACCGTGTTACAGCCGGTGAACTATACTCTCGACCAGAATTATCCGAACCCGTTCAACCCGACGACGCAGATTGCGTTCAGCATCCCACAATCCATGCACGTCACGGTTACGATTTTCAATATTCTTGGCCAGCAGATCTCTACGCTTGTCGACGGTAACCTAAGCGCGGGCTCCCACCTCGTCACGTGGAACGCGCGCAACGGTAACGGCGAGATGCTCCCGACCGGTGTGTACTTCTACAGGCTTTCCACTCCGAGCTTCACGGCCGTTAAGAAGATGCTTTTGCTGAAGTAAGGTCGTCCCTATCGACCCTTCTACCCTGGAGGCGGACAGAGCAATCTGTCCGCCTTCTTTTTTTCGCCGGAGGATGTGGTCAACCGTCGACCGGGGTGTCGCGCGTACGGCGCCCGCTGAGTTTCACTTGTTTTAAAAATGCCCCGCCCCTAACTTCAAAAAGTGAACACGAGGTTCAACAGGGAGCCCGGAGTAAAAATGCGGCCTGCCAGCTCAAATCACGCGAGGGCGGACCGAACTAGTGTAAATAATGAGGACGCGAGTTTCATGGAGTCATTTTCGGAGAGCCGTGGGTCATTCCTATCCACTTTGGGCTCATTGCTTGTTTACTTCTCTTTAATCCTCTTAATGGCGGGTATAGCCGCCGCCCAGGCCTCGAAACCCGATACCACCACAGGCGCATCCGCCTCGGTAGGCATATCGATTACGGTGGTCCGCGACACGACATCGGGGAGGATTGACTCCCTCGCTGGAATCAAGGATACGGCCGGCACGGGAAGAGATACCGTCGCGGCAAAGAAGGATACGCTGGAGATACTCAACAGCAACTCCAACTACGACACGGTGCCGGGCTTCCGCGTTCAGCTCCTTACGACCCAGAACCTTTCGGAGGCGATCGGGATGAAGGCAAAGGCTGATTCGCTTCTGTCCAACATCAATGTCTACATCGTATACGATTCACCCTACTACAAGGTCCGTGTCGGAGACTTCCGTGCCCGGTACGAAGCTAATCAGGCCGTCACATTTGTAACCGATCATGGTTTCCCAAACGCATGGTCTGTACCGGACAACGTCTTCAGGAACCCGCCCCGAAAGGGCAACTGAAGCCGGCGGGTTTCCGATCCGGAAACTATCACAGGGAGGAGGAATCTTGAGAGGCGGGAGTGTACTGACCGTGCTTCTGACGGCGATGACCGTTGCCCAGGCCGCGCCCGATCCCAGGCTCGCGCACTCATATCGCGTCGACAAAGCCGGCTGGACGTACGTGCACCTCCAGGGGACTCCGAACGAAATAGGCTACCAGGACGGCTACCTCCTCGCACCCGAGATAGACGACGGCATCAGGATGCTGCAGTTCTACCTCGGACGGACGACGCACAAGGAATGGAGTTTCTACAGGGAGGCCGCTGAGCGGATGTACTGGCCGAAACTCACCGACGAATACAGACAAGAGATCGAGGGGATAGCGGAGGGCCTCCAGGCGCGCGGGAAAAAATACGACGCGATCGATATTACCGCGCTCAACGGATGGATGGAACTTGCATACTACTATCTCCCCCAATTGAGGAGACAGCTCCGGGAAGGGAAAGGAAAAGACGAGGCACCGGGGAACTGCAGCGCCTTCATTGCGACGGGGAGCTATACATCAGACGGCAAGATTGTTATGGCGCACAACTGCTGGACCGATTACATCGTCGGCGAGAGATGGAATATTATAGAGGATATCGCGCCCGAAAAAGGAAACAGGATTCTGATGGACGCGTTTCCGGGCTTCATCGACAGCGGCGATGACTTTGCCGAGAACAGCGCCGGTATCATGATCACTGAAACGACGATAGCTCAGTTCAGAGGATTCGATACGACGGGAGTGCCGGAATTCATGCGCGCGCGAGAAGCGGCACAGTACGCAAATAGCATCGATGATTTCGTGCGCATAATGACGAAAGGGAATAACGGCGCCTACGCAAACGACTGGCTTATTGGAGACACAAAGACAAACGAAATCGCCCGTGTCGAACTCGGCCTGAAGAATTACAAAGTGTGGCGGACCAAAGACGGCTATTTTGTCGGCTCGAATTACCCAAGCGACAAGACGCTCATCAGGGAAGAGACCAGATTCAACCCGAACGATAAGTACAGCTCTATGAACGACCGCAGGCTTCGTTTGGAACATTTGATGGCGGAGTACAAAGGGAAGATCGATGCCGAACTTGCTGAGAGACTCCTCGGCGATCACTTCGACCAGGTGCGCGGAAAGGAAGGCCCCGACGCGTATGTAATCTGCGGCCACAACGATGATGACGCGCGCGGCGTCAGGCAGTGGGGATGGTCGCCGTACAATCCGGCAGGTGCGGTGCAGGGAAAGGTCACGACCACCGCACTCGCAAACAAGATGGAGTTCCGGGCCAGGATGGGACATCCGTGCGGGGAGAACTTCGTCGCCTCGGATTTTTTCCGGAATCACCCCGGGTATAAATGGGAGGGCAAATTCCTCCACGACATCATCTCACATCCGTGGACGCTCTTCGGAACGCAGAAATGAAAGTCAATCGAAACACAGAGACACGAGAGGCACAGCGAAGGGGGATTAATGTCCGTTCCCTGCCTCTCCCCGTCCCCAGTTCCCCCGGTCTCCCCATCGCATCTTCTCCCCGTCTCGCTGTCTTTCTTTCTCTGTGCCTCTGTGCCTCCTGTGGTTTGATTTTGTCAAGCTGCAATCGCGGCCTCGCGCCGGTGCAGGCTTCCTCGGCAGTCCAGCCCGGTTTCGGCGGCACGATACGATTCGTCTCAGCCTGGCCCCCCGTCGACAGCGTGCAGGACCTTCGGGTCGTGGCTTTTGACAATTATCCTCCGACGAATATTTTCGGTGAAGTAACATCCGGTCAGGCGAAAGTCTACCCGGCAATCGGTTCGACGGGTCTTTCAAAATTTGTCGATTCACTCTCTTACAAATTCGACCTGGATTCCGCCGAGACGTTTCAATATGTCGTGGTGGCCATGCAATACGGCTCAAACCCATTACAGGACTGGAAAGTGGTCGGGGCATACGGCTATTCGCACGGCCAGGGTTCTCCCCAGCCGGTCACCGTCCCGCCTAATTCATTCGTAAATGGAATTGATATTGAAGTCGACTTCCAAAATACACCGCCTACTCCTCTTAACGGCATCGCTTCTCCTGCTGCACGGCACTAGTTACTCTCAGGCGAGAGTGACGGGTGTTGTCCGTTCTGCGGAGGACTCGAGCGCGATCGCCGGCGCGACCGTCGTGCTCCAGTCACGGAATCTCCAGAAACCGACCAGGACCGGCGTGCTCTCTTTGGTCGACGGAAGCTTCTCTTTCGGGAAGATCCCCGCCGGAGTGTACCGCGTCATAGTATCGATGATCGGCTACAGGCGGTTTGTCGACACCGTATCCGCGGAACCGGGCAGCGCAAGATTTCTCGAGGTGTTCCTGCGACCCTCGCCCATCCAGACGGAACAAGTGGTAATCACCGCTAGCAAGCGGAGGCAGCTCCTGACCGAAGTACCCGTCAGCGTAAGCCTGATCAGTTCCGCCTCGATGGAGAGGAGGAACGTGATCTCGCTCGACGACGCGCTGCGTTACGTGCCGGGGGTGAACTTCGTACAGGACCAGGCGAACATCCGGGGCTCCAGCGGCTACGCCCGCGGCATCGGGAGCCGGGTGCTTCTTCTGATCGACGGGATTCCACTCCTGACGGGGGACACAGGCCAGGCGGTCTGGGAATCGATACCCGTGTCGGAGATCGATCACGTCGAAGTCGTGAAGGGTGCCGGTTCGTCGCTCTACGGCTCGAGCGCGCTCGGCGGAGTCATCGATGTCATAACAAAAAACAATGTCGATGCCAATTCGACAGGTGTCAAGGTATACGGCGGTTTCTACCAGCAGCCCACATTCAGCCAGTGGCAGTGGTCGGGCAGGGAAAGGTTTTTCCAGGGCGCGTCCATCACGCACTCGCAGCCTGTCGGCCTCGGCGACTTCGGGATAACCGCTTCGCTCAGCTACAATAAGGACGACGGCTATATCCAGAACGACTTCTTCCGGCGTCTGAATGTCTTCGTGAAGACCGCCGGAAATATAAGTGACAACAAAAGCCTGAAAGTCTTCGCCGATGTCTTCAACCAGTACTCGGGGAATTTTCTGTACTGGCAGGACATCAACCACGCCCTCCAACCGGCGAGCTCTTCGATGGGCCAGTGGGTGAACTCGACGCGCGCAAACCTCTCGGGAATTTTTACGAACGTCACATCGGACCGGTTCCTGTATATCGTCCGCGGGAGCTATTACCTCAACCACTGGTACGACAATTTCGGCAATACGCCGACGGGGATAGGCGACTCATCGACGTCGAACACGGGTTACCTGGAATTCCAGGGGACGCTCAATTTCGATCCAGCCACGATTCTCATATTCGGCACGGACGGCCAGGTCGATTTTATCAATTCAAATTCGTTCACGAACAAATCGAGCAATTCCGGCGCCGCATATTTCCAGGCCGAGAGAGAATTTGGATCCCTTCACGCGACGGTCGGTGGAAGGTACGATTACGAGAGGATAGAAGGGAAGGCGGCTTTCAACCAGTTTAACCCGAAAGCGGGTTTGGTCTACGACCTCGGGAGCGGCACTTCGCTTCGGGCTTCGATCGGGACGGGGTTCCGGGCGCCCAGCGTTGGTGAGACCTATGCGTCGATCCAGTCCGGCGGCGTGTCGATCGTTCCCAACCCTGCGCTCCTTCCCGAGAGGAGCCTTTCTGAAGAGATCGGCGGGAGAATGCCGCTCTGGTATTTCGGGCTGATCGACGCGGCGATATTCCAGAGCGACTACTGGGACATGATCGAGCCGCAGTTCACGACTACGGGTCAGATAACCTTCCAGAATGTGACGCGGGCACGGGTCCAGGGATACGAGATAGACGCGTCGAGCGACGCGGGCACCGACTTTCTCACTCTAAAAGCGAGCTACACTTATGTCTACCCGCTCGACCTGACGACCCACGACGTGCTGAAATACAGGTCGAGGGAATTGTTCTACGTCTCGGCGGACTTCCAGAAATCGATCTACCGCGCGTCGGTGGACTTCAGGTACATCAGCGAATTCGAGAATTACGACAGGGAGCTGGTGCAATTGGGAATCGTCAAAAACGGGAACGAGAGAGTCCCGGCTTACGTGACAGACATCCGTGCAGGGGTGGATCTGAAATCGGGCGGATTCCCGCTGGATGTCAGCTTGATTGTCAACAATCTGTTCAACTACTACTACGTTGAAATGATAGGCAACATGGCGCCGCTGAGGAACTACACGCTGGTATTATCGACGAACTTCTGACACTGGGTTTTCCCTGGGGATCCAACCACGGAGGGCACGAAGGAAATTCAGAAAGAACACGCAGGCGTATTATACTTTCCCGTTATGTGCCTTTTGTGTTTCGACACTACTCCCCGGAAGCCAGAGTTTCCGGAGAACCGATGGGAACCGTGAGATGTTATAGAATAGTGAATAACATGGAGTCAATATGGGCGAAAAAATAAATAAAGCCGACGGTGAATGGAAGAAGCAGCTTGCACCCGAAGAGTATCACGTGGCGAGGGAGAAGGGCACCGAAAGGGCGTTCACGGGGAGGTACTGGGACTTCCACGGAAAAGGGATGTACAAGTGCGTTTGCTGCGGCGCGGACTTGTTCGATTCGGAAACGAAGTTCGAATCGGGCTCGGGTTGGCCCAGCTTCTTCAAGCCGGCGTCTGACGAGAGGATAGAGGAGGAAAGGGACTCGACTTTCGGCATGATCAGGACTGAGGTGAAATGCAGCAAGTGCGGGGCGCATCTCGGACACTTGTTTGAAGACGGCCCGGAGCCCACCGG
This sequence comes from uncultured Bacteroidota bacterium, assembly GCA_963806435.1. GTDB lineage: Bacteria > Bacteroidota > Ignavibacteria > Kryptoniales > JAKASW01 > JAKASW01. The sequence continues at coordinate 18,745 of CAWEBD010000134.1, forward strand.
CCTTCGCTATTGCATCAACTCCGCCTCATTGAAATTCGAAGAGAAGAAGTGACTAAAAGCAGTGTAAGCTGCGTTATCCCCGTTCGACCCGGGAGCCGCCGCCCGTCCGGGCGATGAATACGCTGCCTCCTTCGAACCCGCGTTCCTTATATTTCTCCGCGATCTCGACAGACAACTCCTCCTCGCGATCGGAATCGACAAGGCAAATTGCGCTTCCCCCGAATCCCGCGCCGGTCATCCTGGCTCCGTAGACCCCCTCCAGCTGTTCAGAGATTTCCACAAACGTATCGAGTTCCGCGGAGCTGACCTCGTAGTTGGACCTAAGGCTAAGGTGTGATTCGAGCATAAGTTTACCGACCATGCCGAGGTCATCCTTCTCAAGCGCGGCGGTAGTCTGCAGTGCCCGCTGACTTTCCGTGACGACATGGATCGAGCGGGAGTAAAGCGTCGCATCCATTTCATCCTTAACGCTCTTCAACTCGTCGATGTTCACATCTCTCAGAGATTGCAGCTCGCGGTGAAGCCTTACCGACAGGTCCGCGACAGCATCCTGGCATTGCTGCCTTCTCTTGTTGTACTCCGTCGTGGCAAGTGCCCGTTTGACTCCAGTGACGCAAACGAGTATCGAACATCCGTCGGGTATCGGTATGTACCTGAACTCAAGCGAGCGGGCGTCGACGAGGATGGCGTTGTCCGCGCGTGCGAATTTCGCAACGAAGGGGTCCATGATCCCGGATTGTACGCCGACGAACTCGTTTTCGATTCGCTGGGCGAGGAGCGGAACCTCAATATCCTTGAGCGGTATATCGTACAGTCGGGAGACAGCCTCGATGACCGAGACGACATAAGCAGCTGAAGAGCTCAAGCCGCTTCCCCGCGGGACGGTGCTCCCTATGGCAAAATTGATCCCCTTGACGGGTTTCAACTCGCTCAGAAGGCTGCATGCGCCTTTTATATAGTTGACCCAGAAATTCGAGTGTTCGAACTTGCCGGGCAGGATCTCAAAGGATGTCTTCTTCCCAAGCTCTTTCGAGAACGCAATGAAGAGCTCTCCGCCGCGCCTGCCGGCAGCAGTGTAGGTGCGACGGTCTATGGCGATGGGGAGCACGTAGCCGCCGTTGTAGTCGGTGTGCTCACCAATCAGGTTAATCCGGCCGGGCGCGCTCGTCACAATATCGGGCGATTTTCCGAATTCCTCCCGGTAGAGCCTGACGAGTTCTTTCTTGATATCTTCTTCCACAACAGCTTCCGTCTCGAATTTATCTCTGTCTCGTTGTGAATTTCTTCTTCTCGGTCTTGAAAAGTTACTCAACTGTTAAAATTCTTTCTAAGTTTTAGTAGTCAGACAGCAATTTGTGTTCGTTGGAATAACCCAGGAACTTCTCCTGACTAAATTTACCGTTAATCCAAATACTAAAAAGGCATCCTTTTGTACCCGGACTTCCGGCTAGAGAACGCGCTTTCAATCTTAGACCATTGGAGCTACGCAAACAGCGTGTGCAGTACAGCCCTCAGAGCCGAGAGTCAAGCTTCGGTCTCGGCAGCCTCCTCGACGTGGACGAGCTCTCCCTTTTTGAATTTAATGATCGCGGCGACATTTTCCAGTGAAGCGATCAGGTTCTCGCCGCGGACATGCCGCACAGTCGCGCCCTGTCGTGCCGCTTCTTCGACGAGGTCATATACAACGTCAGCCACTTCGACCAAAGATTCACCGCAGCAAACACAAGTCTTTTCTTCGAAATGTGGCATCCCGCATTGCGGGCAGACCATTCCAGGCTGGGAGAAATCCTGAGCGACCGCGAGAGTATGTAGGTTGTAATCGTGCGCCGCCGCGATTACGTTCCGGACCCCCTTTACGGCGTAACCATCCTTTTCTAGCTCGACCGCAATTTTCCGAACCAGTTTGCGCTCTTCCCCCAGTTCGTATTGATTCTCGGCCTGGACGGCTTTCGACAGGACATCGCTTTCCTTCTCGTGAATTTCGGCCTCGACCACAGCGATGATATTATCCTGCAGGGTGCGGTTCAACAGCCGGGCTAGATGGTCACCCAGCGGTTTACGGGCCCCAACGATAAGTTTATCGAAATGCCGGATTCTGAAGTGCATTCTCAGCGTCTCGGCGGTGGAGGAGAGGTGAAAACGTGTTTCCTCCTCCTTTCTCTGCATCAGGCGTTTCTCCCTTTTCATAAAAGTCTCGAGGAGCGGCTTTCGCTGGACCTTGGTTTTTGTCGCGAAATCGTGATGCTCGACAATCTCACCCATATATACTTCGAACAACCGGGCTTGCCTGGAATCGACAAGGACGAAGCCGATTCGGCAGTGCTCTTCGAGCAGGGCCAGAAGCGGCCGCAGATAGAAATTGGAATCCAAAACGAGGTTGGATTTGACTGCCAGCGGGAGGTAGTAGATCTGGTAGAAATTCTCGACGGCGTTTGAGAATATGGCGACTGATTTATGCTTCGGTGAGAAATTTTCGGCGGAAATGAAGTTCTGAATTCTTCTCAGGCTGTTGTCAGCAATTTCGATGTACCTTCGGTTGATGGTAAGCCCCTCGAGTTCCTTTCGTGCATTCTTTATCAGATCTTTCGTTTCGATATTCCACACCCCCTTGCTGCGTTCGCTCCCATCAGTATTCAGGTAGAAAGACACCGCGACGCCTTCGCGAGCAGTGTAGTTCACCAAAAGATTGACTTCCTGATGGGTTATCATGCCGTCCTCCCTCTTTGACTCCATTCAATCTAATTCTGGGTTTAGCCAAAGTCAAACATCGCGGGGACAACTGTGACGGATTTTCTGCGGTGTGACGCCGCTACGGGAGAAGCCTGTTGAGGGCTTGCAATGTTTGAGACTTTCTTGCAATTTGCACGCTGAAGCTCTTCTGCGTTCATGCCCCCAGGTGCTGGAAGGATTCAAATTCGAGTGGGATCATCGGTTTTCCCCGTTGAGCGCTTTGGCATCGCAATTGACAAATAGAAAGTGTGCGAGCAACAGAAAAAAAACGCAGCGTTCTTATCGCGGCGCAGGACCCCAGGGTCACAGGGCTGATCCAGCAGTATTTGCTGCAGATCGGTTTTGATGTACACTGCGAATACAATCTTGACGCTGCGCTTGAGAGGTTGGTCAAGGCGCGTGTCGATCTTTTGATAGTTGATGGAGAAATGCCCGAAAAGGTGCTGGGAAATTTCGTCGAGGCCGTCGCCAGGATAAAGCCGGGCGTACCGTCGATTGCTGTCGGAATCTCTGAGCATGAAACGCAGGGTAAGAAGCTTTCCGCCTTTGTTTCGGCGTTCATTGAAAAGCCATTCAGTATTTCTGATATTTCAAACTCAATTAAGGCTACACTGCACGCCGGCGTGCCGAAGCAGTCCGGCGCGTAAACACGAAACATCTCGTGTAGTGAAGAAACTCTAAACCAAAGTGAGGAGAAAATGGCGTTGAAAATATCGAAGCTTGCCGATGGTGAGATCGCGGTCATCGAACCCAAGGGGGAGCTGATCGGCGGTGACGAGACGGATGAACTCCGCTCCGAAGTGACCAAGCTGTCTGCAGATGGAAACAAGAAACTCGTAGTCGATCTGGGTAAGACGACATATCTGAACAGCACCGCAATCGGGGTCTTGATATGGGCTCACACCCATTACGCGAAAAACAGCGGCGAAGTCAAACTGGCAAACCTGAACAAGAACATCAAGAACATCTTCGTCGTCACGAAGCTTACGATGGTCTTCGATGTTCGCGACACCCAGATAGACGCTGTCGCAAGTTTCTCGAAAGAGAAAAAATAGTTTTTGTTCAACAAAACATCAACAAAACCCTTCAAAAGGAGGCTTAACTGAAATGAAACAAGGCTTGTTCGCGACGGTTCTAATCATCGTTGCATTTGCTATTTCGTACGTGGTCTACTCGTACTTTCTTCCCGAATTCATCACCAGGGGAGGACCGCTCGTAGTCCTGCTTATCATGCTTTCGATAATGGTTTTCACATACGTTTTCGAACGTATTTTCTCACTCCGCAAGGCGCAGGGCAAAGGTTCCCTCACAAAGTTCCTCAAGGACGTTGAAGACCAGTTAAACAACGGCGACATCAACTCTGCCATCGAAATCTGCAACAAACAGAGAGGCTCTATGGCCAACGTCGTCCGCAGCGGACTGGAGAGATACCAGGAAGTGCTGAAGGACAGCCACATCCAGGCCGAGAAGTATATGTCGGAAGTCCAGCGCGCCATCGAAGAGGCGACCATGCTCGAGACACCGCTCCTGGAGAAGAACCTCATCGTCCTCTCCACGATTTCGTCCATCGCCACGATGGTGGGGCTGCTTGGGACGGTTATCGGTATGATTCGCGCGTTCCAGGCTCTTGCGCACGCCGGTGCACCTGACGCCATCCAGCTATCAATCGGTATTTCGGAAGCCCTTATCAACACCGCCGGCGGTCTGATCGCGGCCATCACGGGTATTATCGCGTACAACTTCTTCGTTAACAAGGTCGACGGTTTCACTTACATGATCGACGAAGCGACATCGAGCATCATCGCTATTTTGAACTCTCGTAAATTTGACAAGTAAGCAATCGCTTTTAAGGAGCTCAGCAAATGCCAAGAATTAAGAAAAGACGTCTAGCTATCAGGATAGACATGACTCCTATGGTCGACGTTGCTATGCTGCTTCTGACATTCTTCATGATGACCACCCAATTCAAGCCGCCGCAGGCAGTGGAGATTTCTCTGCCGAGTTCTGATAAAGCGGCGCAGCTGCCTGAAAGCGGAGTCCTTACTGTAAACATCGACACGACGGGACAGATCTTCATGGGAGTGGACCAGCAGCAAATAATGAAAGCTCTTTTCGAGCCATTATACCCGAACGGCTATCCGGACAAGGACGGTAAACTTATCCCTGTCTATCTCGTTCCTGCCGTAAGGGTACAGGAGAAAGACTTAGCCCAACTCGTGGTCCAGGCACGTATTCAGAACATCAGGTTGATAACCGTCATCAAGGCTGACAGGGACGCCGACTATGGACCGGTGATGGACGTGATGAACGACCTTCAGAAGGCCCAGGTTTCCAGGTTCAGTCTACAAACTCAGCTCCGCGGAAGCGGAAGCGGTAAGGAGGGTTAGAAATGGCTGATGTGCAAGTTGCCGAACCTCACGGTAAAAAGAAGAGTGGACATAAGAAGAAACGAAGGATTAATATCCGCATCGACATGACGCCGATGGTGGACGTCGCGTTTCTTCTCCTGACGTTCTTCATGTTGACAACCGCTTTCAGCCGCCCGCAGGCTATGGAAATAAACCTTCCGCCCGGCGACACGAAGGTTGAAATCGCGGCTTCGAACCTGATGACGCTGAGAGTAACTCCCGACGGATCGATCTACTGGAGTATCGGCACCCAGCCGCCTCAGAAAGTGGCGTGGGCCGACTTCCGTAAATTGATAATCGACGATAATAAAGCTAATCCGCGCCTGGTCACGCTTATAAAGGTCGACAGGAAAGCGAAGTACCAGGACATGATAAACATAATCGATGAACTGAACCTTGACAACGTGACGCGCTTTAGTCTGGCGCCTATGACGCCTGAAGATCAGCAAGTGCTTGCGAAGGTTGGCGCACAATGAAAAGGAGGTTGATCTAATATGGCAATGAAGAAAGTGTCCGAAAACGCACAGGCCGGCGGGACGTACGGTGCCCCGGTGCTGAAGCGTCTCGCCCAGAAGTACACCGGTGTCGGCTTGGCAATTGCCATCGCGGTGCACTTCGCCGGCGTGGGAGCTTACTGGGGTGCGCAATACCTGAATCGCGAAGACGATAACGCGCCCATGGTGAGGGTGTTGAAGTACAGCGAACTCGGCCCGCCGCCTTCGATCACGAATCAACAGGCGCTGCCCCAGGTCGCGGTCTCCACTCCGATGGCGAAACCGAACGTCGGCATTCCCGTGCCCGTTCCCGACGCGGAAGTGTCGCCGGAGCAGACGATCGCTACGCAGCAGGAACTCAGTAAGATCGCGGGCCCCATGACGCAGGGCAGCGGAGGCGACTCGGTCGGCGTCTCGATGGGAAATTTCAAGGTTCCCGACGACGGGCCCCCGCCTGATTTCGTGCCTGTGGAGAAGGAGCCGCAAATCATTAAACAGGTGATTCCAAAGTATCCGGAGCTGGCTCAGAGAGCCGGTATCGAGGGCAGAGTAATCGTGAAGATCTGGGTCGACAAGGACGGAAAGCCGCATAAAGCCATCGTTATGAAGAGCGATGCGGAAATTTTCAATCAGCCCTCGATTGACGCTGCCATGCAGTACCGCTTTACGCCTGCTATCATGAACAAGGGTCCGGTCGCAGTCTGGGTCGTGATACCCTTTACGTTCAAACTAAAGCAGCAATAACGGCCGGCCAGCTCAAATCAGGCCCCGAGGTACTACGAGCAAGCTGTCTAAATATATTGCATACTTAATGTCCGCCGTGTTTTTTTTCGGCGGACTTTTTGTTATTTTTGGAGCGTATTTTCGGGAGCGCTTCCCGGAGCAATTCAGGATTACGCTAGGAATTGTGCTTGTGCTCTGGGGAATCTACCGTTATTTAGTCACACAGACCAAATCAAGGCAAGATGGTGATCAGTAAACGTGTCCTCATATTCGCGGCGGGCCTGGCTCTACTCGTTGCTTCCTGCAACCTGAAGAAGCGTGCGCCGGAAGCTTCCCCAACCGAAGGGAAGCTTGACGTTTATTGCGCCGAGTCTGTCTCGCCCGCGGTCACTAAGATCGCCGATCAGTTCATGAATCTGTATTCAAAGGCACATATCACCGTCCACCCCGTACCGACGAGGGTGGCGATAGCGAAGCTCCTCAACGGCGAGACGACTGTCGTTGTGGCTTCCAGATATTTCAACCAGGGCGAGCTGGACGTAATGAAGAAGTATAAGATAGAAGCGGACTCGCTGAGGGTTGCCCTCGACGGGATCGCTGTCATCGTCAACGCCAGGAACCACATTCCGAGGCTGAACACCGATCAACTCCGTAATGTGTTCACCGGCAAGACGAAGTTGTGGGGAGAGCTATACCCGGGTTTTCAGGGAAAGATAATTCCCGCCCTTGAGAGCCCCAACTCCGGAACGCTCGAGATGTTCAAGGACATGGTTCTGGGGAACGAGAATTTCACCGAAGCGTATCCGTGCACGACAATGGCGAATGTATACACATTCGTCCGTAAGACGCGGAACGCGATCGGCCTGGTCAGTTCCAACTGGCTGAATTCCGGATCCGACCTTTTGCCCGGCAAGGGACCCTCGCCGCGGGCGATTGATATCGCGCAGGTCGATTCAAGCATGATGAAATACGTTGATCCCAATTCTTTTGGGAGTTATTACTACCCGTATCAGGCCCATGTCTATCGGCACTACTACCCGTTGACACGACCTATATATTTTCTAACTCGTGACCTCAATGATGGACTGGGAGCCGGATTTCTGACGTTTGCCGCGAGCGCCTCCGGTCAGCAAATTTTCCTTAACAACGGGCTTGTTCCGGCCACCATGCCTGTAAGACTTGTTCAATTAAACGACCAACCACTATGAAGAAATTTGCTATTCTGACCCTCGTACTTGTTCTTTCATCCTTCAGCATGAAGGCTTACGCGCAGGATCCTTTGCGGGAAGGAATGGGCCTTCTTGAAAAGAACGACTGCGCCGGTGCGCTCCCTCTATTGAGGCGAGCGGTCGGCGAGAAGCCGAATTCGGAGAGGGCCAACCTCTACCTCGGCAACGCGTTCCTTTGTCTGAAGAACCTCGACAGTGCCGAGATTTACCTGAGTAAGGCGGTGAGCCTCGACGACGAGCTGGCCCCGGCGTATTACGGTCTCGGCCAGGTATATATGGCTCAGAAGAAATACACGGACGCATTGAAAAACTACAACCTGGCGATTAACTACGACTCCAAGAACGAAGAGTACGTTATCTCGCTGGGGAATGCCTATATTGCGGCTGATTCACTCGATCCGGCGATGCAGGCGTTTTACAAGGCGCGGGATATGAACGACAAGGACCCGCGTGCCTTGGAGGGAATAGCGGACGTTTACAAGGCCCAGAATATTTATGACCCCGCCATCGAGAATTACAAAGATGCGCTGAAAATCGATTCTACAAACATCGCGGTCAGGTTGAAACTCGCAAACGCGTATCTGAAGAACAACGACGGCGCGGATGCGTACGAACAATTCCTGAAAGTCTCCGAACTGGCCCCCACCAATTCCCAGAGCCAATATCAGGCCGGCGACCTACTGTACGTGAATAAGAGGTACAAGGAAGCGTTCCCGTTCTTGAAGAAGTATCACGAGCTCGTTCCTACCGACGAGAAGGCGCTTTACGAGCTGGCCGACTGCGCGTATAACGGCCATCTGTTCACCGACGCCGTGAAGTATTACCAGGAATACATTTCAAAGACCGGGACCACCAACAGGGGACCGCGACCACCGACACGGGGACTGGGACCACCGACACGGGGACCGGGACCACCGACGACAACGGGACCGCGGACACGGGTGGAGGGGGTGGCGGGCCGGCGGCGGTCTTTGCGCCGTTCGTGGATGCGACGCTCTACCCATCACCGAGCTCGGCGCGATCTCGGCGGCCGAGGGCCTGCCGTGGTTCGTGCTCGGCTTCGTCGTCGACGAGACCGGGCTCGGCCTGCGCGCCGTCCTGGGGCGGGTACTACTCCATCGCCACCGGCCCGTCGTCGTGGGACGCGGGCATGGGAGCTGAAAAGTTCTACTACGACGAGCTAGCGGTGCTGCGCGCGGCCGGTGGTGACGTGATGGTGTCGTTCGGTGGCGCGGCTGGCACAGAGCTCGCCGCGGCGTGCGCGATCCGCGGCCTGCGCCGCCTGGCAGGTCATCGAGGGGCTCGACCTCGTCCGTATCGACTTCGACATCGAGGGCACGTGGGTCGCGGACGCGGCCTCGGTCGCGCGGCGCTCGCAGGCGATCAAGCAGCTGCAGAACCGCGTTCGCCGGCGAGGGGCGGCCCCTCGACGTTTCGTCGCCCGTGCTGCCGACCGGGCTGACGGCTGACGGCCTGGCCGTGGTCGCCGATGCGCTGACCAACCAGGGCGTGACCCTCGCCGGGTGGAAATCTGATGACCATGGACTACGGTGACTCGGCGGCGCCGGACCCAGCCGGGGAAGATGGGCGACTATGCCGATCCAGGCCGTGACGAGCCTGCACGCGCAGCTTGCGGCGCTGTACGAAGCACGGCGTGTCTAGAGCGAGGGCGCCTTGTGGCCATCGTCAGTACCGCGCCGATGATCGGCATGAACGACGTGCCGAGCGAGGTGTTCGACCTGACCGAGCGGGTCGAACACTGGCTTTCGCCGAGGAGCAAGGGTTCGGGCTGATCTCGATGTGGTCCCTCAACCGCGACCATCCGTGTCCGGACTTCGACTACGTGGACCTCAAGTGCAGCTCGTCGCCGGACCAGAGCGCGGACTTCGCGTTCTCGAGCCTCTTCGCCGCCTACAATCGCTAGCCCGCCGGTCGAGCGCTACAGCCTTCGTAGCGATGAACGTTGGTCGGTGAGAACGCCGGCAGGCACACCGCCAGGTACTCCGCCCCTTGAGGGGTGCCGTAGCGCACCCACTCCCCGGCCTCGACGAACACCGCCTGGCCCGGGTGGACCTCCATCACGCCGCCGTCGTGCTCGACGTACGGCGCCCAGAAAGCGCGCGATCGACCACTTCGTCGAAGTCGGGGCACTGGCCGGGCTCGCGCCAGCCCGCTGGGAGCGCATGCGCGCGATGAGCCGCGACTCGTTCGTGTTCACCCGTCCGACGAATTCCTCGATGAGCTTGGGCGGTTGACCCACGGCCTCGATTTTGGTGGCGGATTCGATGTGGATTGGCATGCGGGCAGCATAGCACGTCGCGCGTGGCGGCATTTGAGCTGGGCGCACTTCCCCTGTAGCTCGAGCGCAGTGGCCGAAGCAACGCCGACAGCAGCGGCGTCGCCCGGTTCGATCCAGCGTGCAGCGCCAGGCGCGTCTGGTCAGTCCACCCGCACCAGCGATAGAGCGCCGCGCGCGCAAGCGCATGCCCACCTCGATCCGCTTGTCGAGACCTGAGCCGAGTCGCGTCGACGGTGTTCCCTCAAGCGGCAAGTCCAAGCGCTTCGTCCTGTCTCGCGGTGCGGCTTCTTCTTCCTGGTCTGGCAGCGGCTGTGGTATCATCGCTGCAGCACGCGGCCGCACTCTCGTACCAGACCATGCTCTCAATCGTGCCGCTGCTGGGCGTTGCAATCCTCTCCATCGCCTCGGCACTGAACATGAACTGGTACGCGCCGTACCTCGACTCGGTTCCCTCGAGGCCAACCTATGCCGGAGGCGGCGTCGTCAATCATGCCACTCATTCTCTCGCGGGTCGAGACGGTGCGCCCGGGGCCCATCGGCGTGGTGGGCTCGGTGGCGCTGCTCGGCCTGGCGCCTGAGCCCTTTGTTCTACAACGCGGATCAGGTGATCTGCGACATCTTCACCGGCAAGAAGCGGCGCCTGGTCTCTAGCACCATCGGTGCGCTGGCGTTGATGTTCCTCGCCCCATTCCTGCTGGGCGCCTCGTTCTACCTGACCGGCGAGCTCTTCGTGGTCAACAAGCTGGTCTCCGGCGGCCTCGCGGCGTTGCTCACCATGCTGGCTCTGTTCTTCGCCTATTGGCTGTTGCCGCAGGCCAAGATCCGCTTTCGCCCGGCGCTCGTCTCGGCCATCAGCGCCAGCATCGCCTTCGAGGTCGTCAAGCTGGGCTTCGCGTTCTACGTGCGCTACCTCAGCGATACGTTG
>CAWEBD010000135.1:0-24741 GCA_963806435.1 uncultured Bacteroidota bacterium
CCGGCGGTTTCGGACGGTGTGGCGAATCCGCCATAGAGCGCGACCATGACGCCGACCAGCAGAGTGACGAACGGAACGACACGGGGCAGCAGCCTGAACTTGTCGTAGAGCGTCAACGTCATTGCATCGAGATAGGCCGATTTTTTGCCGCCCTGATTGTAGATGTCGAGCGCTTCCTTGTATTCTTTCTTGTAGCGGAATGCGGCATAGCCGGAGAACAGGATCACCATCAGAATTCCGGGGCCGATCCCTGCCAGGAACAGCCTGCCCAGCGATTGCTCGGCAGCAACAGAGAACAGGATCATCACGATGGACGGTGGCAGCAGGATGCCGAGCGTGCCGCCGGCCGCGATGATGCCCGCCGCGAAACGCGGCGAATAGCCGCGTGCGCGCATCTCCGGGATGCCTGCACTGCCGATGGCCGAACAGGTGGCCGGGCTGGAACCCGACATGGCGGCGAACAATGCGCTTGCGAACACGTTCGCGATACCCAGGCCGCCCGGGATCTTGTGCATCCAGGCATGGATGGCCAGGTAGAGATCGGCACCTGCGCGCGACTTGCCGATGGCCGCTCCCTTGAGGATGAAGAGCGGAACCGACAGCAGCGTGATGTTGGCCATCTCTTCGTAGACGTTCAGCGTGACCGTATCCAGCGACGATCCCGGCATGAAGATGAACATGAACAGGACGGCGATGCTGCCCAGGGCAAATGCGATCGGCATGCCCGAAAACATGAACAGCAGGGTGCCAAGCCCGTACAGTATTCCAATGATGCCGACGCTCAATTTGCCGCTCCTTTGGTCTTCAACGCGATCAATATCTGCAACAGCATCTGCAGGCACAGCAAGGTCATCCCTGCTGCCATCAAGCCGTAAGGTATCCACAGGGGCGGACCCCATGTCGAGGATGTCGTCTGGCCTTCGACGACCGCCTCATGCAGCATGCTCCAGGTCTTGTAGGTAAAGAATGTGCAGAATGCCAGGGAAGCGATATCGCAGAACAACAGGCGCATCCGGTTGGCCGCGGCGAGAAGAAACCCTTCCAGCGCACTGATGCCGATATGTCCGCGCTCCGATTGCACAAATGCACCGCACATGAACACCGCGCCGACCAGCAGGAAGACGGAAACCTCGTCCTGCCAATCGGTGGGCAATTTCAGGAAATAGCGCATCACCACACTCAGCGTAAGAACCAGGCAAGCCACCAGAAGTGCGATCATGGAAACGAACAGCACATAACTGTTGATCTTCGCCTGCCAATTGACCAGCATCCCCAGCACACCGCCGACTTGCGGGGTCACGGCAAGCTTCTGGCCCTCCAGTTCAACTCCGTGACTCACAACAACTTCTCGGCCAGCTTGAGGATATGCGCACAGCTGTCGCTCTTTTCCCCATAGTTCTTCCATGCCGTGTCACGCGCGATCGCCTGCCATTTCTTGACGGAAGCATCCGACAGGTCATAGGCTTTTCCGCCGGCTTTCTGATACACCGCCGCAACCGCCTGGTCGTCGGCCTTGGCCTGCTCCATCGCGAATTTCTCCATCTCGGCGCCGACCGTCATGATCAGGTCCTGCTGGGCCTTGGGCAGCTGGTCGAAGACCGACTTGGAGATCATCAGCGGCTCCAGCATGAACCAGTAGGTCTTGCCGCGGCCGGTGGTCAGGTGCTTTGCAACTTCTTCAAGGCGGAAGGAGATCAGGCTGGTGGATGAGGTCATCGCGGCATCCAGCGCGCCGGTCTGCATCGCGGCATAGATCTCGTTGGACTCCCTGTCGGCGTCTTCCGTCGATATTGTGAGTACATCTTTGTCCACGGTGAACTTCACGAGGTGGTTTACCGAATCTGACAATATGGCGACGCGCCTCACTTTCTCGAGAAGCTCTCCCGGTTTACCGTCATCATCTTGTTGTTGTCGATGTCGCTCGGGATGACGGCTTCATAATCGGGATGCGGATCCTTAATGAGTCTTGTTATCAATTCCGTGTCTGTGTTCTTCAGGCGGATGTGATCCTCGGCAATCGTTATGTCGACGGTTGAGGCCTTAAAACTCTTCGCCGCCAGGGAGAGTGCTTTCTCCTGGATGTTCGCCTCTCTCTTGAGCGGATTATCAACGAGTGCCTTGTCTTCTATGCGGACCAGCCTGTGTCCGTCAGTGGAGTAAATTCTCGCGCCCTTTCCGGAAAATAGAAACAGGACGCCGTTCATCGATCTCCTGTGCTCGTCTTTCGAGACGGCAAAAATTGTCCGCTCAATCACAGTCCTGAGACTGTCAGCCGGTATGGTCGATGACTCCGCAGACTCGCTGAGTATTGGGAGTGTTGGATATTCATCAGCCGGTGAACATGCAAACTTGTACGACCCCGACTTTGTCCTGAGTGTCAGTTTTAGATTTTCATCGACGCTTATTTCTATATCCGAGTCGTCGAGGTTTCGTACGATATCGAAGAACTCCTTGGCATCCACGGTCACTTTTCCATCTGTCGCGTCCATTACATCAGCGTGCGTCGACATGGATATTTCAAGATCCGTTGCGGAAATGGTGAGTTTCTTCTTGCTCGTTTCCAGCAGCAGGTTTTCTATTGCGGGAATTGTCGTTCTGACTGGAACCACGCCGATTATCCGGCTGATCACATCCCGAAGTTCCCTGCTGTTTACTTTAAACTTCATTTCCGCCTCCGTTGTTTGCAGAATATTTCGCGTTAGAGTTGCGTGATTTTCAACTAAAATTAGCTTTTTTCGGGCTAACTATCAATTTAGAAGATCACGACAGTGAGTACATCGGTGTGTAAAACTCTCTATTATTATAATAATAGTTCTATATACTTAAGAAATAATAACACTAAGAGGGACTGTTGATATGTTAGTAATAATGTTAGTCATTCCTAAGTAGAAGAATATCAGAAAATTACAGGTTATATCATGGACGAAGTTGTTAACCTGCTCCCTTGATCGCCGTGTTGAAAAAATGGTGTTTCTCAACACAGACACGATAGCGGGTGTTTTCGTGTGGAAAAATTTTGTGTATTCAACAGATACTGCCCGGTTTTAAACAGACATCCCAACAAGTTACTCACAATCCGATCATCTCAATTTTCTTTTTGATCCGATCATATTTTTCCCGGAAGTGCTCATCGTTGGCGAGTTGTTTCCCGATGATCTGGCATGCGTAAATCACCGTTGAATGGTCCCTGCCTCCGAAGTGACTCCCAATTGTCTTAAGCGGGAGCTGGGTCATTTCTTTGGTCAGGTACATGGCTGTCTGCCTCGCGATGACAATTTCCTGTTTCCTCGTCTTCCCGCGGAGCAGTTCTTCGTTTACGTCGAAAACGTCCGAGACAATTTTCTGAATATCTTCGACCGTGACCGCGGTCTTTCTGCTCACAGCCAGACTGCGGACCACTTCTTTCGCCAGGTCTACCGATATATCCCTGTTGTTAAGACTTGCCTTCGCGAGAATGCTAATCAGGCTTCCTTCAAGTTCGCGGATGTTCGACGTTACGTTGGCAGCCACGTACTCGATGACATCGTCCGGCATATGGATTCCGTCGTCTTCGCTCTTTTTCCGGAGGATGGCAATGCGGGTCTCGAGATCTGGTGGCTGGACATCCACAGTCAATCCCCAGGTGAAGCGGCTTACGAGCCGATCGTCGACACCCTTCAGTTCCTTTGGCGGCCTGTCCGACGAGAGAATGATTTGTCTGCCGGTTTGGTGCAGCGCGTTGAATGTGTGGAAGAAATTATCCTGAGTCTTTTCCTTGCCGCCGAAGAACTGTATGTCGTCTACGATAAGTATGTCCATGCTCCGGTAGAAGCTGGAAAATTCGTTTGCTCTGTCTTTCTGAATTGAGTCGACGAAGTCAACTGTGAAGCGCTCGCTCGACACGTACAATACCCGGTCGGCCTTCCCTATCTGGCGCGCATAATTGCCGATCGCCTGGATGAGATGTGTCTTTCCAAGTCCGACGCCGCCGTACACGACGAGCGGGTTGAACGATGTTCCCGCAGGGTTGTTTGCGACGGCATAGGCGGCGGCGCGCGCGAACTGGTTGCTGTCGCCTTTGATGAAATTCTCAAACGTGTACCGCGGGTTAAGGTTGCTCTCGAACGCCGGTTTGGTATTGAAGCGGGGGACATTGAAGTGTTGCGGCTGCGGGTTAAGCTGTCCGGGTTGTGCGGGTCTGTAGAACTGAGGCTCAGATTCGCCGATGTCTTCATCAGAGATCGTGTATTCAACACGGGCGTTCTCTCCAACAACGACTCTCACCGACTCGGTTACCACGGTCGAATAGTGTTCCTCGAGCCAGTCATGAAAAAACTGGCTGGGTACCTTCAGTACCAGGCTGTCGCTGCTCAGGCTGACCGGAACAACCGGCTCGAACCACGTTTTGTAACTCAGGTTGTTTACCCGCCCATGGATAATCTTCATGCATTCCTGCCAAACCCCTCTGGCTTCAGTAACCGTTTCCATCAGCAAGCTCCCTTGAAATTATCGAATTCTTTTCCACATATACCGCATGGTTATTAACATAAAAAAGGACCATGTAAATATCCAAAACACAGCATGTTAGCGCGCCAGGTAACACATATTTAACATTGCTGTGGAAAACATAACTCCGTAAAGTTAAATCAGGCGTATTCAAAAGAGGTCAGTTTTCTTCGTTTTCCACAAGTTATCCACACCGAGCCATGCAGATCGTAAGCCGTCAATATTAATAAAGCAATTGTGGAAAAACAAGATGGGTCAACCAGGTGGAATGCCTCGTAACACGTGGTTGTACAGTAGGTTACAGGCAAATTGAGGTGGTCTGTGGAAAACTTAAAGTTCAAAGAAAGGATAGCTTATTTCGCTTGTTTCGGTCGGTTGGCGACAAGATGTGGAAAAGTTGAACAATTTTGTGGAAAACATCGCCTAATTTGTGGAATAATCGAGGGTTAGCCCAAACCGGGGTCCAGTAGCAGATTTCGTCATCCAATCGACTCGTACAACCTTGAATTTTGTTCGTCCTGGCGCTAACTTGTCGGGCAAAATACAAATCTAGAGGAGTTTTTGATGAAGAGGACATTTCAGCCTCACAATACGAGAAAGCGCAGAACCCACGGCTTCCGCTCGAAGATGAAAAGTAAGACAGGTAGAAAAGTTTTGGCGCGGAGGCGTGCGAAGGGCCGCTGGCGTCTCACTGTCAGCGACGAGAAGTAGGACTTGAGCGCCGCTTGTCCCGAAGGGATCACTTCGATCGCTTCACTCTTCCCAGGTCTGATATTATCAAATCTTCGAGGGAGATCGGCGACGTATTCCTGAAAGGGAAGCGGTACATCGGAAAACACATTTCCGTATTCTTCACATTACATCCGCCGGCGGCGGAAAGAAAAATAAAAGTCGCGTTTACCGTTTCGAAGAAAGTAAGACGAGCCGTAGATCGCAACCGGCTGAAACGGCTGATGAGGGAAGTCTACAGGCTGAACAGAGAAAGAACGACTTCCGCGATCGCGGCGACCGGCAGAGGGTCAAGTATAGTCATCAGCTGCATTCATGGAAGCCCCGCGACAACCATATCCCTGAAAGATATTGAAGAAGATTTCGAGCAATTTTTGCGTAGAGTCAGCAGCGACCTTGCCGGCTGAGGCTGCGGTCGTACTGATAAGACTGTATAAGAAATTCGTTTCACCACTTTTTCCGCCATCGTGCAGGTTCTATCCGAGTTGTTCGACATACTCGATGGAAGCATTTCACACGCACGGGTTCTTCAAGGGGTTGATACTCAGCACCTGGAGAGTCTTGCGGTGTAACCCGTTCAGCGCGGGCGGATATGACCCCGTTCGGGAAGACCATCCCTTTCGGAGAAGCAGTTGACAACTCAACTCGTTGAGAGGAAATAGATGGGGAAAAAAGAAACAATAGGGATTATACTTATCACGCTCGTCCTGTTCGTCTGGATGTATTTCAATACACCCAAGGCGCCGGTTCAGCCTCCGCATCCCAAGACGACGACCGGGCAGTCGGTCGACAGCACCGCCGTCGGAAGCGGCGAGAGGATTCCGGTTCCCAGAGGAATAGTGAAGATGACGGAGCCCGCCGCCGTGGCCGGAGACACATCGGCGCTGAGGCTGTATGGGAAAACGTTCGGCCCTCTCAGTCAGGGTACCGCTAAGACCATCACTATCGAGACAAGTCTCTATACCGCGGTGCTCACAACCGAAGGCGGAATGATTAGAGACTGGACGCTTACGAAGTACAAGACGTGGAGGGGGGCGCCGGTCGAACTCGTCAACTACAAGCACAAGGGTGACTACAGCCTTCTGTTCCAGACCATGGACGGGAAGCTGATAGACACTAAGGACCTTTTCTTTACCGCTCCGATATCGAACGGCGAGGTGGTCAAGCTGAAGAACGGGGAAGCTTACAGTCTTTCGTTCACGCTGAACATCCGCGACTCCTCCAGGATCATCCGCGAGTTCACGTTCAAAGGTGGCGCGTATGACTTCGGCTCGCAGGTCGTTTTGAAACACATGGACAGGTATATCGCCAATTATGAGTACCAGGTGACCTGGGAGCACGGACTGAACTACACCGAGGAGAACAGCGTCGACGAATCGAGCTTCTCCACCGGGTACGCGTACAGCGGCGGGGAAGCGGTCACTCTTGAAGCGTCGAAACCCGGGGAGCCGGTCAAGCAGGAGATCGGCGGAAACACAAACTGGGTGGCGCAGACCACGAAGTATTTCACCGAGGTGATCGCCCCGAAAGGTAAACCGGCCGACGGAGCCTATCTCCGCGGCACCGAGGAGCACCTTCCGAACAACGGCCTGGAGAGGCAATATTACACCGCGCTCGAAATGCGGTTCGAGGGACAGCCCACACAGGTCGACTCGTTCATGGTCTATGTGGGCCCGCTCGACTATAATCTCCTGAAGTCCTATCACATGGGGCTCGAGGAAATGGTCGGTCTCGGGTGGAAATGGGTCATCCGGCCGATAGCGGAATACGTGATGCTTCCGGCATTCGAGTTCATCCATTCGTTCATTCCGAATTATGGTCTCGTGATCATCCTGTTCTCGATCATCCTGAAACTCCTCCTCAACCCGCTGACTATTTCGAGCATGAAATCGATGCGGAAGATGCAGGCTCTCCAGCCGATGATGGAGGAGATCAAGGAGAAGTACAAGGAAGATCAGCAGAAGATGAACCAGGCGATCATGAACTTGTACAAGGAATACAAGATCAATCCGATGGGCGGATGCCTCCCGATGTTCCTGCAGCTCCCGATCCTGTACGCGCTTTGGGCTATCTTCAGGAGCAACATCGCGCTGAGACAGTCTGACTTCATCTGGTGGATCAAGGACCTTTCGATCCCCGATACCATACTGAGGCTGCCGTTCACCGTACCGCTGGTCGGAATGAACCA
Organism: uncultured Bacteroidota bacterium; assembly: GCA_963806435.1. Classification (GTDB taxonomy): domain Bacteria; phylum Bacteroidota; class Ignavibacteria; order Kryptoniales; family JAKASW01; genus JAKASW01. The sequence goes on from CAWEBD010000135.1 coordinate 7,403, forward strand.
GGTGAGCGGATTAGCCCTGCTCATGGCGATAACGATGTTCGTCCAGCAGAAAATGACCATCAAGGATCCGCGCCAGCAATTCATGGTATGGTTCATGCCGGTGATGTTCTGGGTTTTGTTCAACAACTTCCCCGCAGGCTTGAACCTCTACTATTTCGTGTTCAACCTTCTGTCCATAGGTCAGCAGTACTTGCTGAACAGGAAACCGACGGAAGAGCTCCTGGTTAAACCGGCCGCTAAGAAGAAGGTTAAGCCGACCAGGCCCGCGATGGGGAACAGGTCCATGAGAAGGGGCTTATAAGCAGAAGATGCCCGGGAGTCCGTCCCGGGTAGGGAAGAGTGTTTAAATGCCGAGGACGCGTGTCAAGATTTGCTGCATTAAAAGTCCGGATGAAGCGCGGATTGCAGTTTCACTCGGAGCGGACGCGATCGGGTTGGTCGGCAAGATGCCCAGCGGACCCGGCGTGATTAGCGATGATGCCATAACGGAAATAGCATCCCTCGTTCCACCCCCCATAGGCACGTTCCTCCTGACAAGTGAAACAACCGCGGACGGTATCGTGGCTCACTGCAGGCGGGCGAAGACGAACTCTGTTCAAATAGTCGACTACGTCGACGAGCGGGAATACCGGAAGATACGCGCAGAACTCCCGTGGATGAAGCTGGTGCAGGTGATTCACATCGAGGATGAATCTGCAATTGCGCGGGCGCGTCGGTTGTCCGGATTCGTAGATGCGTTGCTTCTCGATTCCGGGAGCCCGAACGGAGACGTGAAAACACTCGGCGGGACGGGGAAGACCCACAATTGGAAGATCAGCAAAGAAATTGTCGGAGCGGTAGATGTTCCGGTTTTCCTTGCCGGCGGGATTACACCCGGGAATGTCGGTGAAGCCGTCGAGACCGTTCATCCTTATGCGGTTGATGTGTGCACAGGTGTAAGAACCAACGGGAACCTGGATCGCCTGAAAGTCGAAGCATTGTTCCGTGAGTTGGAGAGGGCGATCGGCGAGTGAGCGGCGCGCGCCTTACCCGCGACACAAACGAGAAAAAAGAGGAGAGAGATGGAAGATCTGAGATATCCCATAGGACAATTCAAACCCGAAGCCACGCTTACAGACAAGAAGCGCATTGAATGCATACAACAGATCGAGGCGGTGCCGGCTGCACTCCGAGAGGCGGTTAAAGGCCTTTCGCGGGAACAGCTCGACACACCCTATCGCCCCGGAGGATGGACGGTCCGCCAGGTCGCGCACCACATTCCAGACAGCCACATGAACGCTTACATCCGGTTCAGGCTTGCGTTGACGGAAGAACAGCCGACCATCAAGCCATACTCCCAGCCGCTGTGGGCCGAACTTCCCGACTCGAAAACCGCGGACGTCGAGAGTTCGCTGACGCTTTTGGAGGGACTGCACAAACGATGGGTCGCGCTTCTCAAGGCGATGAAGCCGGAAGATTTCAGGAGGGCTTACAACCATCCTGAAAACGGTGTGCAGGCGCTCGAAAGCGTGCTGCAGTTATACTCCTGGCACGGCGGCCACCACGTGGCGCACATAACGTCGCTCAGAAAGCGGATGGGTTGGTAGGTACCCCGCGTAAATCAGAACACGGATGACACAGAAGAGACGGATGTTCACGGATTAAATATCATATTCAACATCTTCGAGAATCCGTCAAGTCCGTGCGATCCGTGTTCCGGATCGTCTAAGTTCTTCTGCCGATCATTGCTCCGTCAGGCCGCGGTCTTCCAGCAATGCTTTCACGTCGGGATCGCGCCCGCGGAATGCGCGGTAAAGCGCGCCGGAGTCTTCCGATCCTGCCTTCGATAGGATCATATCTCTGAATCGCTGACCGTTGGCTCGCGTGAGTCCGCCGTTTTCGGTGAACCATTGGAAGGCATCATCCTCGATAACTTCGCTCCACATGTAAGAGTAGTATCCCGCTGAATAACCACCCTGCCAGATATGAGCGAAGTATGTTGACCTGTATCGCGGCGGCACCAGCGGCATGTAAACGTTGTACTTTTCAAGTGCTGCCGTCTCGAACGAGTCTACGTTCGTCACCTGCGAGCCTGCCGGCAGAGTGTGCCATGCGATATCGAGGAGGGAAGCTTCGACGTACTCGAGCGTCTCGAAGCCCTGGTTGAACGTCTTTGCCTTCCTGATCTTCTCGACGAGCGCCGCGGGCATCGGCTCTCCCGTCTTATAATGTTTCGCGTAATTCGCGAGCACCTCCGGGTAGAGTGCCCAGTGCTCGTTGAACTGAGACGGGACCTCTACGAAGTCTCTCGGCACGTTGGCACCGAGCCGCGGGTACTCGGCTCTGACGAGGAGGGCGTGAAGCGCGTGGCCGAACTCGTGGAACATCGTCGTCACGTCGTCATATGTCAAAAGGGCCGGCTGGCCTGGAGCCGGTTTTGTGAAGTTGCAGACGTTATATACGACTGGGCTGGTATGAAGCAAGCCGGCCGCGTCTACGAACCCGCCTGACCACGCCCCGCCGTCCTTGTTGTCGCGCTTGAAGTAATCGCAATACCAGAGAGCCATCGATTTCCCGTCCGCGTCGAACACCTCGAACACACGGACATCCGGGTGATAGACGGGGATATCCGTCCGCTCCTTGAACGTCAGGCCATAGAGCTTGTTCGCGGCGTAGAAGAGTCCGTCCTCAAGGACGCGGTTAAGTTCGAAGTAGGGCTTTATCTGCGATTCGTCGAGGTCGTACTCCGCCGTGCGGACTTTTTCCGCGTAGTGCTGCCAATCCCACGGCTGTATCTTGAATCCGCCGTTCTGATTGTCGACGAGGGCCTGTATTTTTGCGGCCTCGCCTTTCGCCTTGGACATTGCCACGGGGGCGATGTCGGTCAGGAGTTTGATCGCGGCGGCCGGCGTCTTTGCCATCCGGTTCTCGAGGATGTAGTCGGCAAAGTCGGGGAAGCCGAGAAGTTTTGCCTTCTCCGCGCGAAGCTCCATCAGGCGGGTAATGATTTGTCGCGTGTCGCTGCCGTCGCCGCGTTCCGTCCGCAGCGTGGAGTTTTGGAAGAGCCGCTCGCGCACCGATCTGTCGTTCAGCGAGACCTGTGCCGGCTGCTGAGTTGTGTTCTGAAGCGGCAGGACCCATTTACCATCTAGACCGCGGTTATGTGCCGCCTCTGCGGCCGCGGCGATCTCGCCCTCGCTCAGGCCATCGAGCTCACTCTTCTCATCGATGACGAGAGCGCCTGCTTTCGTCGCCGCGAGGAGTCTGATTTGAAAATCGGTCTCGAGCTTCGCGGTCTCCTGGTTGATGGCGCGAAGCCGTTCCTTGTCGGGTTCCGTCAGGAGCGCGCCTGACCGGACGAAATCCATGTAATAACGCTCGACAAGATATTTCTGCTCGGAGTTGAGACCGAGGTCGGCACGGTTGTCATAGATGTGCTTGACTCGCTTGAAGAGTTTTTCATTCAGGGTAATAGCGTCGGAATGTGCAGCGAGTTTCGGGGCTTCATTGGAAAGTACCTTCTGGAGCTCGTCGTTCGTGTTCGCGCTAGTGATCGAGAAGAAGACGCTGGCAACGCGAGTCAGGAGCTCGCCGGACCGCTCCATTGCGACGATGGTGTTCTCGAAGGTTGCCGGCTCCGGATTCGAGGCGATCTCGCCGATCTCCGCAAGCTGCTGGCGCATCCCTTCCTCCATTGCCGGCATGTAATCGGAGTCGTGAATCTTATCAAATGGTGGAGCCTGGTAAAGAAGAGTGCTCGCGCGGGCGAAGGGGTTCGTGCTTGAAAAATGCTGGGTGGTAGTGTCTTGATTCCCGGGTTGTAAGTTCCTGGGGGCGGCACTGGTCAGAAAAGGGATAGAAATTGCGATGGTCAAAATCGCAAATAGATGCGAATAGTGCTTGGTCATAGATCCTCCATTATATGTTGCTAAAGTGGTGCGGTTCAGACAATCCTTTCGAGCGGCACCTGGAACAGCCTGATATGGTCGTCCGGCCGCGGGATTTCTTTGTTGGCAATGTTGATTTCCTCGACGAGACCTTCGAGGGTCGTTTCATGTTCGAACGCGATCATGAAGACGGCGTTCGTACCCGGGAAGCTGCGCGTGTCGAGGTGCGGGTCGGTGCCGTGGCCCTTTCCTTTCACATGTTCCCAGCGGGTATAGTAATCGATCTTCGCCTCGTCGAGAAGCTTCATCACGCGCGGCGAAATGACATCGTTGCAAACTAAGAACGCAATTTTCAAGAGACCGCTCCTCTCAAGAGATTTAACCGCAGAGATCGCAAAGTGGATATTGGAAAAGTGAATCGCAGAGGGCGCAAAGGGAGAAAGAGCATCTCATTCGTCCAACCGATTTACCAGTCGTCGTATTCCATCTTTGAGTCTCTTTACATTGAAGTTGATGAGCAAGCCGAGCTTACAGCCAGTCAGCTTCAGGTAAGTCAAAACCTGAGCAACGTGGACGTCCGTCAGGGCCTCCACAGATTTGATTTCAATTTTTACCTTGCCTTCGACTAGAAAATCCAGTCTGTATCCCACATCGCAAGCGGCATCTTTATAGATCAACGGAAGCCCAAGTTGCCTCTTGAACTCAATTCGTCGCAACTCAAGTTCACGCGCAAGGGAGGTTTCGTAAGCTGATTCCAGGAGACCCGGGCCAAGTGCTTTATGAACCTCTAGCGCGGCTCCGATAATCTCTCTCGACAGCTGATTCTCCGTCTTACCGTTATCCAAACTCATTTGCGCACTTTGCGGTTACTGCCCTTTGTTTCCCCGGATTCGGCCGACGAAGGCGAATGCTCTGCGGAATGACAGGTCGTCGAGGATCGAGTATACCACGGGTACGACAAAAAGGGTCAGCAGTGTCGACGTTATAAGCCCGCCGATGACAGCTTGTCCCATCGGCGCGCGGAACTCGCTTCCCTCACTGACCGCGAAGGCGACCGGCATCATTCCGAATATCATCGCGAATGTGGTCATGAGAATCGGCCGTAGCCTGGTAGCGCCCGCGTTTATCAACGCGTCTGTCCGCTCCTGCCCGCGGTCGCGCAACACGTTGGCGTAATCGACGAGGAGTATCCCGTTTTTCGTGACCAACCCCATGAGCATTATTATCCCGATCATCGACATCATCGATACGGCGCTGCCGAATACCAGCAGCCCGAGGACCGCTCCGATGAGCGACATGGGGAGCGCAAGCATGATGGCGAAGGGGTATGTGAAGCTCTCGAACTGTGCGGCGAGCACGATGTACACGAATATAACGGCAAGCGCGAGCGAGAGGAGTATGTTGAGGAACGACTCCGCTTGCATCTGCCCCTGCCCGACGACGCCTACATTGTAGCCGGCAGGGAGGACCAACCGGTTTGTTTTACTCTGTATGTCTCCCAGGACTTCGCCCAGGAGTCTGCCGGAAAGGTTCGCGTCGATGCGTATCTCGCGCTGGCGGTCGAACCTGTTTATCTGCGAGGGGCCGGAACTCTGTCGTATGTCGGCGACGTAGCTCACCGGCACCAGTAAGTCTTCGCCGTTTCCCATACTCTTGTTGCTCTTCACGGTCAGGTTGTTGACGTTTTCGAGCGATGTCCTGTCCTGTTTTCTCAGCCTGACGCGCACGTCGTACTGTTCGTCCCCTTCCTGGTATTTTGTGGCGACATATCCGTCGACGAGCGCCCTGGCAGTCGTGGCAATCTGGGCGACATTGACGCCGAGGTCGGATGCCTTGTCGCGGTCGATGCGGATGCGGACTTCCGGCTTCGATGTCTCAAGGCTGTTTTCGATGTCGACCGCTCCTCGCGTCGCGCGCACGATGTTTTCAACCCTGTCGGCGATCGACTTTAGTGTCGCCATGTTATCCCCGCGGACGCTCATTATGAGCGGTTTCTGGTTTCCGCCAGGCCCGCCCTGCGTGCTGTACGAGATGTTGGCTCCGGGTGTGTTTATGAGTTCCGCCCGCAGGTTGTCCATGATCTGCCAGATGCTCCGTTTCCGCTCGTTCTTCTTTACAAGCTTCACAAGGATATTCCCCTTCGTGACCGGGTCGTTTCCGGAGCCGATGGTCAGAAGTGTCGTCGTGACTTCGGGTTGTTTCTCGAGAATGGACTCGACGTAGGAACCTATGGCAGCCGTCCGTTCGAGTGAGCTTCCCGGCGAGGCGTTGATCCCTATGTTGAACTCGCTTTCGTCAGTGTCGGGGAAGAACGACGTGCCGAGCAGTCCGATCAGGAAGAAACTTGAAATGAAGATTGCAATCGAACCGAACACGACGGTCTTTCTGTGGTGCAGCGACCACGCGATTGCCTTGCGGTATCTCTGGCTCAGGATCTGGAAGAAATGGTTGAAATAGTACAGCCCCCTGCGGAGGAGTGAACCGTTATTCTCGAGTTTCTCGTCCGCCTCGGTGAGCCAGCGTGACGAGAGCATCGGCGTGAGAGTGAACGCGACGAACAGCGACACCAGCACTGCCACCGAAACGGTTAAGCCGAACTGGTAGAAGAATCTCCCGACGATACCGGGGGTGAACGCTATCGGCACGAACACCGCGACGATGGTGAACGTCGTTGCCATGACCGCGAGCCCGATCTCGGCCGTCGCAGCCTTTGCCGCCTCAATCGGTGTCTCACCCTGCTGCATGTGCCTGAAAATGTTTTCAATCACCACAATCGCGTCGTCGATGAGCAAACCGACCGCCAGCGACAGCGCAAGGAGAGTGATCATGTTCAGCGTGAAATTGAGCGCGTACATTATGATGAAACTTGCGATGATGGAAGTCGGGAGAGCTATCGCGCTTATGATCGTCGAGCGCATGTTCGCGAGGAAGAGGAACACGACTATGATCGCCAGCAGGCCCCCGTAGAAAATATCGAACAGGACATCGTTCACTTCTTCGACGATGAACGTGCTGTTGTCCTGGGCGACGGTGATCTTCAGGTCCGGTGGAATTTCTTTTTGAAGCGTTGCGAGCTGACTCTGGATCGCCTGTGCGACCCGTACCGTGTTGCTCCCTGACTGTTTCAGTATGCTGAGGCCCACGGCACCCTTGCCGTTTACCCGCGTCAGACTCGTCTGTTCCTTCACTCCGTCGACTACCTGCGCGACATCGGAAAGGTATACGGGTTTCCCGCCCGGGGTTGCCACGATGACTCTGTTGAAATCGTTGACGTTCGTGTACTTGCCCATCGTGCGCAGTAGAAGCTGGCGCGGCCCCTGCGTCAGATTGCCTGCCGGGACTTCGACGTTTGAGGAGGCGACCGCCTGTATGACGTCGTTGATTGAAAGGTTGTATGCTTCGAGCCTCGTGGCATCGACCGCGATCTGGATTTCCCTTTCGGCGCCGCCGACCAGATCGACTCGTCCGACACCAGGGACGTTCTCAAGTCTCTTCCTGATGACATTCTTTGTGAATGTCGTTATCTCTTTGTCCGATCTCGGTCCCGAAACCGTCAGCGTGAACATCGGCATGCTTGCGGGATCGATCCGCTGGACGACCGGGTCTTCGAGATCTGTCGGCAGATCCGCACGCACCGCCGCGATCTTTTCGCGCACCTCCTGCGCCGCCTGCCTGCCGTCGATCTCAAGCTTGAATTGGACGATTACAAACGACACCCCTTCGCGGGAAATCGACGTGATATGATCGATGCCGCCGATTGTGTTGACGGCGTCCTCAATCTTCTTCGTGACGTCGGTTTCCATCTGTTCCGGACCCGCCCCCGGAAGAACGCTGGTGACCGTGACGTATGGGAAATCGATGTCGGGGAACTGGTCGATGTTCAGTTTCATGAACGAAAACAACCCCAGCACGACGAGGGCCAGTATCATCATCGTCGCGAAGACGGGTCGTTCTATCGATGTATCGGCAAGTTTCATTTCGCTTCTTCCTTATTCAAACGCAGAGCTTGTGAGTAGAACACCGATGACACGGATAGGACGGACCTTCAGGGATTGAGATAGTTCGTTCTTCTTTATCCGTGGAAATCCGTTTACTCTGTGTAATCCGTGTTCCATTCCTCATTTGTTTGCTATGCTGACGTAGCCGCTGTCTCGGGCGCTGGTCGCGCCGGTGGTGATCACCGTATCTCGCTCTTCGAGCCCGTCAAGTATCTCGAACATTTTGCCGTCGGTCAGCCCGGTTGTGACAGCACGCTGGAACGACCGCCCGTTGCGGACAATGAACACCCGGCTTGTGACCCCGTCGCTCTGAATCGCCGCCGCCGGCACAACGAGCGTCTTGGCCGGTGATGCAATGGGGACATTAACGCGGCAGAACATTCCCGGCCTGAACCAGTTGTCGGGTGTGTTGTCGAAAAGCGCTTTCATCTGGAACGTGCGGGAGCGGATGTCCGCTGATTTGGAGAGCTGAACTATTTCGCCGGTAATCCTGACGTCCGGGCGCGCTTCGGAGTATACCTCGACCTTATGGCCGACGGAAAGACTTCCGAGGTCGGTCTCGTTTACATCGAAGTCGACCTTCATTTTCCCGATCTTGGCAACGGTGATCAGGACCGAGCCCGGCATTGTCAAATCTCCGACGCTGACATTGACAGCGGTGACGACGCCGGGAATGGGGGTTGTCAGTTCGACCGAGCTCCTGGCTGCATCGAAATTCGCCTTCGCCACATCATTCGCCGTCTGCGCGCCGTCGAGCGTTTGCTGCGAGATTGCGCCTTCGTTGTACAGCGCCTTCATCCGCTCGTACGTTTTTTGAGCGTTATTGAAACCCGCCTGAGCCTGGTAGTATTGCGAAGTCGCGCCGCTCCTGTCGAGAGCGACAAGGACCTGTCCGGCTTTCACGGGATCGCCGACATGAACGTTTATCGCCGTGATCCGTTCGGAAATCTTGGCAACTACGTTTGCCTGTTCCTCGCCTTCGAGTGTCCCTGAAAACTGCTTGGTTACTGACAGGTTCTGTCTGTGCACGACCGCGATCTCGACCGGAACCGTCGCATATGAAAGCCGGCCTTCCTGCTTCTCGGCGTTCGGCGATTTACCGCAGCCTGCCAGCAAAGTACCGACGAGTGTTGTCATCAGAATGATTTTCATTGGATAAACTCTCTTCGTCAAGTTCAACCTCCTGTATGCAACCTAATTTCTGAATGCTTTCTAATATTTATATTTGATCATCACGGCACATCCGACTCGTTTTGAAAGTCCGGATTCGGTTTTATGTCCCGGCGTTCGTTGAGGATTCGAACAATATCACCAACCACGCCATCGGTATTATGAATTATGTCGATGTTCCTATACCTGACCACCATTATTCCGATTGAAACGAAATAGATGTCGCGTTTGCGATCTGCTGCGAGTCCGACCGGTGTGGAATGCTGGTCACCATCAAGTTCCACCGCGATTTGCGCTTTGTGACAATAGAAATCTGTGATGTAGGATCCGAAAGGGACCTGGCGTCTGAACTTCACGCCCAGCTTATTTCCTCTGATGTGTGACCACAACTTGCGCTCTGCGAGCGTCATCTTTCTCCGAAGCATCTTGGCAGTCGGTATCAAGTTCTTATTATACTCTGGCAGGTGTCGATTCACGTCATCAAACCTCCCAAACCAGACCTCGTACGCGTTCCTTCCCCTCTTAGGGGAAGGTTAGGATGGGGTCTACGAATCCGACGAAAACTCTTGCCTTTCACAGCGACCTCACCCTAACCCTCTCCTAGGAGAAGAGGGAGCTCAATGCAAAGCCGCTCACGGGTTCTTGGATTCATTTCTCTCTCCCGATGGCGTACTCCCAGTCGGCTTTCGCGACCAGGTAGTCATATATAGCCTGGGCGTAGTTTGTCTGGGCGAGAGTCATTGCCACCTGCGCGTCGAGAAGTTCGAGCTGCGTGCCGACACCGCTCTTGAACCTGGTCTCGGCAATTGCGACTGCCTTCTTCGCCTGCTCGATATTCTTCTCCTGCCCCTGCACACGCTGCTTGGCTTCGTTCATCTTCAGCCTCGCCGACTGGATCTGTATCGTCAACCCCTCTTCAGCCTTCAGTCTCGTCAGGCGGGTCTTTTTAAGGTCCACCTCAGCCTGTTCGACCCGAGCGTTGGTTCGCAAGCCGTCGAAGAGCGTCCACGAAAGACTCACGCCGACGTTCAGCATTTTCGCCCAGTAGTAATTGCTGAACTGAAACGTGTTGTCCTGTGTCTGCCACTGGTACGCGCCGAAAGCGTATACGGAAGGGAAGTAACCCGACTGCTCGACGCTTACGTTTTTGTCGAGCATAGATTCCTGGAATGCCAACTGCTGCAGTCCGGGGTTTGTCGTCAAGGCGTCGCGCGAACCCGCGTCGAGTATCGACTGCGGCACTTCCGAGAAAGTGAAATCGCCCTCCACTTCAATCTCCTTGTCGAGCGGAATCGCGAGAAGAGTCTTCAATCCGTTCTTCGCGAGAGCGAGGTTGTTCTCAGCGGAGATAACAGCCGGTTCGGTGTTCGCGACCTGCACTTCCGCGCGAAGGAGATCGAATTCCGCGGCGCTTCCGTGTTTGTAAAGTGCCTGCACGTTCTGAAGGTTGGCCTTCACCACCTCGAGCCCCTGGCGGTTAGCCTCGACGAGCTTCTGTACCAGGAGCACTCCGTAAAACGCCTTCTTGACCTGCAGCACGACGCCAGACCTCGTCGCGTCCAGCCCGGCCTCCGAGAAATCTTTGTAGGTATTTGCGATATCGAGCGCGACCCCGACCTGCCTGCTGTAGAGAGCCTGAGTAATCTGCCCGCCCCACTGGTAGGAATTGTTCGAGCCGATAGGGAAGGTCTGAACATTTGGGGTCGGGTTGAACGCGGTGTTTGCCGGAAGGAAGAGTACCGGGAGCTGTATGTTCCGCATGTATTGTCCGGAAAAGGATAATTGCGGGAAAGCACCCGACCGCGCCTCCGCGATCTGCGCGTCGGCTTTATACCTGTCCTGATCGGCGATTAGAACGTCGCGGTTCTGAACGAGTGCGACGGATATCGCCTTGTCGAGAGACAGACGTAATGTATCCTGTGCCGATGCCGGCACTGAAAGCAGAAGTACGACAAGGACCGCCGCCGCGACCGGGGTGAAGTAATGTAATCTCATATTTCGCATGCCCTGAATTTGAGACAACTATATAACGCGTTGTGAATATTGGGACTTAAGCCACCTGACAATGACTGATCAGCCGCCCTGAAACCTAAGAATGACAGTTCATCTTACGGAAGCACGATTTCCGTGTTACGACTATCGAGGTATAAGCTAAAAAGAGGGTGAATGAGATTCAAGGAAAGGGGTCGGGTGGGGAGGTTGCACTTCAAAGAATACGCCGATAATTTCAGTTAATCAGATTACTGCACTCATGCGATGAGGGAAAGATGAAGACATTAGGACTAATCGGTGGCACCGGCTGGGTTTCAACCGTCGAGTATTACAGGATTATAAACCAGCAAATCAACGAACGGTTGGGCGGGCTGAGTTCGGCGAAGATGCTTCTGTATTCCGTGAACCAACAGGAGTTCAGGCCCGCGACCGACCAGGCCGGGCTCCATGAATTCGCGGATTACCTGACTGGCGTAGCGAAGCGGCTCGAGACTGCGGGCGCAGATTGCCTCCTCCTCTGCGCGAACACGCCGCATATGGCCGCCGATCTCGTTCAGAAGGAAATCGGTATCCCGCTTATCCATATTGCCGAAGTGACTGCGAAAGCCATATTGAAAAAGAACATGAAGACCGTCGGTCTCCTCGGGACGAAGTTCACGATGGAACAGCCTTTCTACAAAGAGCGGCTGGCGAAATTCGGAATCGCGACGCTGGTTCCTGAAGAGAGCGAGCGCGAGTACATACACAGGACCATCATGACGGAGCTTGAGAAGGCGATACTGAAGGACGAGACGAGGAAGAGGTATCTGGAAATAATTGACAGCCTTGTCAAACGCGGCGCGGAGGGTGTTATCCTCGGCTGCACGGAGATCCCGCTCCTCATCAAGCAGTCCGACTGCGCGATTCCCGTCTTCGACACGACGGAGCTTCACGCGATGGCGGCGGTGGAGTTTGCGCTGTCGGACGGAACGGCAAGTTAGCCGTGATCTCCTTAAAAGACGGCACGCGGATCACACGGAGGTTACGGATTCCCACGGATGAGTTTTGATCGTAATAGAACACGATCCGTGAAAGTCCGTTTCAATCCGTTTTATCCGCGTTCTATCCATTAGGCGGGACCGCCGGTATTCCCGTTGTTCTCGGTTTTCTTCACTATCTGGTCGAACCGGGCCGGAAGCAGCTTCCATAAAGGCATATTTCTTATTCCTCCAGATTAGAGTGAGGATATCCACGCTTGAATTCGTGTGTGCTGACGAATAATTTTGTGTGGTCAGGGAAACTATGTCAGGCTACGATCCGAAGAAGCATCACCGGAGGTCTATCCGGCTAAAAGGGTACGACTACTCCCGCCCGGGGGCATATTTCGTGACAATGTGTGTTCAGGATTGGGAGTGGAAATTCGGAAGGGTTGTGGACGGCAGAGTGTTTCTGTCTCGCGAAGGCGAGATCGCGTCTCGATGCTGGGAGGAGATTCCGGAGCACTTCAAGAATGCTGTATTAGATGAATTCATTATCATGCCAAATCACATGCATGGCATTATTATTCTGAAATCTAAAGATGATGATGAAACTTCAGTCGGGGTTGAATATATTCAACCCCGACTGAAGCAACTCGAAACTCAATTCGAGCGACAAAATCGATTCCAGCACGTAATTCCAAAGTCGATAAGTTCGATTCTAAGGTCGTACAAAGCAGCAGTGACGAGACTCTGTCGAGAGTCTGGAATGTTCGACTTCAGATGGCAACGCAATTACTATGAGCATATTATTAGAAACTATGAAGCGCTTTATGCCATTCGTCGGTATATCTGCAACAATCCTGCGAAGTGGACAATAGATCATGATGCGTGGTCGCGCTGAGTCTGCGATCTCTAATTCTCCGGCTTCCCGTTTCCCTCGGTCTTCTTCACTATCTGGTCGAACTTCTCGTCGATGTGCTGGTTGAACCACGCGTCTATGATCGACCTCTTAAACCGCCACTCCTTCCCGAGCTTCGCCGCCGGTATCCTCTTCTCCTGCGCCCAAGTGTAAATCGTCTGCGGCTTCACCTTAAGATAGGCCGCGACTTCTTCCAGCGTCATTATCTCTTCGTCCGGCATATCACTTCACCATGCCTGTCGTGTCGGGGAAGAGTTTCGGGTGGATGTCGGGCGCGGAGCGTTCGCCCGCGTCTGGAGGAGAACTCGAAAGTTGTTGGATCGAATATATCACGGCAGTATAGAAATTTCCCTTGTACTTCTTGAACATGGCGTACGCCTCCGTCTTTTCGGCAAGGAACGGCTGAAGGTTCCAGGCAAGCTGAATTCCGACGAACGCCAGTATCACCACCCAGAACCTGAATACTACAACGCCGGTTTTCGGATAGACGTTCTTCTCCTCGCACGAATACTTCAGCGCGTCGAGTATCATCTTCATCCCGAATATTCCCGCGACTGCGAAGATCGCGATGTGCAACAGCTGGAGGAAATAGTAGTTGCCTCCGGTCAGTACGAAGAGTACCACGATCGGTGTGAACGATACCATGATCGCGCCGGTAAGCACATAGCCTGAAAGCACGATGACAGTCATGTGCGACAGCTTCATCTTTGATCCGAGTATGAACTGGAGAATGAAGAACGCCGGGAAGCAGATCAGAAGGGAAAGGAGAAAGAGAACCGGCACCTTCACTCCCGCGGTGAAGGCTTGCAAAGGCCCGCTGTAGAATCCCATGACGAGGCCGTACACGAAGGTCAGGATGACAAAGGCGAGTATCAATCGCCACACACGACGCCATGGATTTGTCTCGTGTAAAACCCTGTCGAAAAACTCGTCTTTGTTCTGCAGACCCGGCAGGAGGTCTGCCAGACTGAAAGCATCGTTCGTCATAGCGCGACTCCTTTCATACAAATTCTTTGAGTTTTCCATCATCAATTTAGGTTATTATTCCTGTATTGTCAAGTATTATTCTGTTTGCTACTGTGTACTGGACATTACTGGATCGCGTTGAGTATTTCCGGATGACGCCCAGCCAGGAGAGATGTCGCACAGCGAGTGGTGTTTGAAAACAGGATTCATGAAAGTAATTTACCTGCGCAAGGCGGGCTGCCTTCATATTCCGGATCCAGAAAGTCATGGTATCTGAGCGTTACGATATTGAACGTTCGGGCGTTAGGATTTCAATTGGGAGGCTGAATGCAATACGAAAATGAGCGGGCAATCATGCCGTATCTGTTGCCATCAGAAAGTCTGACCTGGACCGGCAGACCTGCGACCGGACTTATCTTCAGAAAGCCGGACGTCTTTCTTATTCCGTTCAGTCTCGCCTGGGGCGGCTTCGCCTGCTTCTGGGAATATACTGTGTACAGGGCAGGAGCGGCGTATTTCTTTCTCCTTTTCGGCGGATTCTTCGTGGTCATGGGGCTCTATCTCATCTTCGGCAGATTTTTCTACGACGTGCTCCAACGTAGAAAAACAGTGTACGCTCTCACCGGTGAGCGCATCCTCAGGTTAACGGGCAAGACACTGAGTGCGTGGAACCTGAGGGATCTTCCGCAGGCTTCGCTAGAATTGTCTGCGGATCGCCGCGGCACCATCTCGTTCGGCGCGATCCCTCTTCCCGTCATGTCGGGGCTCGGCAGATCTCGGGCCGCGGCATCAAGGGTCTTGCTCCCGGTGTTCGAGAAGATTCAGAACGCGACCGATGTTTTCAACATGGTCCAGTCTGCGCAAAGCAGATTACGGGATTCCGGCCCAGACAGGGAACGCGACTCCGGCGCGCGCGATCCGTTTTGAAAGTGGCCCCTTCGCATAGGACGGGAAAAACGCGAGGAAGCATATGAAACATTTCATTCCGACGGCATTACTGCTGCTAGTCGCGGTTTGGTCATGTGATAATGGCGTTCAACCGCGTGAGCACGGTCAGGGGGATGATTATGAAATTTACAGTCTTGTTCTGAAAGAGGACTTCGATTCTTCGAGCATACTGATAGTCCTGCGCGATTCGACCGTGACAACGATTCGGAGTTCAGACAGTACGCAAGCCGCCTATTTAAGAAATAATCTCCCGGGACTCCTCGACGAGACAATCGCGCATTTTATTTCGGCGAATGAGAACCCGGCCAAACTGGATTACATTCATGGGGCATATCATCTTGTCCTGTCGCGCGATTACGTGGACAGTTCAGCGGGACCTGCCGTGCAGGTTGGCATATCAAGGATGGGATACGACAAATTCGGAACCCAGGCGATCGTCGAAGTCGGCGAGCTTTTCGCACCGCTCGCAGGAAGCGGCTCGCTTTTCTTTCTCGTCAGGGAAAACGGTGAGTGGAAAATCAAGGGAAGGGTGATGACGTGGATATCGTGAGAGAATTCAAACATCGGTTTGCCCCGACCGCGCTTCCGACGTAGTGTTCGCCATTACCCGGGCGACCCTGCGCTGTTTGCACTTCCCGTTTGATGCGGATAAATTGGCAGTTGACGCATCTCAAGAGACTGACGGTCGGGTTATATCGTCTTCAGTCGCGGCGGACCGATACACAGGGCCATGAATCGCTGCGACTTACAAACCAACTATTAGGAGGGAGATATGAGAAGATTTTGTTCACGGTATTTCAAATTCACTTCTGTGACAGTTCTTACGGTGCTCCTTTTCGGGACAATTTCTGTTTCGGCGCAGACCAGTCAAGACAACTCCCACGGATGGAAGCACCTCAAGTACTCGATCTTCTTCACATCGTACGACGTACACCGGCTTCTCGCCGATCCCGCCCAGTTCAAGAAAACGATGGACTACTTCGGACCGGTGAAACCGGACAGGGTTTACATCGACGGCGTCGGAAGAGAAGGAAAAGTCGATGTCCCGCTGCTCACGGAAATAGTTGCGAGATTCCGCGCCATGGGCATCGAGGCGGACGGCGCGATGGTACCGACATCCATTCACGGAGGCCCATCGGTCTATAATAATGCCGAGGACCTCGCGCAACTGAAAGAGCGCATGCAGGGGCTCGCCCAGGTTTTTGATAGGATTATTCTTGACGATTGGCTCTTCACTAATGGCACCGACCCGCGGAGCGTCGCCGACCGCGGGAGCATGACGTGGGGGGAGTATCGCACGAAGCTTCTCCTCGAGCAGTCGAAAAAGTATATCATTGACCCGGCAAAGGGAGTGAACCCGAACGTCCAGGTCATAATCAAGTTCCCGAACTGGTACGAAGGCTTCGCGGAGAACGGATACGATGTGAAAGACGAGGTGAAGCAGTTCGACAAGATGGCCATCGGTATCGAGACACGTGTGCCCGAGACCCAGCACCAGCACATCCCGATCTACACCGGCTATGTCCTTCAGAGATGGGAGTCAAGCGCAGATCCGTCGAAGTGGGTCGGATCGTGGCTGGACAACTACGGTATGGAAGGCGAATCGTCCGATTACAACGCGCAGGTATGGCAGTCGGTTTTTGCCCGGACACCTGAGATTATCTTGTGGTGCGCCGGCCAGCTCTGGCCGACAAACCCGTCGAGCAACGTTTATCCCGATTTTGTGAAACAGCTTCCGCAATTCGACCGCGTTGCCGGCATGTTGAAAGGCGAAGCGCGGGGAGTGCCTATTTATCTGCCGTTCGGCTCAACCGGCGAATATAACATCTCCGGTTATTTCGGCATGGCCGGAATTCCGCTCGACCCGGTGACGACTTTTCCAAAGGAGAGCCAGAATGCGATCTTCTGTCTGAACTCGCTGAAAGATCCTAACCTTGCCGATGAGTTGATCGGAAGAATAAAGGACGGGAAAGACATCTTCATAACCTACGAGTTATGGAAGGAGCTCGCCGCCGAGGGAACCGAGTTCAAGAATGTCCTGAGCCTTCTGCCGTACAGCGGCCAGGTGAGCGGATCGACCTTTGGTTTGCTCCAGGACTTCCGCGAGAGCACGGTCAAAGCGGACAGAGTATTCACGTTCCCCGGCGTTGAGGCTACCACGTGGCCGGAGACCCGCGACGTTACTCTTTCGCGCGAAGACTACGACTTTTCCGTCCTGATGAGAGTCCCTTATCTGAACGGGACTGTTTATGTCCTCAACATGCCAAGCAATAGTTACGATTTGCTCGAGCTTCCAACTGAAGTACTCAATACAATTCGCCAGTCCTTCGCCAAAGAGCTCGGCGTTCAGTTGGACGGGCCGGGACACGTCGGCATGTATTTGTTCGGAGACAAACAATACGTCCTTTATAACATGAGCAGCAAGATCGCTCCGGTCTCTCTGAAATTTGACACGACCATTCAGACGACTGGCTGGGAAGAGCTTGTCCGCAACAAACAGCTGAACGCGAATGCGCCCCTG
>CAWEBD010000136.1:0-9519 GCA_963806435.1 uncultured Bacteroidota bacterium
CTGGAAAAGGCGCAAGTTTCCGTACGCTAGGCGTTATAGACTCGAACCAAACTGTAATCTATGTATTCAATTACTCAACCGATTCTACAATTACACCAACCTTCTGGAAAGTTGTAACTCCTCAAATCATCCGCCAAGATTTCAGTGACTGTTTCAAGCTAAAGATTCTCGGCAATGAAGGATTCTATAGGGATATCCTCCACCAATTGGATGATATTTCAAAAGATCTCGCCCACAAAGATTCCATAGAGGCACGGAAGGATCTTGAGAAATTTCAAGATGAATTGGAGAATGCCCATAACGAAACCATCAAGCACGACAAGGAAAAGAATCAGAAGAAACCTACGGAATTTGAAAGGGGGCAGGAGAGGTTCGTTTCACCGTACGCATATCAGATACTGAGTGAAGATGTAAGTCTGCTACTGCAACAGCTACCGGAAGGACATCAAAGAGATCACGAAGGAGAAGGAAGAGGAAAGAACTGAAAAGCGGAGAACGGAGATTATCAGAGGAGAATTTATAAAATGAGAACCGCAGCCATTTTCTTAATACTATTTGTCGGAAGTGTCTTTGCTCAGCCAGTAAAAGTTGCCTCCGACAATACTTCAGGCCAAATCCTTCGACAAAGCTCAGGACAAACCTGGCAAATACCATTTGCATCGACCGACAACACGATTTCACTTAGCGTTCAGAACAATTCCGGTATCGAAGCGAAGAATGTTTCGGTGGCATTTAATACTCTGCCTTCATGGCTGGATTTCAAATCGAACACAGTACTTCTCAAGAGTATTCCAGCAAACAACTCGGGAGATGCCGAATTTACTTTTTCAGTTGACAGAAAAGCTCCTGTGGGAAGAGACACGACATTGACGGCAACGATAAGCAGTGCCGACGGTCAAGTATGGACCAAGGACATAACTGTGTCTGTAGGAGCCCCCAAAGACTATAAGCTCTACAATAATTTCCCTAACCCGTTCAATCCTTCAACAAAGATTGCATTCGAGCTGCCAAAGACATCACATGTAAGGCTAATTGTCTATGATGTGGTCGGGAGAGAAGTGGCGCAGATTGCGGATGGTGATTACCCGGCAGGTTACAACGAGCTTCCATGGAACGGAACAAACAGGAACGGTGAGCAGGTTTCTTCAGGTGTCTACTTCTGTCGGATCAGCGTCGCCAGATGGAGCGCCGTAAGGAAGATGGTGATGCTCAAATGAATTTGTCAGAACTCTGCGGCAATCCCGTCATCTCACTCCGCCAGGAACGTTAATCCCTCCACGGAAAGATATAACAACCCCAAATCATCACCGCGAAATCGTGGAAAAGCTCTCCCTTGATCTTGCCCCAACCTTGCTTATTTTCGCTCCTCGGGCTATTTTTTGATACACATGCCGAGCACGAAACAAGAAACTGCCTTAGCGGGAATGGACCAGACTGCGAAGAGGAAATCAAACCACGTCGATCTGGTTCTTAATGAGAAAATCGACTATATGAAGTCCACGGGGCTTGAGAAATACGAGTTTGTCCACAACGCGCTCCCTGAAATAAATTTCCCGGAAATAGACACGGCCGTCAGATTCTTCTCCCACCGGTTTTCAGCGCCAATTATCGTCTCATCGATGACCGGTGGATACGAGCGAGCCGCCGGCATAAACTCGGCTATCGCCGAACTCTGCAGAGAGAGGAAGATAGGGATGGGCGTGGGCAGCCAGAGGCAGGCGCTCCTGAACAGCGACTATCTCGAGTCGTTCAAGGTTGTCCGCCGGGTCGCGAAGGACATCTTCGTCATGGGCAACATAGGCGCCGCGCAGGTGGCGGACGGCCTCGCCTTCAGGGAAGCCCGCAAGATTGTCGACATGGTTGAGGCGAACGCTCTCGCGGTCCATCTCAACGCGCTCCAGGAATTCATACAGCCTGAGGGCGACAGGAATTTCCGCGGCGTACTGAAAGGCATTTCGCAGCTCGTCCGCGTGCTTAAGATTCCGATCATCGTCAAGGAGACCGGGGCCGGGATCGGTGCCGGGACCGCAAGGCGGCTGATCGAAGCGGGAGTCTCCGCTATAGATGTGTCCGGAGCCGGAGGAACGAGCTGGGCCGCAATCGAGACATTGAGAAGTGACGACAGACGAATCGGCAGGAAATTCTGGAACTGGGGAATCCCGACCGCGGAGGCTCTTCGCCAGGTGAATGCGCTTCCGTCGCGTAAGAAGATAAAGCTGATCTCCTCAGGCGGCATCAGGGACGGCATCGATGTCGCGAAGTCGATAGCGCTTGGCGCAGACTTGTGCGCGGGTGCTCAACCCTTCCTGAAGGCTCTCGACAAAGAAGGGACGGAAGGGTTGATTAAGGAATTTGATAACTGGGTCGAGGAGCTGAAAGGCGTGATGTTCCTGACAGGAAGTAAGAACGTGAGTCAACTTAAGAGGGCGAAAATAGTGAAGGTTGCCGGTTGAGTAAATTCAGCGAGTTAACGGAGAAATATCGCCTGCTGATCGAGGATGAGCTTGATAGGTCTCTGCTGTTGGTGGCGGAGTCGCCTCTGAGAGAGAGCATAGGGTATGTCTTTTCGATGGGCGGGAAGCGTGTCAGGCCGCTTCTCACGATCCTGGCGGCAGAAGCCGTAGGGAAGTACTGCGACGACGTGCTCCACGGCGCGGCGGCGATAGAGATACTTCACAATTTTACGCTTGTCCACGATGACATCATGGACAACGCCGATACCCGGCGTGGTAAGTTGACGGTTCACATTACCAGCGGCGTCAACACGGCAATACTTGTCGGCGACCAGATGATGGCTCTCGCCTACGACTGTCTCGAGAAGTGCAGCGGGGACCACCTCCGCGACAGCCTTCGAGTATTCAACGAAGGCGTTAAGCAGGTTTGCGACGGGCAGGCGCTCGACGAAAGCCTGAGCAAACTGGGTCGCTCGAGCATGCCTGATTACATAAACATGATTGCCAAGAAGACTGGAGCCCTGCTCATGGCCGCCGGTCAGCTCGGTGGGTTCCTCGGAGACGGTACCCGCGAGGAAGTCGATATGCTCGGCAGGTTTGGGCTCAACCTGGGCATTGCGTTTCAGATCCTCGACGACATGCTCGACCTCGAAGGTGATGCGGAGAGGTTTGGGAAGCCGCGGGGTCTCGATATAATGGAAAAGAAGAAGAACTATATGTTTCTGAAGGCTCAACAGTCATTGGATGAAAAACGAATTGCGGTTGTCAATGCCGCCTATGGAAAGACGTCCGTGACCGAGCATGATGTCGTCGCGGTTCGGGATACCTACCGTGAAGGGGGCGTTTTCGACGTGGCGAAAGAGGAAGTTTCGGAGTACACTAAGAATGCTTTGTCCAGTCTCGAAGCACTGAAGGAGTCCGAAGGAAAAAATGCGCTGGTCGAGCTTGCAAATTCGCTTGTGCAGAGAACATTTTGATGGCAGTCGGCAGTTTGTATTTTGCCTGCCATGTGGGAATTCTAAAATATTAGGGATGCATGGTCCAACAGGAAGTAGTTGTAAAAAACCGTCTCGGGCTCCATACCCGTCCCGCCGCCTCGCTGGTCAAGCTCGCGGCGAAGTTCAAGTCGGATTTTTATCTCGAAAGGGATGGCTATCGTGTGAACGGGAAAAGCATCATAGGTGTCATGACGCTCGCGGCTGAAGAAGGAGCCAGCATACTCCTTCTCTTCGAAGGCGAGGACGAGGAAGCGGCATTGGCTGCGTTGGTTGATTTTTTCAACAGAGGGTTCGATGAACTCTGATCCCGTAGTACATTCCGGTATCCCGGCGGAACTTGTCCTTCGGGGCGTGGGCGCGTCCCCCGGGATCGCTATCGGAAAAGTCCTTGTACTGAAAAAAGACGGCATCGTCGTCGAGGAAAAGACCGTCGCGGACCCGGCGGTGGAGCTCGAAAGGCTTCAGAAATCCATCGAGCGCTCGACTTATGAGCTTGAGAAAATATACCATACCGCCAGGGAAAAAATCGGCGACGACAAAGCAAGGATATTTGAGGCGCAGCTTCTCATATTGTCGGACCCGGTATTCTTTGACGGGGTCAAGCATAAGATAGTGAGGAACAAGAAGAACGCGGAGTTTGTCGTATCCACGGAATTCTCGAAGCAGGTTGAGCAGCTGCGCCGAAGCAACAACGAGATGTTTAAGCAGCGAGCGATGGAGATCGAAGACTGCAAGAACAGGATTCTGCGGAACCTTGCGGAGGCGAAGCTGAAATCCAGGTTCGAAGGGACGCCCATAGTTGTCACCAGCGAGCTTACGCCTGCGGACGCCGTTCTCCTCAGTCGCAATGCCGTGCTCGGTTATGTCAGCGATTTCGGGGGGGCGCGATCCCATGCGTCCATTTTGTCCCGCTCGCTCGGGATTCCGGCTGTCGTTGGACTGAAGGAGGCCACCAAGCACGTCAGCGACGGCGTCGAGCTTATACTCGACGGCTATCGCGGCGTCATTATAATCAATCCCACCGAGAGTACGCTCAGGAAGTTCAGGGACAGAAAGAAATGGTGCGAACAGCTCGACACCGAGCTCATGTCTGAGGCTGGCGAACCCGCGCTGACCACGGACGGCAGAAGAGTATCTGTTGAAGCGAACATCGAACTCCTCGAGGAACTCCCTCTCCTCAAACCGCACGGCGCCGACGGAATCGGGCTTTTCAGGACGGAACCGCTCATAATCGATTCCGACTCGATACCCGATGAGATGGAGCAGGCCGAAGTCTTCCGCAAAGCGGTCGAGGAAGCGCGGCCCAACGCAGTGGTCTTCAGGACCTTCGACATAGGCGGCGACAAGGTGTTCGTGCAGGACCATGCGGAGCAGAATCCGTTTCTCGGGTGGCGGGGGATTCGTATGATGCTGGATCGCCCTGATCTCTTCAGGGAGCAGTTCAGGGCAATACTTCGGGCGAGCTCTTCGGGCAAATGCAAGATCATGTACCCGATGGTGGCAACCTTTGAAGAGGTGGCCCGCGCGAACGAGCTCCTCGCCGAGGCGAAAAAGTCACTCGACTCCGAAGGAATCAATTACGACAAGAAGATCGAAGTGGGCGTTATGATCGAGATACCGTCCGCGGCCCTGATGAGCAGGGAAATCGCGAAGCATGTCGACTTCCTCAGCATCGGAACGAACGATCTGACACAGTACCTCCTCGCCGTCGACAGGACAAACGAGCTTGTCGCCAATATGTTTGAAGAGTTTCACCCGGCGGTGCTGCGGACCATCAAGCTAATTATAGACTCGGGTCACGATGCCGGGATAAAAGTCGCAATGTGCGGGGAGATGGCAGGGAACCCGATGGCGACCGTGATGCTTCTCGGTATGGGCCTCGATGAATTCAGCGCTGTCAGCTCGATGCTTCCTGTCCTGAAGAAGATCATCCGCGCGACCAACTACAAGAGCGCTCGTAAGTTCGCGAGGCAACTGCTGAAGATGGATTCGGCGGATGAGATCAAGAAGATGCTGGCCGATTATCTGAAAACACGCTTCGAGAGAATCTACCACACCAGCGTGAGCGAAGAGAATCTGGATCAATAAGATCGACACCTGAAAAGGTGCCGGGTTTTGGCCTGAGGGAAATGCGGCAGGCTCATTGATTAGGTAGAAAAACTACCCGGCACAAGCTTCGAATACCGGTCCGAAATTGCGGCCGAGCGGTTCCTATCTTTTCCAATTCCGCCGGGTGCAATCCACACGGACGAGGGATCTTCACCGAATTATCAGTACCCGGCAGCTATCCAGCGGCCATGTGACCCCGCGCTTTTTGTGGTGTGTTCCGGTTTGAATTTCTCTCGTTTGCTCATAAATTCTTTAACGCAAGCTATTTCGAAATGAGTGCTGACCCGGGAATCTTTGCCCGGCGAATAGAGTTAGAGTTCGAGAACACCTCCGACGGACGAAAGGCAATGGAACAAAAGCATACACTCCACGACGTACCGCTTTTTACGAAACTTTCCCCCAACGAGCTTAAACTCATTACGGGTATTTCAAGGACCAGGAAGTTCAAGAAAGGCCAGATAATCTTTCTTGAGGGCGAACCCTTTTCGGGTTTTTACGTCCTGTTGAGCGGTTCCGTGAAAGTGTACAAGCTGAAGGGAGACAGCGAGGAGGTTGTCCTCAGCACGCTGGAGCCGTACAGGAGTTTTGCGGAATCATATCTCTTCTCCGGGTCGCATTTCTATTCTTCCTGCGCGCAGGCCATTGAAGATTCTTCGGCTCTTTACATCCCGCGCGACGACTTCGCCGCACTCATGGGAAGAAATCCCGCGCTTGCAATCAGGGTCTCGGAGGGATTCGCCGTAAGGCTCATGGAGCTCAATCGCAGGCTTGATATTCTCGCGCCGACAGTCGAGGGGAGGGTCGCGCGTTACTTCCTGAACGAGATCGAGCTCAACAACTCTATCCGGATGCCCGAACCTTATTTCAACTTGCTCATCCGGAAGAAAGACCTTGCCGCGCACCTGGGCATTGCCAGCGAGACGCTTTCCCGGACCTTCAGGAGTTTCAAGGAGGGGAGGATTATCAGGGAGGTGTCGAAGAAAATATTCGTGACGAATCTCAAAAAGCTCAGGGATTTGTCGGAATAATAACAACCGTGGATGATTACCGCTGGCGTGTTACGCCCGTATCCGTATGCCTCGGAACGATATGGGGTGGTATTTTTAGAAGGGTACTTTTTCGTCGGGTTCTGCCGCGGCTCCGGACGGGCCCGTCGGATACTTCGCGAGATCCTCGAACCTGGCGTATTGCTTCACGAAAGCAAGCCTTATGTCGCCGGTGGGGCCGTTTCTCTGCTTGCTTATCATGACTTCGGCGACGCCTTGTGTCGATTCGCCGTCGGGGTAACTTTCTATACCGTATAATTCCGGTCTGTGGATGAATATGACGACGTCTGCGTCCTGCTCCAGAGCGCCCGATTCGCGAAGGTCAGAAAGTATCGGGCGTTTGTCATTGCGTTCTTCGACCGAACGCCGAAGCTGAGAAAGCGCGATCACCGGTATGTCGAGTTCTTTTGCCAATACCTTCAGGCTCCTGGATATCATGGAGATTTCTCTTTCGCGGCTTTCCGCCCTGGCGGGACCCTGCATCAGCTGCAGGTAATCGACCATTATCAGCCCGATGTCATGTTCGCTCTTGAGGCGGCGCGAGCGGGCACGCAGTTCCAGTACGGACAGAGCGGGAGTGTCGTCTATGAAAATTGGGGCGGGGGCAAGCTTGTGGATCCGAGTCGATATGTAGGCCCACTTCTCTTCCGGGAGAGTGCCTGTGCGTAACGCATGTGCGTCCACTCGGGCTTCCGCCGCCAAAAGGCGTATTAAGAGCTGTTGCTGCGACATTTCGAGGCTGTAGACGGCAGTTGGCACGCCGAATTTGACAGCCGCGTTTCGCGCAATCGAAAGGGCAAAGGCGGTTTTCCCGACGCTCGGCCTGGCGGCTATGATTATGAGGTCAGACCTCTGCAGCCCGCCAGTCATAGAGTCTAAGTCGGTGAACCCGGTAGGAACGCCTGTAACGCCTCCCTTGGATCCGTGGATTCGCTCGAGGACCTCCATTGTCTTTACGAGAGCCTGCTGAAGAGGAACCACCGCTTTCTTGAGGCGCGCTTCGGAGACTCTGAAAATATCCCTCTCGACTTCGTCGATCAGCCCGAACGCGTCCTCGCGATTATCGTAACACTTCTGCACGTTCTGCGACATCGTGGTGATCAGGCTTCGCAGCATGTACTTTTCGGCCACGATCTGCGCATGGGCTTCCACGTTCGCGGATGATACCACCGAGGAGACGAGCTCGTTAAGGTAAGCCGACCCGCCTATATTCTCCAGATGGCCGGTCCTCCGCAGTTCCTCGCGCACCGTTATGACGTCTATCTCAACATTGCGGGTGTAAAGTTCCAGCATCGAGCCGAATATCTTCTCGTTCGCGGTGGAGTAGAAGAAGTCGGGTTGGAGCAGTTCGATAGCCGGCGACACGGCATGCTTGTCGAGAAGCATCGCCCCGAGTACGGCCTTCTCAGCCTCGACATCCTGCGGCGGTATCCTGCCGCTCTGCGTGTTGTCGGGCTCGAACTCCCTTAACCTTTTCTGATCAAATTCTGTAGCCATATTCCAGTTAGAATTCTTAATTTTAAATTCTTAATTCTTAATTGCCTCCCGGGAAAGTTCTCAATTCAAAATTGAAAATTGAGAATTCTAAATTAGTCCGGCAGTTCATCGTACATCTTGCGCATTTTTTGGACGTCTTCCCAGGCGGGCCTCTTCCAGTTCGGGTTCCTGAGCAGCGCGGCCGGGTGGAAAGTTACCAGCACCTTCACCCCTTGGTATTGGTAGACGTTCTGCCTGAGTTCAGTCAGTGTAGCTTTTGTTTTCAGCAGTGTCTGACCCGCGATTCGTCCGAGACAGAGTATCAATTTCGGATTGATGATCTCTATCTGTTTCTTCAAATACGGCTCGCACGACTCGGCTTCCTGCGGAAGCGGGTCGCGGTTATTCGGCGGCCTGCATTTGAGGATATTACATATGTATACGTCCTCGCGCCGGAGCTGGACCGCCGCAAGGATCTTGTTCAAGAGTTGTCCCGCGCGGCCGACGAAAGGTTCGCCTTTTTCGTCTTCGTCCGCGCCGGGCGCCTCACCTATGAGAACCAGTTTCGCCTTCGGATTGCCGACTCCAAACACGAACTTTTTCCTGGTCGAGCCAAGCTGGCATCTCTGGCAGCCGGAGATGCGGGAATCCAACGTCTGGAGCGACTCGCTCTCGTGCCAATGAGGATCGATCTTCCACTCAGCGTTCGTGACAGCACCTTCGAAAAGCCCGCTGTCTTCCGCCACTGTTATAGTTTTCGGCTTCTGCTTCAATTCGACTCCGTCATCGGCATGTTTCTCCGGTTGAGTATCCAGGGTTGTCTCCGCCGGCTGTTCAACGCTCTTAAGCTGAACATCGGCTTCCTTCGGAAGGAAGATATCATCCCCGAAAAGCTCGGCCTGCTGCTTAAGGAATAGCCCGACGTCATTGAGAGTCTTCTCAAAAGGGGTTTCATTCTCCATGTGTGTTGAAATTTATCGGGGCACTCCGTGAAATACAAACGCGTAAACCAGTCAACCGGCGCGATCCGCGGGATTTCAGCGGTAATGTTGCTTACCGCTATTTTTTATTTTGTTCGAACGCGTCGAACCGGATCGTGAAGGTGGTCCCTTTCCCCAGTTCGCTTTTCAATTCGATTGTTCCGCTGTGCTCCTCGACGATTCTTCTCGTCACAGCCAGTCCCAGCCCCGTCCCTTTTCCGGGCTCCTTCGTCGTGAAGAACGGCGTGAAGATCTTCTGGAGGTTCTCCGGGCGTATTCCCTCCCCGGTATCCGCAATCTCGATAACAACTCTCTTGTGGCTCTCTTTACCCCCATCTGCTCCTGTTCGGATCATCAGCGTTCCTCCCTTTGTCATGGCCTGGAATGCGTTAACGACGATATTCAGGAATACCTGGTAGAGCAGGGCCGGGTCGCCATATACTTTCGGTATTCCCTC
>CAWEBD010000137.1:0-15606 GCA_963806435.1 uncultured Bacteroidota bacterium
ATTTGAGCAAAAGCCGGAGGGGGCTAACCGGCAAAGTGGCATATCCCAAAGATTGCGGGGTCGCATGCGTGTTATTGAGCTCTCCCTCCTGAACTCCAAGTTCGCATTTTTGACAAAGAACGTCTTATACGGTAGCAGTCTTAAGTTGCACCAGCCAACATGCCATTGCTTGCTCTTCTACTTCTTCACACCTTTTCTCCATCTGTACGGTTCATACTTTTCGTTGCTCTTCATGATCCCTAAGGACAGCCGAGCAATATACCTGGCAACTGCAACTCTGGCGTTATGCTCGGCGATACCTTTCTTGAGAAGATAGTCGTAGTATTCCCTTATCGGCCCGTCTCCATTGATGACCGTCATCGCTGCACCGTTGTATATTCCCTTGAGCGTTCTATTGTAATGGGGTTTGCGCGTCCCGTACTTTTTCTTTCCACTTGTCTTCTCGACTCTGACCAGACCGCAATAGGCGAGATACCTGCCTGTCGTAGAGAACCGTTTCGGCTCGATCACAGCGGCAAGGATCTTCGCCGCCCTGATTGGACCTATACCATCCAGACTCGACATTGCTTTGAGCGTACGGTTCTTCCTACGCCATTTCTCGAACTGGGTCTCGTATGCCGCCTTTGTCTCTTCGTAGAGAGATATGTTGCGGTCCTGGAATCCGCTGATAAATTCCGTAGCATCATCCAATCTATCAGCATCGGAACCGAGTCCACGGATGAGTGAGTGCCTTTGATTTTGCGAACGGACACCGTGTTTTATCACATCGTCGTAAGCAGCGACTAACCGCCTTAGTTTATACAGCTCCTCATCGTCGGCGTGGAAGACCTCTCTAAGCAATCCTCCTTTGAGCAGCTCGACAAGCTTCGCCGCATCGATCTTGTCGGTCTTTGGACCGTCGGAGAGAAGCTTATTCTTGAACGGATCGCAGACGATCACCCGCTCCACAACCTCTTTTAGTTCCAGGTACAGCCAGTGAGCGCCCGTACTTTCTTCGAACGTTACAACCGCCTTACCTGGCAGCCCTTTCAGGTACCGCTTTAGCTCAACGATATCTGACGGTACGTCAGCGACCCTAAGCTTTCCGCTCCCTCTTTTCAAAACGGCAATTGCTGAGCGCCGATGGCGCCATCCCGACATACAAATAGTTTTGACGGGACATGTTGTTCATCGACCAGTCGACGGCAACGTAGTTGTCATACCTTTGCATCTCCGACCGATTGCTTCTTCGACGATCCTCTCTTACCTTGCCTAAAATCATGGTGGTCTCCTTTCGTGTTTTGAGATGTCAACTTCCTCCCGGTCTTTTCCGGGAGTACGCCAGGATACGAATGTGAGACCATCTTTTCTAATTTACCCGGCATCACGGCGTTCGTCATTGTATACTCACAGTGCTCACTCAATGGCGCCGACATTAGAATATTTGGAACGTCGCCACTGCGTGATGCGGCAGGACGTTATGCGCAAGCACCGCGTCACATTGAGACGAACAAGATTCCATTTAATTGGGAGGCATGAATGAAATTTTCGGAAATTTTCCCCTTGATAGCTATCGCCGCAGTCCTCATTGTCATCATAGGTGGTTACATTCGTATTTGCATTCGCTTGAGAAAAGGCGGTGGGAGTCTTACGACTATAGGCCTCGGGACGACATATGAATTCATGACAAAGGATCGAAGGAAGGCGAGCGAGACAATCCTGAATATGAATGCAGGGAAGAAACATGAAGACCCGCATATCAAAGACTCAAAATGAGTAAAGGTACCTGTTTCCCACGATGGGTGCCTGCGCCTAACAGCACAAACCACGACCCTCGGTTATTGTATATTATCGACCTCGGTTCATGCCGCGCGCTTAGTATATTCCAAGGGAACGCGGGACGACCACGCGAAGTCGAAGATGGCGCGCTTCGCGACACGCGTGGGAGCCGTGGTTCGTGCGGACGTTATACGCAATGGCGCGCGCGTTGTCATATAAGCTCGGTCGGTGTAAATTAAAGTATGGCAAAGGCTGTTTACGTTGATAATTCGGTCATTGGCGGGTACTACGACCCGGAGTTTGCGACCTACTCGCGACGGTTATTCCACGAATTCCGTCTTGGTCTCTACACCCCGGTTGTCTCAACAATCACCGAGACTGAAATCACGGAGGCTCCATCCAAAGTCAGAGAAGCATACATTGCACTCAAGGAGATGGCACAAGTGATTGAGCCAACAGAAGAAGCCTTTGAGCTTGCTGACCGATACCTAATTGAGGGCGGTCTCACAAAGAGGATGAGAACCGACTGTCTTCACGTTGCTACTGCCACAGTGCATCGTATTCCATTGCTTACCAGTTGGAATTTCCGCGATATTGTCAACGTAAACAAGATAGCTGTCTTTCACTCCGTAAACATAAAGCTTGGCCATATACTGGTTGAAATAAGAAGTCCCAGGGAGTTACTACATGAAGAAGACGTTTGATGCTGTGGAATTCCAGAGGAAGCGTCGCGCTGAGCTTTCTCGGAAGTTTGAGAAGATGACGCCGAAGGAAGTGATTGAGTACCTAAAGAAGCACTCGGTACAGTCCCGCAGGTTGCCGAAGGGCACGCGCCACAGCGCCTAACAGCACGAACCACGACCCTCGATTATTATATATTATCGTGCTCGGTTCATCCCGACTGCGCCTGCCGCAGTGGGGATGCTACGCAATGTTTATAGCGGCAAGCGGGAGGGACTTTTTTGCGCGGGACGTTATGCGTCATTGGCGTTGCGCACAGTGGTGTGTATCAATCTATAATCGAGGTAACATTTCTACCGCGGGAATGTTATCCGGCCTGCTTGCGCGATAACCAAAGTTGGGTGGCGACGAGCCCCTGACACTATTGGAGGATTTGATGCGAAAGCTCTTCAAGTCAAGCAATGCCTTTTTCCTTGTCGGTCTTCTTTGTCTAGTCGCCGGCTTCCTTTCGCAGCACAGCACAGTCTTCATTAGCGTAGGCTTCTTCTGGATTGTTCTTGCGATCATCGTCAGAAGCAGAGAATTGCGTAAAACAGCATCCCAAGATCACTCCAAGTCCTGAACGTTACCAGCTACACCAGCCAGCAACTGGCGTATTCGATCCACGACGTATATGATGCAATCGCTTAGCCCAACATTTCGCGTGAGCGCCGCCAAATGTGCCACGACAAACGAGGTGATTGAAGGTAAACCGGATGACAGTTAAAGAGTTGTGGGTTCAAAGAACCGACTTTTCCGAAGAATCCTTTTCACATGAGCTCTCGAAAGAAGCGGCTATCCAAAAGTTCATCGCTTTCCCTTGGGAGGATGAAATAGCTAGGTATACCGCTTTGGCTCGGGAGAAGAAGGACTGTTGTCCACCGGGCATTGGCGTAGTCAGCGAAGATGGGAGCACTCTTCATATCTTCGCGACTTCGCCCAACGTGTTTCATGTTTCCCGCGTCCAGAAGTCCGCTGGATGGCATAGCCTAGCCGGTCCAAATTCTTCGGAAACCACGGGCGAGGTGGTCTCACCCAGAGAAGTCCCCATACTTATTAGCGATTTTCTCAGGACCGGAATACCCCATGGGAAAGCTGGCTCACCAAGTGGGACTCGTAACCAAACATCACGGCCCGCTTGGAGTAGGGTTATTCATATCGTAATATTCGCGATCATAATCATTGCCGTAGTGTCTCTCTTGTTTACCCGTGACCTGCTCAGGTTTTTCCTTCTCGCGGTCGCGGTTGTGCTTGGACTCTTAGGAGTTGATGGAATCCTTACGGGCACCGCAGGCTGGTACATCTCCGCTCGCAGAGATAAGTATCCAATCCTCTTTTGGTCCATAGTCTTCTTGCAGATATTCTTTTCACTTTCGTTTCTGGTTCTAGGACTCCTCATCGCTCTGAGGGGCACATGAAGCCGGACGCGCAAGCCGACGGACGCATAACAAGGGGAATCACGACGCTCGATTATTATATACTATGGAACTCGCCCGTCTCTGTCGAGCCGGGTCGTGGACTTCATCCCGATTGCCGCAGGCACTGGAACTACGCGCATTTATATGCGGCAATAAGGACGACTTTCTTGCGGTAGACGTTAGCCGTCATTGTTTTGCAGCAGCAAATGAACGACACTGGCGGTAAGAGACAAGAAAGGGAGGCAATTATGAAAGAGTCAGTATCTATCATATTTACGGCTCTGTGCCTTTTGGTGATCGGGTGTTCGCACAGTACCGAACCAAGCAATGAGACTCCTGTTGCGTACACAGCGTACGCAGGATATTCCTACGGTGGACCCCGACCTGCTTCCGATACTACGCTGTTCTTCCAGACCACCAATGAAAGTGGGTTCGACTCGTTGTTCTTCTTCGTTTCCGATCACAATCCGAGTCCTACCATTCCCTCGTCGGACTTATCAGGTAAGAAAATAGTCTCAATAGTTAAGTACGGTAACAACTATTACAGTTTGCAAATGTCGAAAGTTACTTTGCTCGGCACGACGCTGAGAGTCTATTATACGAGTACGTTGGATAGTGCAAACATGTCTTGGGTGGCGGCGATTCCGTTGATCGTTACTTTGGACGCCAACTATCAAACAATCCAGTTTATTGAAAACGGAAAGCAGGTGAACGAGCTTACGCTTTGAGAATCATAGCCTGCGTCGCTTTACCGTCACTAGCAAAACAACGAACGGCTAACAGTCAGAAGAAGGACGCTCCCCGATCAAGATCATATCGGGACAGGCTATTATGGATCGCTTCATGGTGCGACATTATGTCAAGAAGGAACGCGCCACGACTTTATCCGGCAAGACTACTTGCTAATGAATAAATGATATGATGAAGCCTCTCTTAAAGATTTTCTTGTGCTTGATGTCGATAAGCTTGGCGGCGCGATCCCAAGAAAAGTGGAATGACTACGTTGGCGCGTATTTCATCGATTCGGTTGACGCCAAGGGTTTTGACAGTTTTTATTCTTTTAAGCTTGAACCAGCGAGTTATTGGAAGTATATGGATACCACTAGTTGCACCGCCGTATGGTTTCCCAAGGATAATCCGCACTCAGACAGTTGTACTGAGGTCAATTTTGTAGAACTGTATCTTCAAAACGATTCGCTCTTTTTTCGCACTGCCCCATGTCACCACGAGCGATATGAGTTTTTTGGAAAGTTCACGATGCCCGCGACACAATTTGCTGATCATTTGAGTGAGCCGATCCTAAAAGGGGAACTGCTATACTGGTTGCATAATCGGCTGTTCCAACGAATAAGGGTCACATTCACTTACGATTTTGGAGGCGATTAGCTGTGCTTTTCCTTTGTTCAAAATATCAGGATCCGCTATCAGTCAGAGGATTAGCAAACCGACGAACGCATAATGGGCGGGATAAAGACGCTCACCGAGGAGTGGCAAGGAAGAGCTTCATGGCGCGCTCACTATGGTACCCCTTTATTGGTTGCGCGCCACGACTTTATCCCGCAGGAGGTTATCTGCGATTGCCCGTCGCTCTATTTCAGAAGAGAGGAGGAGATATGATACGGTGTGCTCAATTGATTTCGGTTGTATTTTCACTCCTAGTGTTCTGCAACAACACAATGGCTCAGTGGATACGGACGCATGGACCATATGGCGGCAACGTGTGGATGTTAACTAGCAATGGTACAACTCTCTTCGCTGGAACCGATCATGGGCTATTCCGGACCACAAACAACGGTTCAGTCTGGACGGCAACCGACGCTGGACTAGCGGGCTCGAAGGTCCTTACTTTCGCCTTTAAAGGCTCAAATGCTTTTGCAGGCACCGCGGGAGAAGGGGTCTTCCTTTCTACAAATAACGGTGAGGCTTGGGAGCCTATCAACACGCGGCTAACCGAGACTTATGTCCACGCTCTTGCCATAAGGGACAGCTGTATTTTTGCAGCAACCGATCGTCACGGAGTTTTCCTTTCTACCAACAACGGAACAAACTGGTCTGCGGCCAACATCGGCATCACGACTCTGGATGTGTATTGCCTATCGGTTGCGGGTACGAAAATATTCGCAGGGACTGACAGTGGGATCTTTGTTTCCACAAATGACGGTGCAAGCTGGTCTGCTGCAAACGTCGGCCTGACAAAGAAACTCATTGAGTCATTTACGGTTAACGGCAATAATATCTTCGCGGGAACTTGGGGAGGCGGGGTGTTCCTTTCCACAAACGGTGGCGCAAGCTGGACTCCTGCCAATAACGGGCTGTCGGGGACTCATGTTTATTCACTGACCGCCAGTGGAACCAATATTTTTGCCAGCACAATGGAAACCCCTTTCATTTTTGCCACAACGGACAGCGGAAATTCGTGGACTGCTATTGGCATCGCGCAAACGCAGTTTGGCGTGCCCGCGTTGACCGCGAACAACGGAACAGTGTTCGCTGGGACTTTTGGCAGCGGCGTGTTTCTTAGCATGGACAACGGCAAAAACTGGATGCAAGCAAGCACAGGGCTGACCGACGTAGGCGTTCAGAGTCTAGCTGTATCTGGCGGTTCTATTTTTGCAGGCACTTATGGAGAGGGCGTCTTCCTTTCATCTGACAACGGCAATAGTTGGATCGCTGCAAATAATGGTTTCACATTTCCGTACACTTATGTCAATTCCTTTGCCATCAGCGGCACAAACCTTCTAGCGGCCACCCAAAGCGGTATCTTTCTTAGTATGGACCACGGAGCACACTGGAACGCGGTCGGAAGCAATTTGATAAGCGGTTCTGTTCCCACTCTTGCCGCGAGCAATGGAAATCTCTTTGCCTGTGCCAACTATGATCATATTTATCGCTCGAACGATAACGGTGAAAGCTGGACTCTTGTCAGTTCACGCTTCGTAAATCCCCCAGGGTCGGAGATCATCTCAAGCGTGACTTGCCTTGCCTCAAGTCGCTCAGGACTCTTGGCGGGTAGCACGGGACGGGGCGTGTTTCTGTCGACTGACAGTGGCGCAAGCTGGAACGCGGTTAATTCTGGTCTCACTGATGGCTACGTTACTGCACTCGCAGTAAGTGATAGCTCTGTGTTTGCAGGAAGTTGGGGAGTCTTTCTCTCTACCGATGGCGGTGTACATTGGAGCGCCGCCGACAGTGGCTTACCTTCTCCATACCCAAGGATCAATTGTTTCCAATTCTTCGGTTCCAATGTTTTTACGGGCACCGACAGCGGCGGCATCTTTCTCTCAACTGACAGAGGCTTAAGTTGGGCTGCTGTCAACACGGGGCTAGAGCGTGCACGCGTCCTATCCATAGCAGTGAGTGGCAAGGACCTCCTCGCAGGTACAGAGAGCGGATTGTGGAAGCGTCCTCTTTCCGAAATGGTTACTGCAGTGGAGAGCAAACTGAATCCGATCCCGTCCACTTTCTCCCTTATGCAGAACTATCCTAATCCTTTTAATCCATCGACCATCATTAGCTACCGTTTGACCGCAAATTCCAATGTGGTCTTGAGAATTTACGATGTTCTCGGACGGCAGGTCCAAACAATTGTTAATGAGCGTCAGAGAGCGGGTGACCATTCCGTGAGGTTTGACGGGGCCGCTCTACCAAGCGGTATATATTTCTATAGACTCGAAGCGGGCATGTACCATGACACCAAAAAGTTGCTCTTGCTCAAGTGACGGGCAACTGCAGATAACAAGCAAGAAAAAGACGCGAGGGTCAGATGAGATGGTCGAGATTTCGGGAAGCATGAGCAACGCGGTGCACCTCAACCGTATGACCGCGAACGATGTAGAACACCAGATATGATTCAACGATCAATACTCGGTAGCCGTACTCTCGAAGCTTGTCGTGTCGTGGTATCCGCCCCAGCAACGGGTTATCTTCCAGTAACCCGACGGTCCTATCGAGTTTCTCCACAAATCCCAATGCCCGACTCGGAGCTATCTTCAGCTATGTGGTCAAAGATGGAAATAAGATCATCCTGTGCAACAGGCAGATACCGGAGTCTGTATCTATTTGGCATTCGCCCGGCGTCGGAGCTTGGTGATCATCCGTTTATGGGTGACACCTTTCTTACCCTGCGCCGATTGTGCTTGTGCGACTCCAAGTTTCTCAAAAAGATCAGCCTGGGCCTTGAGACGCTCATAATGATCTATGCTCATCACGACCAGATCCCCTTCCCCGTTCGTGGTAAGATACACCGGCTCATCTTGGTCGTGACAAATGGAGGCGATCTCCCTCGTTCGGTTTCTGAGGCTGGAAATAGATTTTATAATTGGCATAACTACCTCGCGTTGTTCATGCGTAAATTCAATCATAATTATGACATAATCAAGTGTTGATATGCGGTGCACTTCGCATAACAGCCGAAATAACGACACGCATAGGAAGACCTTGAAAGTTCGATCCCGCTTATTAGATTTGAGGAAAATGAGGGTACGGATGAAGCGGGATCGCGTTATCTCGGCGGACGTTAGGCGAATTTGTTTCGCAGGAGGTGGATGTAAAATGAAATACGCAATCCTTAGCCCACTAGCGGTACTACTATTTGTGACTTGCGCCAGGGCGCAGATGACGGCGGTGAAACTGTGGTCAGCGGTTTACGATGGCCCCGGCCATGGTGTAGACTTGCCTTCGGCTGTCGCGCTAGATGCACACGGTAATTTCTACATAACTGGCAGGAGTGCTGGGGAACTATCAGGGATGGATATTGCCACAGTCAAATATTCTCCTTCCGGTGAAGAACTGCTCGCGCTCCGCTACAATTCGCCGTTCAACTCCTGGGATGAGGCAAACTCAATAGCTGTAGACAGCTCCGGAAACATCTATGTTGCCGGAACAAGCTTTGTTACAGGCAGCAGAACGGAAGTCCTTCTTCTAAAGTACTCTTCCGCTGGCACCATAATGTGGCAGGCACACTTTCAGCTGGATACCGTTAACAGTACCACTGCAACCAAGATTTGCCTCGACTCATTCGGCCACATTTATGTCGGGGGAGGACTTGGCGGGAGGATGCTAATTGTAAAATACAACGAGTCCGGGACTCTGATGGATTCGACTACATTTGGAGATGATTCTTCATCATACAACGTAAGCGATATTTTTATAGCCGATAGCGGGGCAATCTACCTTTCCGGATCACGTTCCTATCTTCCCCCAGGCGCTGATGTCCCCACCGTCGATTGCATGGTCGCAAGGGCCGATACAGAATGCAGACTGACATGGGAGGCATTCCTGAATGCCTCTTCCCCCAGTACGATCTGCGCAAACAGGGAAAATGATCTCGTCGTGATTACTCAAGGAGGTGGAACGACTGCCAAGTACTCATCCAACGGTCAACTACAGTGGTACAGGAATTCGCAGAACTCGAATCCATCAATTATGATCCCGACAGGGCTGGCAATTGATAGCAGGGACGGGATTATTGTGAGCGGATACGGTTGCGGTATAGGCTGCTTCGATTACATGACAATATGGTATGATGAGGATGGCAATGTTGTGCATCATCAAACCTACAACTCTCCGGACACATTGCGTGATTTTTGCATGGCAATGGCAATCGACAGGGACGACAATGTTTACTTGACAGGCAAAAGCGCTTCCGGATACTCGGATGGTAAGATCGTCACACTGAGATACGATTCATCGGCTAACGAGATTTGGGAAGCCACATATTCAAGTGGACCTAATGCCACGGACGAAGGCCTCTTCATTGCTGTCGACAATAGTGGAAGCGTGTATGTAGGTGGTTCGTCAGTTACATCAAATGGATTCGATTATCTCGCTCTCAAATATCGGCAAAAGGAGGGCACCGGGATTATCGCTGCACCGACCAATAGCGTCCCCAAGGGCTATGTTTTGTACCAGAATTTCCCTAATCCTTTCAATCCAACCACCACAATTCGTTACTCCCTGCCAACTTCCGCGTTTGTCTCTCTGAAGCTCTTCGGCGTTTTGGGCAATGAGATTGCTACGCTGATAGACGGACTTCAGCGAGCTGGCTCTCATTCAATCGAGTTCGATGCGACCGATTTGGCAAGCGGTGTTTACTTCTACAGATTGCAGGCCGGTGGTTTTAATGATACCAAAAAGTTGATTCTTCTGAAGTAGGATATGCTGGAAACAACTTCGCCTAACACGCCGCATCACGACACTTGGTCATTATTTATTGTCGTGCTCGGTCCATCCCACGCACATAATGTACCCCATCATAGGAGCGCGGCACGCCGTGCCTGCACGGGCTCCGTCGCTGACCTGCGTCAGCCGAAGCTGACTTCGGCCAGCGTAGGCTGAAGCTCTGGAGCGTATGCGGCCGAAGTGTTTGCCGGGATAGTTTCGGCACGCGGGCGTGATTCCCGCGGACGTTCTGCGCAATTCAAAAACAATTTCCCTTGAGCAAAATGGAGATAGGCTTTCAAATGGAAGTAAATTTGATTTGGTCTCTATTTGTAACGGGGGATCATGCCATGATTTCTTCCACTCAGTTTCAGAAACGATTTATTATAAACAAATATTTACATATACTTAAACCATTATGAGTAAAAACAATAAGGCGGAAGCTAACGTGACAAAGAGAAATAGAGGAATGAATCCTAAGGTTGATGTATTTCTAAGTAAAGCCAAAAAGTGGCGGAAAGAATTTGAGAAATTGAGAATGATCATCCTTGACTGTCCGCTGACCGAAGAATTGAAGTGGGGCGTTCCTTGTTACACGTTTCAAAAAAAGAACGTAGTGTTGATACATGGATTTAAAGAATACTGTTCGATTTTGTTTGTCAAGGGTGCCTTGTTAAATGATGCCAATGGCGTTCTAATCCAACAGACGGAGAATGTGCAGGCGGCGCGCCAGATTCGATTCACCAATGTCCGGGAAATAGCCAGGATGGAACCCATCCTGAAAGCCTATATTCATGAAGCCATTGAAATAGAAAAAGCCGGTTTGAAAGTGAATTTTAAAAAGACTTCAGAATTTATCGTACCTGAAGAATTCCAAAATAAACTAGATGGAATCCCTGCCTTGAAAACTGCTTTTGACGCATTGACATCGGGACGGCAGAGAGCATACATTTTCTATTTTTCTCAACCCAAACAATCCAAAACCCGGGCGTCAAGGGTTCAAAAATGCATGCGGCAAATTCTCGATGGCAAGGGATTGAATGATTAGTAATTCAATGAGAAAATAAATCGCCCTTGCCATCCTTGGCCCGGACGATATATTTTAAAGAGCCCGAAAAACCGGCAGCTGACAGCGGCTGTACTGGCACAGCAGGAAGTCTCCCAACTCGATAGCGCTGTTACGTCAAAATTTGTGGACCCTGGCCCCGTCAAGATTCAGTCGTTAGAGCGAAAGTATGGCAGTGCTTCAACCGTCGGAGAAGACACTGTCAATACTCCCGGTTATTCAGAAATCCGCTTCTTTGTGAATGTCTTCGCCGAAGACTATAAGGCCGCCCCAATAAAAGATGCCATATTGAACATGCGCTACTTCAATAACGTAGAAGGAGGCCCTGGGGATTACGCTGACTTCTCTACCAAATCAACGGTGACCAGCTGCATCCAGGGATGGACAACACAGAAGGTCTACGGTAAATCGACACGAGTTTTGGTCTGGGCCGAGAATATGCCTCATGAGTCATACACCGTCCAAGTGACATACTACTTGATACCGTGAGAAGTGATTGCTCGCATGGTCAAACCGCTCCTGCGGGTCTGGGGCCAAGTCTCGCGAGGCAAGAAGGTTGAGCGCCATGACTTTTTTGCGACAGACATAGCCGGCACCGATCGAACACGATCAGGACATACATTCTCCGCAAGCGCGGACCAGCAGTCCGGTTGAAATCGTGTTGCCTTTAACTAATCGAGTGTTTGGTCTATATTTTCCAAAGAATATTTTCCATTCACCAAGAGACGATCCACGCATCCATGGGAATTAAAGAAGAAATACAACGACGACGCAGTTTTGCCATAATTTCACATCCTGATGCCGGGAAGACCACCCTTACGGAGAAATTCCTTTTGTATGGGGGCGCGGTCCGGCTCGCCGGTTCAGTCACTGCCCGCAAAAACCAGCGCCAATCAACCTCCGATTGGATGGAGTTGGAGCGGAAGCGCGGGATCTCCATAAGCGCAACCGTCCTGCAGTTTGACTACAACGGATATCGCATCAATCTCCTCGATACGCCCGGTCACCAGGACTTTTCCGAGGACACATACCGTGTACTCACGGCGGTGGATGCCGTGGTGATGGTAATCGACGCGGGAAAAGGAATTGAAAAACAGACGCGAAAGCTTTTTGAAGTCTGCCGCCGCAGAGGCATCCCCATTTTCACGTTTATGAACAAACTCGACCGGCCGACGAAGGACCCCCTTGCCCTGCTCGATGAGCTTGAAAGTGTGCTGCAAATCAGCGCTGTGCCGATGAACTGGCCGATGGGAACCGGATTTGAATTCCGGGGGGTATTTGACCGCATGGCAAAACAGGTACATCTCTACGAACTCAACAGCGGCGGGTCGTACCGGGCCTCGGTGGCTATTTCCGACCTTACCGATCCGGTTGTCAGCGAACGACTGTCTGAATCCACTTACCACACGATGGTGGAAGAACTGCAGATGCTCGACCAGGCGGGCGAAACGTTCGACGCGGATGCCGTTCTCAGCGGGCGGATGACTCCGGTGTTCTTCGGCAGCGCCCGCAACAACTTCGGCGTTCAGTTGTTGCTGGATGGGTTCCTCGCGTACGCCGGTCCACCGCGGCCACGGATGAGCAACAGCGCGGTTGTCCCGATGGAGCAGGACGCGTTTTCCGGTTTCGTGTTCAAGATTCAGGCTAATATGGATCCAAAGCACCGTGACCGGATCGCTTTCCTGCGGGTCTGTTCAGGGAGGTTCACACGTGACATGTCGGTAATTCACTCTCGCACAGGGAAGAGTCTACGCCTTTCGAACGCCAGCAAGCTCTTCGGGCAGCAGCGTGAGACCGTTGAAGAAGCGTTTCCGGGAGACATTGTCGGGTTTGTCGGACAATCAAGCCTCGGCATCGGCGACACCCTGACAGAAGATGGACGCATCGTGTACAATGAGATCCCACATTTTCCCCCGGAGTATTTTGCGTTGTTGCACAACCCGAACCCCGGACTCTACAAGAAATTCAGAGACGGCGTCGAGCAGTTGCTGCAGGAGGGTGTCGTACAGGGGTTCACGTTGGTGGACTCCGGCCTGCGAATCCCAGTACTTGCCGCCGTCGGTCCGTTGCAATTCGAGGTGGTGCAATACCGGCTGGAGAGCGAATATGGCGCCCAATCGAAGCTTGAAATGGCGGACTGGAAACTGCTCAGGTGGATAGAGCCCGAGTACGATATGAGGAAATTCCCCCGCTCTCTTCTCCCGTCCGGATGTGTGCTTGCGGAGAACTCGGAGCATCAGCACGCAATTCTGTTCCAGGGTGAATGGGCACTGAACCACTTCCTGGGGAAGAAACCAGACTTCAAGTTATCCGAACTTCCGGTAGTGTCTCAGTTTAAGTAAATTTCACGCAAAGGACGCAGAGCAATCACAAAGCTCGCAAAGGAAATTGATATTTCTTTGCGTTCTCTGCGATTATTTCTTAGCGCACTCTGCGTGAAAACAAACTGAGACACTGCCGAACTTCCCTTCTAGAATGAAGGCCCGCGGACACATCAGATAATCCGCGGAACGACTTTTTCTTGGGGGACGTTACACATCGTAGCCGGCGGTGAAAGCATAGACGCGCCAGGCGCAAAAGTCAAATCTTCACACATAAGAAATAAATTCTCAGAGGCAACATTCGTGACAAAGATCGCAGAACTATGGAACAGATTTTCCCCGCAGCTCCGGAGCGTTCTCCGGATTACCGCCGCGTTTACATTCATGCTTCACGGTACGATGAAGCTCTTTGCGTTTCCTGCCGGGCTGGGTCCGAACAATATGACGGTTAAACTCATTTCAGAGGGAGGTCTCGCGGGAATGCTCGAGACTTTCGGCGGGATACTTCTGATCCTCGGCCTCTTCACACGTCCGGTGGCGTTCCTACTGTCCGGAGAGATGGCTGTTGCATTCTTCCAGGTCCATTTCCCGCGGAACTTCTGGCCGATCATCAGCGGCGGTGAGCTTGCGATGGTTTACTGTTTCGTCTGGCTTTATTTCTCCGCGGCAGGGGCGGGACCATGGAGCGCGGACGAGTTTCTCAGAAGACGCAAAAGGAGAGGCGAAGTTGCCGACTAACAAAGAGAGAGCAGTAGATTTCCTGAAACTCGTCGTATCAGGGCGGATAGAAGAAGCGTACGGGAAATACGTGGACATGGCCGGTAAACACCATAATGCTTTTTTCCCCGCCGGGTTTGACTCGCTCCGGACGGCGATGATCGGGAACCGTACTCAATTTCCCGACAAGAAATACGAAGTAAGGAATGCAATTGCCGAGGACGACTTGGTTGCGGTCCACGCACACCTGACACTGAGCCCCCGAGAAAAGGGAATGGTCGTGGTGCACATAGCAAGGTTCAGCGGCGACAGGATCGTCGAAATCTGGGACTGCGGGCAGCAACTACCGGCCGATTCGCGGAATTTAGACGGACCTTTTTGAACTAACCCGTTGGCAGCCTTGTTGGGATTGACGACCATGTAAGCTTCTGCCTATTCAACAGTAGCGGGCTATGACAACCGATTTCACTGAAAATGTCCGGAAGCAACTGGACAAAATATATCGCACGGAATCGCGCCGCATTCTAGCGACTCTGATCCGCCTTCTCGGCGACTTCGATATTGCCGAGGACGCGATGCACGACGCGTTCAGCGCTGCCCTCGAACAATGGCAAGAGGAGGCCCTGCCCGCGAATCCCCGTGCATGGCTCGTCTCAGCCGGGCGCTTCAAAGCCATAGACAAGCTAAGGCGCCACGCGCGATTTGAGACTTCACTCGAACCCATTATCGAACAAATTTCAAACACGCCGGACGATTCAGCCGACGCCGACAAAGATGAAATAGAAGACGACCGGCTGAGACTGATTTTCACCTGCTGCCACCCCGCCCTCGCTCCTGAAGCCCGCGTGGCACTTACGCTGCGCGAGGTCTGCGGCCTAACGACGGAAGAGATAGCCCACGCATTCCTGACGACACCCCCTACCCTCGCCCAACGAATAGTGCGCGCGAAGACCAAGATACGCGACGCGCGAATTCCCTATCAGGTTCCTTCACAGGATGAACTCCCGGGCCGGCTGGATGCCGTGTTACAGGTGATCTACCTGATTTTCAACGAAGGTTATTCCGCTTCTTGGGGTGAGTCGGTCACGAGAGCCGACCTTTCCGACGAAGCGATTCGTTTGGGAAGACTTCTGGCGGAATTACTGCAAGAGCCCGAGATTATCGGACTCCTCGCGCTGATGATACTTCACGAGTCGCGACGATCTGCTCGCACTTCCCCTACGGGAGAGTTGATACTTCTGGAAGACCAGGACCGCTCCCTGTGGAATCATGAATTAATCGCCGAAGGCGTGACTTTGGTGGAAAAGGCTCTGGCATCGCGGCGCTTTGGAGTCTACACACTGCAGGCGGCGATCTCGGCCGTGCATTCCGAGGCATCCGACGCGGCCTCGACAGACTGGCAGGAGATCGTCGGGCTCTACGATGTGTTGATACAAGTGAACCCATC
>CAWEBD010000138.1:0-8901 GCA_963806435.1 uncultured Bacteroidota bacterium
TAACTCCGGAAAGAGTAAATAAAATAAGCAAAAATACTATAATTTTTTTCCAGGCGCTTATCTTCTTTTTCAATTCTATTACATTCACCTTGTATAATTCATTGATTAGTATATTATACTATCACAAATCTCATGGTTTGTCAATATATTATGTATTTTAGCAAATTTTTAGCAATTATTTTTGTAATTCAGAATATTGTCTTTTTAGAGATAAAGTATTTACTTTTGACGTTTTATGTAGTATAATAAAAAATACGATAAAATTATATTTAACAGTAGGAAGAGGAATAAAATGGATTCAAGCAAGGCGATAAAAAAGGACTATTCAAATCTGACAATAAGTGATATAATGGCAAGTATCTTAAAATATAAGCCTGTTGTTATAATCATTGTTATAATAGGCATATTAGCCGGAATCACAGCACAGATAATTTTTACCCGGAACGACCCTGATTTATTTTATTATGCAAAAGCAACAATGATTGTAACTTCAAAAAATGCTGAGGGTACATATCAGGCAAGCGGAAACATTGATAATCCTTCAGCGTCCGATGTCACTTTTGCGCAAAACCTGGTCCTTACAGTCACGCAGCTGGCAAAAAGCAATTATGTTCTGAACCTTGTTATTGATGAAATAGGCGATACCTATTTAACTCCCGATATGCTCAGTGAATTTATCGCCTGCAAAGTAATAGAGAAAAACTGCGTTTATTGAAGTTACGATTACCTGGCCGAATGAAAACGAAAGTATACAAATTGTAAACGCGCTGATGGACGTGCTTCCTACGGCTATGATTGAAAAACTGGATATCGGCAGCGTCACTGTAGTCGATTACGCTGTAAAAACAGATCCGGTCCGTAAATTCAACGCCCAATATTTATTGATCTGTATTGCAGCCGGAATTATAATGGGTATATCCGCTGCGGTTGTATTGGGTCCCGTGGACATTTACGAAAACTTTTCCCTCTTTCGTCGCGACTACGGTAGGAGATCCTTTCAAAACCAGAGTCACCTTGTTGTCTTGCGCGTAGCGTCGGGCAAGCTCGATCCGGTCTTTAGCTATCTCTTCAACCGAGAACCTGGTAAGCCTGCTGAACTCGCCGAGATGCGGGGTCATGATAACCTCCGCATGCGTTTCGTGCAGTATATCTGGTTGATCGGCCATAGCGTTCAAACCGTCCGCATCCACAACTATTGTCCCATCATGGCTGCGCAATATTTTCGCCACGAGCTGTGACGTTTCCTGGTTCCTCGACAGGCCCGGCCCCACGACCAGCACATCTGCCCATTCGAGGTTCTTCTGTATCTGCAGCAGAACTGCAAGGGAGAGAGAACCATCCCCCGTCTGAGGAAGCGGGACGGTCATCACCTCTGTCAACTGGGACTCATACACCGGGTTAAGCTCTGACGGGATACCGAGCACTACGGCTCCGGCGCCAGCCCGCATCGCCGCGCGTCCCACCATGATTCCCGCCCCGGTCATACCGACAGAACCTACGAGCGCAAAGACTTTTCCGACGGCGTGTTTATATGTCTCGGTCTTTCTCCGCGGCAGCAACTTCTTGACGTCATCGACGCCGATGACCGACGTCTGAACGCCGGCGAGCGACGGTAAACCTTCAGGCATACCGATGTCGATAAGGTATATCTCTCCCGAATTCTCCTTCCCATCGTTCATCAGGATACCGCGTTTCAGGTTCCCCATGGTTGCCGTAGCGACAGCCTTCGGGGACAACGTGTAAACCGTACCGTTATCGGAATTTATCCCGCTCGGCACGTCGACGCAAAGGACGGGGGTAAAGGTATCGGCCATCAGCCGGATTGCCTTCTGCGCGTCGTCCTTCGGTTCATCCGCCAATCCTGTTCCGAAGACAGCATCGATAACGAGATCGAAATCGTTTAGCGAAAGAGAGCCGGCCACTTGCGCGAACTCTTCGACTTTTATTTTTCCAC
This sequence comes from uncultured Bacteroidota bacterium, assembly GCA_963806435.1. Taxonomy (GTDB): domain Bacteria; phylum Bacteroidota; class Ignavibacteria; order Kryptoniales; family JAKASW01; genus JAKASW01. Next base: position 1,955 of record CAWEBD010000138.1, read on the forward strand.
CCTGAGTTGAAAGGCTCATTACCTTCTCAAGGAGAACCTTGGCGTCTCCCGAGACTTCCTCAGCCTTCCCTACCAGGGCCACTGTTACGTCCGCGCCGGTCCGGCCGAGGTAGAACGCGGCGCCAAGCCCGTCGCCGCCGTTGTTGCCTTTTCCACAAATTACGGCAATATGTTTGCCGCGCACTTCGCCGAGGAGTTTGCCTGCCACTTTGGCAACCCCAAGGCTGGCTTTATCCATCAGGGCTTGGCCGGTAACCTTGCCGCTTTCGACGGCTTCCCGGTCGCAACCCCTCATTTCTTCCGCAGTCAACAGATATTCCATATCAGCTCCGATTCAAGATAAAAAAAGCCGCCCCAAGATAGAAGCGGCCGGTGAAATTCTCAAGATAGATTTCCAACTATTAAAACAGTCTCTCCGTCAGTGCTACGATATACCCCGGTGTCAGGCCAAGCCCGATCACCGCAGCCGCCGCAATAATCAGAGCCGTAGCCCCCAGTTTTGATATCGCTACCGACGTACTCCCTTCGGGCAAGTCCTTGAAGTACATGTTCACAACAACACTCAGATAAAAATATACCGACACAACGCTCGCAAGCACGCCAACGATGGCAAGCCACGTCATATCCGCGGTGACCGCCGATGCAAAGAGATAATATTTTCCGAAGAATCCCGCGAAGGGAGGAAGACCCGCAAGCGAAAACATGAACAGCGCCATCAATGCCGCGATGATCGGGTGTTTGTACGCAAGTCCCTCATAGTCTGAAATGTTAAGGTACTTCCCTTCCTTACTCTCGAGCACCGAGACCACGCCGAATGCGCCGATCTGCATGAAAGTGTAGGCAAGCATATAATACAGAACGCCGGTCCTGCCGAGGCTGTTTGCGGCGGCAATACCGACAAGCGCGTAGCCAGCATGTGCGATGCTCGAATAAGCGAGCATTCTCTTGATATTCGTCTGAACAAGCGCGATCAGGTTGCCGAGGACCATTGTGAAGGCGGCCAGATATGCCATCACAAGCTGCAACTGCCACGATGGATGTATGGAATAGCTGAACACGAGTACGAGAGCCGAGAAGGCAGCGGCCTTGCTTCCGGTCGACATGAAACCCGATATAGTCGTGGGAGAACCCTCGTACACGTCCGGCACCCACATATGGAAAGGTACCGCTGAAATCTTGAAGCTGAGTCCGACGAGGATAAGCGCCGCGCCGATCCAGAGCAAGGGGTCGTTCTGAATCGATGAGAACCTGCCGAGAATATCGGCAAGATTGGTGGTGCCGCTGGCGCCGTATACCAGCGCTATTCCGTACAGAAGGAACCCAGTCGCAAACGCCCCCAGCAGGAAGTACTTCAGCGACGCCTCGTTGGATTTGGCATCCCTGCGGACGAATCCGGCAAGCACGTAAAGGCTTATCGACATCAGCTCAAGCCCAAGGAACAGCACCATCAAGTCGCGCGCGCTCGCCATAAGCATCATCCCGAGAGTCGCAAAGACCACGAGCGAATAATACTCGCCGAAGTTTATCTTCTGTTTTTCGAGATAAGGCTTTGACAGAAGAACGCTTAATGCCGAACTCAACAGGAAGACAATTTCAAAAAAAGCGGGGAATCTGCCCGTGAAGACAGTACCGTTGAAAGCGATCCCGGAAGCGTTGTAAGTATTCACAGTCAGGAGGCCTGAAACCACGAGGCCTAAAAGCGTGAGCCAGTAGACGACATTCGCCGGTTTCTTGAGACTTGCATCGATGATAAGCAACAGCAGAGAATACGCGCTTAAGAAGAGTATTGGGCTGACTGCAATCAGGTCGCTATAATTAAAAGACATTATCTTCCTCTCAACAGGACATTATACGAATCACTCAAGAAAATCTTCATCCGGCTTCATCGCTGCAAGACGGTAAGCGAGCCTACTCTGGCTTTCGTCATGGTGTTCACCAATGCCTTCACTGCCGGCTCGCTCTTGGAAAGAAACGTCATCGGGTGAACTCCGATCCAGACGATGAACACGACGATTGCCGCCAAAACGGCGATCTCACGTACGTTCAGGTCCTTCATCTTTTCGTTCTCCGGTTTGTCAACGGTCTTAAAGAAAACGCGCTGATACATCCAGAGTAAATACACGGCGGCAAAGATGACTCCACTTGTGGCGACGATAGCGTACGCAGGGGTACCCAGAAAGTCGCTCTTGAATGAACCAACCAGGATCAGAAATTCGCCGACAAACCCGTTTAGCCCCGGGAGGCCGACAGAGCCGAGCATGGCGATCATAAAGAATGTGGCCATCACGGGGACGACCCTTGCCAGCCCGCCGAAGTCGCTGATCAATCTCGTGTGCCGCTTGTCATAAAGCATCCCGACCAGGAGGAACAAGGCTCCCGTCGTCAACCCGTGATTGACCATCTGGATGACGGAGCCCTGGATGGACTCGACGGTTATCGCAAAAATGCCGAGCACGACGAAGCCGAGGTGGGCAACCGACGAGTATGCTACGAGCTTCTTCAAATCCTTCTGCACCATCGATACGAACGCGCCGTAAATGATGCCGACGATGGCAAGTATCGCCATAAGGGGAAGGAACTTGAACGCCGACTGCGGGAAAAGCGGCAGAGAGAAGCGGAGGAGTCCATAGGTTCCCATCTTCAGAAGAACGCCCGCAAGGAGGACGCTGCCGGCCATCGGCGCCTCTGTATGCGCGTCAGGAAGCCACGTGTGCAGAGGAAAAATCGGAACCTTGATCGCGAAACTCAGCGTGAACGCGAGGAACATCCAGGTTTGAATCCCGATCGGGATGGTGGGGGCTATGCTGTACAATTCGACGAGGTTAGTCGTGAAGCTGCCGCCGGGTAAGGTGCTCGCGTAATAGCCGAGCCAGATAATCGCGACGAGCATCAAAAGACTTCCGACCATCGTGTAAATGAAAAACTTGATCGCGGCGTATACTCTCCGCTCGTGTCCCCAGATGCCGATGATAAAGTACATCGGGACAAGCATTGCCTCCCAGAAAATGTAGAAGAGGAAGAGATCGAGCGACGAAAAGACTCCCAGCATCCCGACCTCGAGCAGAAGGACGAAAAAGTTGAATCCTTTGACCCTCTTGTTTATCGACGACCACGAAGCCACAAGCGCTATGAGAGTCAGGAACGTCGTCAGGACAATAAGGAGGAGCGAAATGCCGTCTATTCCGAGGTGATAAGCGACGTTCAGGCTGTAGATCCAGGGTACGTACTCGACGAACTGGAACCCCGGCTTAGCCGCGTCGAAGTTGACATAGAGCAGCACTGAGATTATGAATGTCAACGCTGCGAAAAGAATGGACACGCTTTTGACTGCCCTCTCGTTGCGAATCAGCAATACCAGGAGAGCTCCTATAAGAGGCGTGAAGATTATGAAAGACAATATGTGAGTTTCGAACATTTTGTTGTTCTCAGTTTATTTTGCGAAGGACCCCATGGACAATATCAGGTATCCGACCATTATGATTATTCCGATTACGAAAGCCAGTGCGTAGTTCTGAACAAATCCCGTTTGGATCTTTCGCAGAATCCTGCCGAAAAACCGGACGATCTTCCCTGTTCCGTTCACAGTTCCGTCTATGACTGTCTCATCGAAGCCGTGCCACAGGTATCTTTCACTCACATAAGTGAGCGGCTTGACGAGTACAGCCTGGTAAATTTCATCGATATAATATTTGTTGAGCAGAATATCGTAGAAATCGCCGACTCCCTTTCTGAGTTTCGCCGATAGCGCCGGTTTCTTGAGATAGGCGACGTAACCGAGGTAGACACCGCAGGCCGCGAGCAGCACCGAGACTGCCATAAGGATATACTCCGTCGACGGGTGCATGAAGAATAACGACGGGAGTTTTGACTGGGCGTTCTCGAAAACCGGCTCGAGGAACTTGTCGAACGTGTCGCCGCCGCCAAGCGCCGCCGGAATACCTATCCAGCCGCCGATAACGGACAGGATGCCGAGAACCCAAAGCGGGATCAGCATTGTCTTAGGTGCGTCGTGGACGTGAATATGGTGAACGTCGAATCTCGGTTTCCCCTCGAAGGCAAGGATAAAGAGTCTGAATATATAGAATGCGGTGAGGAACGCCGTAATGGCTCCGACAAGCCAGAGCAGGAACGAACTCTCGAAAGCCTTTCCAAGTATCTCGTCCTTGCTGAAGAAGCCGGCAAAGGGCGGGATTCCCGAGATCGCGAGGGCGGCCATCAGATACGTCTTGTAAGTCCCGGGCATGAGTGATTTGAGCCCTCCCATGTCGCGCAGATCCTGCTTCTCGTGGAGCGCATGTATGATCGCGCCGGCACCGAGGAAGAGGAGCGCTTTGAAGAAGGCATGCGTCATCAGGTGGAAAATTCCTGCTCCGAACGCGCCCACACCTAGCGCGAGGAACATGTAACCGAGCTGGCTGATAGTGGAGTACGCCAGGACTTTCTTGATGTCGTTCTGGACTAAAGCCATCGTCGCCGCGTACAGCGCAGTAAGAGCGCCTACTATAGCTACTGTTGTCATCGCTGCCGGAGCGAGCGCGTAAATAACCGAGCTGCGCGCGATCATGTATACACCGGCGGTCACCATCGTGGCGGCGTGTATGAGCGCAGAAACCGGAGTCGGGCCGGCCATGGCATCCGGAAGCCAGATGTAGAGCGGTATTTGCGCGCTCTTCCCTGTGGCACCGATAAAGAAAAGTATCGCGATCCAGGTCATGGTCGAATCGCCTGTCGCGAAATGGGCCGCAGCGGTGCCGAAGATCGTGTCATAATTGAAGGTGCCGAAATTCGCGAAGACCAGAAACATTCCGATGAGGAATGCAAAGTCGCCGATCCGGTTGACGATAAACGCTTTCATCCCGGCATCGCCCGTCCAGGAAATATTGACCCCTTCGAATTTTCGGTCGTACCAGAAGCCGATCAGTAAATACGAGCAGAGGCCCACCCCCTCCCAGCCGAGAAACATCAGGAGGTAATTGTCGGCAAGAATCAGATTAAGCATCGCAAACACGAAGAGATTCATGTAAGTGAAAAACCTGAAGAAGCCTCTGTCGCCGTGCATGTAACCGATCGAATAGACGTGGATGAAGAAGCTTACGCCTGTGACAACGAGCAGCATCACGATGGAAAGCTGGTCGACGAGGTACGAGACGCTCACGGAGAGGCTTCCCGCGGCCATCCACCTGTAAACATCAACGACGTGGCTTCTGGCGTCAGCCGGCTGGCCGAGCATTTTCACGAAGATTAGTATCGCGAAGAGGAATGATAACCCGATGGTTGCACTCCCGATTACGCCGACGACTTTCTCCCCGAATTTCTTTTGTATCAGGCTGCCGAAAAGCCCGTTGATAAGGACTCCGATAATCGGAAAGACGACGATATATACGACTAAGTTCTGCATGTTTTATCCTTTGACGATGACTCTCTGTCTACGATAGCGTAGGTACAAGAGCGTTCTACAAATCTACGATTCGAAGAATCAGTAGATAGGTTGACTCCTCGAGAGGAAGGTACTCCGGCCCCGTCGTTCGTGAACGCCTTCAGGCCGCGGATCACCATTTGAGAACGTTCACTTCATCTATGTTTACAGTCAGCTTATTCCGGAACAAAGCGATGATGATCGCGAGACCCACAGCGGATTCCGCTGCCGCAACGGCGATGACGAAGAAAACGAATATTTGCCCCGCCGCATCGCCTGAGTAAGCGGAGAATGCGATTAGCGCCAGGTTGGCCGAGTTGAGCATCAACTCCACCGACATGAAAATAACGATAGCGTTGCGAAGCGTAAGAACGCCCACAACCCCTATTGTAAACAGTATCGCGCTGAGTCCTATATAGTAAGATAGTGGTATCATTCTGTCTTATTCTCCATCGGGACTTTCGGAAGGTTGTTTCTTGGCGAGAAAGATCGCGCCGACTATGGCCGCGAGAAGCAGGATCGAAGTGATCTCAAACGGAAAGAGATACCGAGTATATAGGATCTTACCTATCGATTCCACCGTTCCCGTGGATTCGGCCGCGGAGGACAGGCCGGAAGCCGACGTGAAGCTCATTACATAGAAGAGAATCTCCGCCAGCAGTGCAAGGCCCATCAGCGTCGCGATAGTTCGCCTGGAGTTTAATTTCCATTTAAAAAGTTTGTCGTCGCCAAGGTTCAACAACATTATCACGAAAAGAAAGAGTACCATGATAGCGCCGGCGTAGACCGTGATTTGAATGATCGCGATAAACTGCGCGCGGAGAAAAAGATAGAGTACCGCTATGATGAAAAAATTGAAAACGAGATAAAGAGCGCTTGTGACGGGGTTCTTGCGGGTTATCACCAGTATAGCCGATACGATGGCAGCCGCGGCAAGGATCAGAAAAACAATCAGTTCAAGATTCAACCGTATACCTCTCGGAAATTATTTCAAGAACGCAAAAAATATAAAAAATGGGGGGTAAACAATCAACGATGAAACGAAGCCCCGTCGGCGGGGCGGATACTTGACTATTTCGTACGGCCTGGATACATTCATCCGAAGATGGACGGTTGGTGTGCCTTCAGAGGCGTCCGCAACGATCGCATATGCGGATGAACCGGTAGAAGTCGAAGGATTCCGCCCGGCGCACGCTTGTTTCGTCAACTTGAGGAGGGGGCACTTTCCACGGAGGTGAGTTATGGAATTCAGCATGGGATCAAATACAATTCGTAATACGAACGGCGTAATTAAGGCGGAGGGCAAAGACCAGGTATTGCTGGAGATTGGCACCGATTCGGAGGTCCTCCTCACGATGGACATATACGATTCTAAAGGAACCCACGTCGCGAAAATAATCCGGAATACGTTCGCGTTCGATTACAAAGATAGATTCCGTCTGACGCTAAAACCCAGGACTGTAACGCTCGTCAACAGAGAACTCGGCACCGTTCTGATAGAAGCGACGCTTCTCGACAAGGACAAAGTGCA
>CAWEBD010000139.1:0-57125 GCA_963806435.1 uncultured Bacteroidota bacterium
GTTTATAATATTATTATGGACATAATTCGGAATTATTCTTTTTTTAATTGTGGGGATCTTCGATACCCCACGCCCCCGTGGGTATTGCTTGAAATGCTTCATTCTTCGATAGGCTTAGAATGAGCGATTCTTATGGGAGTATGAGGGCGTTAGCCCTAGTAAGAAAAATAAAAAATCCGACTTCTATATAAAAAAATTTGACAAATATTTAGGATTGTTGTATGACTCAAGAAAAATATATTCGTGTATGCGCGGAGCTTATTTTCGATCAGGATCATTTATTGTGTGCAATTAGCCATCGTTGCAATGGTAAGATTTTTCTGCCCGGTGGTGGTATAGATGTTGGCGAAGATCGAAGCTCATGAACCCCGGTGCGCCTTCCAGGTGTCCTTTCAATGTAGGAACCTCCAATTTAAAATTGACAATATCGAACGGCTTCCCGGCAATCAGCTTATCGAGTTTGTTGAGAAACCTCTTCTCCCCGAACTGACCTGCAATTTCAACCTTCATGCGCGTTTCCAACTTCGCGACCTTAGCCTCGGCTTCGACCCGGGCGCGCTGCATCTGAATTTTCTCCCGCTTCTCTTTTGCTTCCTTCTTCACAATGCCGAAGATGCGGTGCTCCTTCTCCACTTTCCAGATTGTATCTCTTCCGGGGAAGGAAATTGCTTTCGACCGGGCACACCGTCTTGCATGTGGAGCAGCCTACCATGCAGTTATAAGGCCGCTCAACTATCTCGATCCTGTTTTCCTCGTCCTTTTCGAACACTTCACGTCCGCAGCTGAGATAACACAAGTCGCATCCTATACAGGCGTCGTTGTCTATAGTTGGGAACCATGGTATCTCTTTTCTTTGTACACCATGCCAAACCTGGTTGCTTAAGTCCTTTGCCATCTATTTATCCTTTCAATTTTTATCTTGGACATTTGTTAGAAAAGTTTTACCACAAAGTTCACTGAGATTTTTCACAAAGAGCACGAAGGAATATACTTTATACATGATCTTTGAGTCCTTTGTGCCTTTTCTTAGTGTTCTTTGTGGTTAATCTGTTAATTGGATTTTCGAAATTGTTTTCGCCTATGATGAATTTTCTGCTTCAGCGATCAGTTTGTCGAAATGCTCCCTGGTTGCTTCGGGGTTTTTGACTCTGCAGTATTCGATGAGCTCGTAGGGGTTCACGGTCTTTTTGCCGATGATTATGCCAGGCGATGCAAGTATGCCGTACTTCCTTGCCAGCTCATTGGCAATCTTCTCTTCACCGAGGTAGTGCACTTCAAAAGGTATTTTGTCCTCCTCGAGAAAACGGACGATGACGTCGCTCTTCCGGCATTTTCTGTTCCTCACAATCGTAACTTTATTGGCACCCTTTGTTGGCATATCATTTCTTCCTGTGTCCATTCCTCCGTTGCGTACAACTCGTAGTGGTACATCCTATTTTTAGTTCATCGAACAACTCATTCATGTCGGCGGCAAGTGATTCAACCGCTTCTTTGTTGATGCAATAGCATGATGATGGACCTTCAAGTTTCCCGACGATGAGCCCGGCGTCCTTGAGGGCTTTGAGATGCTGTGAAACTGTAGCCTGTGCCAACGGCAAAGCATCCACGATTTCTCCACAGATACAGGCATTTCTTTTCGCCAGAATTCTAAGTATCGCAACTCTCGCGGGATGAGCGAGCGTCTTCGCCCAGGTGGAAAGCCTTTTTTCCCTCGAGCTGAACTCTTCTGTCTTTGTTATCGGCATCGTCTAATCTTCCTATCGCAATATTACGATAATAACAAGAAGCCTCGCTCTTGTCAAGAGAAGTATATTCTTCCTTTGTCTCCCGATTACTTGTTGTTCATCGTGGTAACTTCATCAGACAATATGCAACAGCACCAGTGTCAGCCAAGCCAACATTCCTCCCCCGAAGACCGGGAGCACATCCCAATCAAACCATCTCACTGCTGCAAAGGCGGCTGCGGCAAAGACAAAAGCAGCGGGACTCTTCAATGTTGCTCCGGAGAGCTGCAGTATTACGAACGCCAGCATCCCGACGAATGAAGCTATCACACCAGCAAGCGCACCGCGGACTACCTTGAGGTTCCTGATTTGCACAAATATTTCGGAAAAGATCAGAGTCATCACGAACGATGGGGAAAACATCGCAAATGTGGCGAGTGCGGCGCCGAATAGACCTCCCATCTTGTAGCCGATGAATGCTGCTGTTATGAGAAACGGTCCCGGCGTGATTTGGCCTAGCGCGATTCCGTCAACGAACTGGCTCATCGTCAGCCAGTGATGGCCATCCACAACATCGGATTGGATCAGCGGTATGATGGTGCTCCCGTTTCCAAATGCAACGGAACCTATTTTGAACAGAGAAAGCGCCAGAGAACCTGTTTCTGTTCTGATGAGAAGGGAAAACAGAGCAACGCCAATTACGACCACTGAGACGACGGAAATCGATAGCCAGCGACCGGCAGGAGTCGATGTACCTGACTTTGGAAGTACCAATTTGTTTCCAGCAGGATAAATGAACAGTGCTCCGAATATGAGAGACGAAAGTACGAGCAGCACTGCATTAATCCTGAAAAGAAGTGCACCAAATGCGAAAACAGCGATTGCCGCTTCGACTTTCCCTTTCAAAGCCCGCGATCCCATATCGATTGTGACGTTAAAAATGACTCCGATGACCAGAGCCTCCAGGCCCGCAAAGAGCAGGTGTATCCATGATAGACTCGCCGCGGCAAAGTAAAGTGCGGACAGCGCGACCATCATGATGAAAGAAGGGAGGATGAATCCTGTCGTTGCCATAATGGCACCGGCGACACCTCGCAGTCTGTAGCCAACGTAAGCTGTGAAGTCAACCATGATGGGACCGGGATAGAGCTGGACGAGTGCGAGCCCTTCGTTCATTTCCTCTTCGCTCATCCAATCATTTCTTATCACTAAAGATTTCAGCTTCTGCAAAATGGCCATGCTGAAGGCGGTCGCCCCAACGAGAAGATATTCTTTGAGGATTCTTAATAGAGGAACTTTCGGGCAGTAAAGAGGCTCAAAGGAATGAACAGGTGAACCGGAGAGTGGGTGAATTGGTGAATGCGCGATCTTTTTGTCCTGATTAACCATCATAGCCAATTATTCTTTCTCCCGCTCTCCGATTCTTCGTTTCTCCGTTTCACATCGTCACTTGATCATGCTCATCTTAACTGTTTTCACGAAGCTTCCTGCCTGAATACGCGCGAAGTAAACCCCGCTGGCAACCTTCTCGCCCATGGAATTGATGCCATCCCAGTTGGCTTTGTAACTCCCCGGAGCGTAACTCCGACCATCGATCAGTTGTGACACGAGTCTGCCATGCACATCGTAAACCGACAGGCTGACATTCTCCTGACTGGGGATCGAAAACTGTATGCTCGTCGATGGATTGAACGGATTGGGATAATTCTGTTCGAGCTTGTAATTGCTCGGAAGTCCCCCGGTCTGCGCGACAGAGGTTTCCTGATGAGTGGTCTGATGGCACTGGCGACACTCCATTTTGCCCTTCGTACTTGGCTTGCTGGTGGACGATTGTGTATGGCAATATTCGCAAGCCGCGACATCAGCGGGAGCCACATAGAGCGGCATGAATCTGTCATTAAAATGATCATTCAAAATTTGAGCTGCATAAGCGGCAGTATCGCCCACCAGACGCGCGCACCTTTCCGCCCGGTTCGGATCACCGACCGCAAACCCGGATGCAGCGGACCAAAGACTAACCGAAACATGGCAAAGTGGTGACCCGCTTTCGTTCTGTGCCAGGTTAGCGCTGATCTTGTTGACGCCGTACTTTTTCTCGATCGCATAATAATTGCTCATATCGGTGGGAAGTTTCGTTTGTGTGTACCACCCGAGAAGCTCCGAGACCAGCGTGTCAGTTGTGGCCTTGTCACAAGCCAGGGAAATTGCTGCCGCAGCGCCATTCGGTGCGCCGCACAACGTACCCCATTCGGCCCCACCGCCGTGTCCAAAGTACATCAGCTGTGGCGGAATGGAAGTGTACGGGTCTCCGACAGCATCTTTAAGTGCCTGGACTATAGCACCAAAAGAGCCATAACCACACCCGCCTCCGTTGGTACTGTCGTAAAAAAGGTCGTGGCCCAGAATCCTTATGTGCTCCACATCGAGCTGCTTGTAGGGCCACGGCCAAGTCGCATTCACTGTTTCCGCAACTCCTTTGTTTCTGAGAAGCATGTTTATGCCTGCCCCGCCGGCTGCGATCCCGGCTGCATACTTCACGGATTTGGTGAGAAACTCTTTGCGTGTCAATTGTTCCATGATTTGTGCCTCCTGATGATTTTCTGTGGTTTGTTGTTTCACTTGACAGGTCTCTCCGGAGAGCCCTTCGGTAGACCAGGTAAGGTATACTTCATTTAGTGGTACATCTACTTGTCCCAAAAGTACATCTTTGCTTCCAGGCTCCGCGGAAAGCGGAGCATGATTGTTCCCATGGTCTCTCTGAATTGTTTGTTGTCCCGATTCTTAAGAAGGAGGATCGGCTTTCTATTGGAGCTGGATTCTTGTTTCGCCTCTTCCAGGCTTGTTAACCACATAATACCTTCCCATCGATCAATAGTGTCGCCGGCCCCTCAATGTTGTCGGCGACGTTTATAAGTTTTGGGCCTTCATGAATCATGTTATTTCGATGATCCTGTGAGAGGCTTTCTTCGATATTTAACACTCCATGGAGTCAGCGTGTAGTCCGGCATCTGCGGGAACCCTATTCGGATGACGCGGCCTCATCGTTCCCTCGGGTCTCTCATTTAGCGCCTCATAAAACTTAACTGCGAATGGATATGTCTTCGGCCGCAGCATCGCAGAAAGTTCACAGCAAACCTCAGTTCTTATCATCTAATAAACCTCACATTCCGTAATTTCAACTTTCATTCAGTAAGTTTTGACTCTAACTTCACAATTTTCGAAAAGGCGATTGTCAGCGCCTGCGAGAACAGTTCTTCAGCAGAAGCTTCATTCAGTGTTCTCGTCGAAATCATTAAATTCAGTTGTTCAGGCAACTTATCGGTCTCAAGAACAAGATCCGCTGCTCCGGCAATTGTCTGCGCAATGGCTTTCATTGCATCCGGTCCGGTTAGACCAAGCTTCATCGAGGCATCGCGCAGCGCTTTGATTACTGGAAAAATGAATGTAGGCCCCACTGCGGTCAGGGCTGTAAATGCGTTCATCAGACCTTCACCAACCAACATCGAATCGCCAAAACTTTCCATTAATCCATTCAGTTGTTCGATGTCATTTTCGGAAACGTTATGGCCGAGGCAATATGGATTGAACCCATGACCGATAAGCGAAGGGATGTTTGGAATAACTCTCACAACCGGAACCGGCTTACACAGCGCACTCTCGATAAGCCATATTGGGACAGCGGCAGCAAGCGAGATCATGATTTGTCTTTCGTTTACCGATTGGCAGCTTTCCGATAGAACTGCTTTCACGACACCGCTTGGAACAGCCAGGACAACGATGTCGCCAAACTTGGCTCCTGCCTTGTTGTCGGCACTTGTGCGGATGCCGAATTTTCTCCTTAGTTCCTCGAGCCGTTCGGCCCTCACATCAGTGGCCATAATGTTTTCCGCGTGAGATGCTCCCGTTTCGAGTAGACGTGTAATAAAAACCTCCGCTATTACACCTGCTCCAAGGAAGGATATCTTCCTGTCTTTGATCCCCTGATATTCCATGGCCTCTCCTTTCGAAGACCGTCAACATTGTGAAGCGTTACGTTATTTCGTGGAGCTATTCTTCATGCATTTTCCTCAGAGTGCCGATCGGACAGACGTCGTAGAGCACTTCCATGCCCGATGATTTCGCCTTTTCGACTCCCTTGTCGGACCATGATCCCGGCGGGAGCCAGACCACTTCTGAATTCTGTTTTACAACTTCTGCAATTGCACGCTCAGTGTTTTGAGGGGACAAAACAATTATCACCACCTCCGGTTTCTCGGGAAGCTCAGCCAGTGAGTGATAACACCTTTCTTCTTCGATCTTGTCATAACGCGGATTTACCGGATACACTTTGTAGCCGGCATCGAGGAGCGTAAACATGAGTTCGTAGCTGTACTTTAACATGTCCTGCGTCGCACCGATCAGTGCAATGGTTTTCTTCGTGCGAAGAAGTTCCTCCGCCCTCTGATGCGTCGTCGCTTCCCGGTTCATCGCAGCATGCCTCTCACTACCACATCTACCGCTTCATCTTCTGAAAGTCCGCGCGCCATAAGTGTTTCAACCTGCTTCTTGTCGACACTTCCGATTGCGGCTTCGTGGGTCAGCTTTGCGCGGTCATCGATGACAAGAAGCTTCGGCACAGCACTGACACGTGCGTGTTTGCCTTTGATGATCTCCACGCAATCGACATGGCCGCGGGCACCTGGTGCATTGCCGACAGCTTCACCGATCACTTCGCTTACGCATCGGTCGGTGGCGACGATGCGGCTCTTTGCAAGTCCCCTGGAATTTTCTCCGTTTAAGAAAAGGGATTCTTTAACCAGTATTTTGTCGTCGCCTTTGCCATAAACCTTCGTATCGAACTCGCACACTGCATTTTTCTCAAGTGTCCCCTCGTAATCAAGGTCGAGCTTGCCAACGGCGCCTTTTATGAGCTTGAATTCGCTGCGCAGTTTCCCTCCCTCTTCCACGACGGCTTTTGTCACCGGTAGGACTTCAATTCCGCCGTCTTTCCCATGGTAATGAGTTTCCGAATAATTCATTTCCGCATTTTTGCCGACATGGATTTTTGCATCCATGATATGCTTCAACTTGATCGCATTGGGAAACGAACAGTGCGACAGAAAGTTCACCTTCGCACCATCTCCGATTTCAAATTCTGAAATGATTTCCTGGACCCCTTCGGATGGTATAACGCCAAAACAGAGGTGCACGGGTCTCGTAACGACTGCACCAGGTTCCACTGTTATTTTTGCTGAGACACCTGTAGGTGTTTCTTTCCCGTCGATGTGAACACCGGGGATGCTGTTTGACAACAGAATCTTATTATGACTGACAACAAGGCTGGCAGAATCTTTGCTAACCAAGTGTTCCGGGTTTCCGCCGCTCGCCTCGTAGGCTTTCGCAATCGCTTCAAATTCTTTGGAGTAATCGACAGTAGAGTCAACCATTGTTTAAACCTCCTCTCTGGGTTGGTTAACGTGCGGGCATTCTTCACAATGGTTGCGGAAGAATTTGGCAATTGCCTGCGGTTCTCCTGTCTTAAGAATCGTCCCGTCGCATAAAGAGGAGGCACGGTCGGCAATGGCAGCTACTTCTTCGTGGTGAGTTATCAGGAGAACCGCGCTGCCGTTCCTGGAAAAGGTCCTGATGACATCGACTATGTTGTCGATTGAGAGCGAGTCGATACCCGAGTCAGGTTCATCAAGTATCGCCAGGCGCGGCTTCATAGCGAGTACTGAAGCCAATTCGATGCGCTTTCGTTCACCTCCACTCAATGTCCCATCGACTGCGCGGCCAAGGTACAATTCCGGAGAAAGCCCGACTTTCAGGAGACATTCGCGGGGGGTTAAGAACCCGTTCCCCGAAAACTTCTGACTGATCTTCAAATATTCGCCAACCTTCAGACCTTCAAAGCGCGCAGGCTCCTGCCAGCCGAGCGTTATTCCGCGTCGAGCGCGTTCATGGATAGGCAATTTCGTGATGTCTTCTCCATCAAGCAGAACCTGTCCGCCTGTGACGTCGTAGCCGTTGAGACCCATGATCACCGCCGATAGTGTGGACTTACCAGTTCCGTTCGCACCCAGGATGCTGTGTATCTCGCCTTTTCGAACTTCGAGGTTGAGATCGCGAAGTAATCGCTTGCCGTTTGTTATCAATTCAATATTTGTCAAGCTCAGCATGACGTTCTCCGATTTTCATTCGCTCCGGGTTCCATCTTCAATAAAATCATTCTATCAGTACCAACCATCCGGTGGAGTCCATGGCTCATCGAGTACATTCACCGCCACCTGCTTCACTCCAGGTATTGCGGCAACCGATTGACGAGCACCTTCGACTAAATATCCCGCAAGCGGACATCCCGGAGCAGTGAGTACCAGGTTTACGGTGACCTGCTCATCGGTGATTTGAATATTTCTTATCATGTTGAGCGAGACAAGGTCAGATCCTACTTCAGGATCGACCACGGTGGACAGTGCGGATTTTACTTCTTCTTCAGTCGTCATAATAGTTGCCTATGGTAAGCTGGGCTGTGCCGTTGAAGTGGCGGTCTGAAAGGCTAACCACAAAGCTCACAAAGATTTTTTCACACCTGCGTGCCGGAGCACTTCCGCCTCCGTTACAACTTCGGCGGACAGGTCGGTGCGCAGGCACTAAGTACACAAAGAAAATCTTCCTGCTTAGTTCAATCTTAGTGTTCTTTGCGACCATTCTTTGTGCTCTTTGTGGTTTAGACATTTTGTCGGACACAGCCAGAATAGTTTATTTCGCCGCAGATGTCGCAGCCTTTTGTGGCGCATACTTCGCTCTCAGCTCCCTGAGTTTCTCGATAAGCTCTCGCTTTTCGGGAAATGTAATCGCGCCCGACGGGCATTGCGTCCCGCATGACGAACAGCCTACGACGCAGTTGTACGGATTGGCAGCTACAGTGTGGATATCGTCAACCTTGAACACATCGTTGCTGCAAAAGTCTATGCAGACGTTGTCATTGAGGCAGAGGTCTGCGTTGATCGTCGGATACCATGGAATTTCCTCCCTTGGTATGTTCTGGTAAGTTCCACCGGACATTATTGGACCTCCTCCACGGCCTTGAGTGTATCGTTGAAGGCTTGTTCGGTCGTCTTAAAGGATATCGAGACCGGTTTCCACCTGCCGTCCATTGGGACCTTTGCGCGCTCGAACGCATCACGCAGAAGTTTCTTTTGCTTCTCCATTGCGCAAGCGGGAGTGATATATGCGACGCCGTCTTTCAACAGGTCGGCCATCATGTTCTCGCCGTTCTCTTCGCAGAGGCGCGGATGCACCAGCATATAGTCATGAGGAATTTCCATCCTGATTCGTTCGGCTAATTCACCGAAGTTGATGTCTTTCATGCTTGGGCATGCGAAACTGCATGCGCATATCATAATCGCTTTTTTCATTTGTCAACCTTTTGTTTTAGAGCGTGCAATCCTAATAATTCAAAAGAAAAGACTCGCACACTGATCGACACTGAAACGACAGATTTCCGCGGATCATCAATTGATATACCAGATATCTGCGTAAATCCGTTTGTTCTGTATACATTCGTGTGCTGATGCTTTTTCCGGTTTAATTCTCTTCGACAGCTACGGAGCTACTTCAGGCTTTAGATTCCTGAACTTTATCCGGGTAGCCGTATTCTTTCTTTGTCGCCGTGTAAATCTCCATCAGAGCTTTCTTAATAGGCTTCTCTTCTTCAGGATTTACCTTGTCGTTGAAAAGAAGAAGTCCCTGCCAGAGCTCATCTGCCGCCTGTTCGTCGGTTTCAGGGAAAGACAGAATCGTCGTAAACACCACCTGGTCGAGGCCGTAAAGGATTGTTTCCTTGCCGTCAATTTCGACCTTGAAAGCCTTCGGAGTACTGCAAGAGCAGCCCATTTTTCACCTCGCGTTAAGAATGTTAAAGAGTTTCTATTTCACGACCGGCGTGCGGCTTATTCGTCGTTTCGCCAACCATCGAAATAATATAAAAGAGACAAACTTTCGTGTCAAGGGCAAAACGTATCGAGCCATACATTTCTTATTCGCTGACGACAGTGATGCTTGCATCCCCCTTTATATTATCTGTAACGGGGCAGCGGCTTTCTGTTTCTTTCAACCACGCTTCTTTCTCTTCTTTCGATGCGCCCGGCATGTTTGCATTCACCGTTACTTTGATATGTTGAGAATCTGCCCTCTCTTCGAATGAGCAGCCGATAACGTTTACCGCAAGAGTACCGTATGGGAAATCGGTTCCGAGGACTTTGTAAACCCTTCCGGACAACAGATAACGAAAGAAGGCTCCGATGCCGCCGCCGATAATAACGAGTATATTTATAAACATTTAACTTCTACCGTATTTGTGTATATACAAACAATCCTGTCGCGCACCTCTGGTCCATAATGCAAAAGACCATGCGGACAGGAGTCATCATTTGCGCCCCGGACGCAAAGCTTATTCGGCGAACTCCATCGCCAGTGTATTAGTTTTAGTAAAACATGCGCTGGTAAACACGCAAAACACTTATGCCAAAACGCCAATTCCATCCCTCGTGCTCACTGTCTCGGTGGGCACTTGAAGCGCTTAGGTCCGCAAGACGTCATTCATTTGAGCTAAAAGAGGTAGTTGCTGGTTGAACAACGACCCTCAAGTTGCTAATTTGTAATCAGTCGATGCGAATACTGATAGTTGAGGACGAACAGAAAACCGCCGCGTACCTGAAGAAAGGCCTTTCTGAAAATGGCTTCGTTGTGGACACGGCCTCCGAAGGGAATGCCGGGCTGTCGCTTGCGAGGCTGAACGAATACGATCTCATAATTCTTGATATTATGCTTCCCGGCCGAGACGGGTGGAGTGTCCTTTCGGAAATCAGGCAGCGCGGGAAAGGAACACCCGTTCTTTTCTTGACCGCGAAGGATTCGGTTCAGGATCGCGTCAAGGGACTGGAACTTGGTGCGGACGATTACCTTGTGAAGCCGTTCGCATTTTCAGAATTCCTTGCACGTGTGAGAACTGTGCTGCGCCGCGGTCCCGCGCGTCAGCCTGACATTCTGAAGGTTGCCGATTTGGAAATAGACCTTCTGAAACACAGGGCAACCCGACAGGGGAAAAGATTGGACTTGACCCCAAAGGAATTCTTGCTGCTTACTCTCCTCGCCCGGAGACGCGGCGAAGTTCTCTCTCGCACCCTGATAGCCGAACAGGTCTGGGATATGAATTTTGACAGCGATACGAACATCGTTGACGTCGCCGTCAGAAGGCTCCGAGGAAAGGTTGACGACCCTTTTGAGAAGAAATTGATCCAAACGGTGCGTGGCGTTGGATATATTATCGAAAATGATTAAATCGGAGTCGCAGTCGTCCAAGAGGAAGGCGTGGTCGATAAAACGAAGGCTGGCGATACTGTATGTGGTTTCAGCTTTTGGGATATTACTAATCTCCACGATCTTCCTTTACTGGGTTCTCGAGAGTCGCCTCGAAAAGGAAGACGGACAGTTCCTCGCTGCTAAGATAAATCTATTACGGGTAATCTTGGCAGAAGAGCCAAACGATCCGGACGTAATCCGGGAGGAAGTAGAGTGGGAGAGCGCACCCTTCAGGCTTGCGAAATACTACGCTCGCATACTGGACTCGCATGACAAAACCCTCATCGAGACGGCTAACATGAGCACAGATGCCCCGGAAAATATCTTTCCGCATCCGGTCGGAGTGACAGAAACTCCAGCTGAGGCCACCAAGTGGAAATCGAAAAACGGACATAATTTTCTCATTATGACGGCCCTTGCGAAGGTCGGCGGCCCAAACGGTCAAACAAGGATCCTCCAGCTTGCTCTCGACATTTCGCACGAGGATGAGCTCATCGCAGATTACAGGCGCCAGCTTCTCATCGTATTGTTCGTCGGAATACTTCTGTCTGCCGCGGTGGGGATTCTTGTGGCCAGGAAAGGATTAAGACCTCTCGAAGAGATCACGAAAACGGTGCATCATATCTCGGCATACCAACTTCATGAGAGGCTGGGGCAATCCGATTGGCCTTTCGAGCTGAACGATCTCGCCATCGAATTTGACAAAATGCTCGACCGGCTCGAAGAATCATTCAACAGGCTATCGCAATTTTCTGCAGACCTCGCACACGAGCTTAGAACCCCGATCAACAATCTGGTAGGTGAGACGGAGGTCGCGTTGTCGAGGGAGCGAGCTGTAGGAGAATACCGCGAAGTCCTCCAGTCTGGCCTGGAGGAATATTCAAGACTATCACATGTCATTGAAAGCCTGCTGTTTCTCGCGCGTGCAGAGAGTCCGGAGACTCATATCGAACGAAAACGATTCGATGCACGCGAACAAATCAATGGGCTGATCGAGTTTTACGAAGCCATGGCTGAAGATCAAGGTGTCGAGATAACCTGCGAAGGCGATTCGGTTGTGGTTGCGGACCAGGCCCTGTTCAGACAAGCGCTGAACAATCTTCTTTCAAATGCAATTCGGTACACCCCGCGTGGGGGAACAATCGCGATTGAAGTTAAGCAAGGTCCGAACAACAGCGTTGATATTTTGGTCAGCGACAATGGGACCGGGATTGATCCGAAGCATCTGCCCCGGATATTCGACAGGTTCTACCGCGCCGATACATCACGTTCGGAAAAGAAGCCGGGGAGCGGACTTGGCCTGGCAATCGTGAAGTCGATCATGCAGCTGCATCATGGAACGGCGTCGATTGTGAGTGAGCCCGGGAAAGGAACGACAGTAACGATGAGTTTCCCGGGTTGAACTACCCGACAAGTCTTTTCTCTCTTGCAATTAGCTTTCAAAGGTCTTTACACGCTCAAATCTTCCCTAACCTGAAGCCGGCGTGGCGGGTACAACCAAGTTGATACTCGTTTCCACCCTCTCAGATCACGGGAACAAGAAATATGAAGAAACATCGGACGCGCTTCACTAATGCACTGGCATCATACTTGCATCTCGGTACCGAAGATAACTGCGGGGAAGACCCGATACACAATCTTGAAACGTGAATAGCAGGGCTCAGTATCACGTAATTGCATCCGCCGGCAGCCTTTGAAGTTCCTTTCAAGCTCGTCTCCGCATCTAAAATGCTTCTGATATTCCCGCATAAATCATCCTTCCTATCGACGGGATGATTCCCGGCCCCGGATATTCATCGGTCCTCATCGTGAAGTATCTCCTGTCCGTAAGATTATTGACTCCAAATCTCAAATCGAGTTGTGAGATCTTGTACGCTGCTGACACATCGATCACGCTGTATGACGGGATAATCCCTACGAGTCCGTCCGGAGAGAACTTCGTGTCCGCAGGATCGCTGTAGCAGGAGGCTGTATAAGAATGCTGCGCGTTCATCGAAAATCCGCCGAGACTATAATCAAGCCCGAAGCGCTCGGTATATTTGGGAGCATACGGGACATAGTTGCCGGCATATTCACCTGAGACATAGCGGGCATCCGTGTAGGCAAACGAATTGTAAATACCGAGTCTTCCAAACCCATCATAAGGGATCAGCCCGCCAAGGATGTTCAGCTCTGCGTATGCCTCCACCCCCTTATGGTTATCCGCTCCGGTATTCGTCTCGAGCAGGTAAGTCAACGTATCGTAAGTTTGTTCGAGTGTACCGATGTCGTTCTTCACGTGTACGTAGTAGAGACTCACGTCGAAATTCAGAAACCCACCCACAATTCCCCTGAATCCCAAATCCAAGCTGTTCGCGGATGCGTCCTTCAGGTTTTGGTCTATCTTCGCAATCGTGCCGAAGGGCGTGAGATCGCTGTACGTGATGGGCCGGTATGACTGACTGAAGTTTGCATAGATGTCGGTCGCGTCGGAAGTCCTATACTCGGCGCTCACTGCTGTCAGTAGGAATGTGCGCGTTCTCTTTTCGTTGTTCACATACACGTATTCATCGCTGCTCCCCCCGCTTTCGTTAGGGGAGTGACCGTCCGCGGTCGTGCCGAGATACTCAAGGCGCGCACCGGGTGTAATAGTGAGCGAGCTCCCCAGCCTGAAAATATTCTGGACATACGGGGCGATGTTCGTCGTATAAAAATCCATGTCCGTGCCCCACGGGGATAGAGTCGTAAGATCGAATCCCGTCCCGGTCGTTCCCCCGGCATTCCCCTTCCTCACAAGGTGAGAATAGGCGTACCTCAGACCGAATGTGAACGTATGTTTTTGTCCGAGCAGATCGTAATTGGACAATAGACGGATCTCGTTGGTGAGTGTGTTGAAGAACTCCTCCTCAACTTCACGGGGGTTGTAAGAAAGGGCCGAGGTAATTGTGTCCGGCACGTATGGTGGCACATCCTCGTTCCGCCAGACCAGGTTGCGCTGGCTCAATAGATAAGATGACTCAAGCCTTACTGAGGAATTATCGTTTATCTTATAATCGATATGTGCGGCAGTGATGTTCCATGGGCTGTTGAGCCAGTTACGTGCGCGAAGCGATCCCTGAGGATTGGCGTAAAACATCGAATCGTTCTCTCCGCCGGGCATCTGGATGAGGTTACGAAGGCTTGTGTATTCGATTCCGAGCCGCAGGTTTTCGGACGGATTGTATTTTAAACTAGCGAATCCGGACCAGTGTGTCTGCTCGGAATTTGCACGCCAGCCGGTGAGATGCCTGTATTGCAGGAAACCGTAATATCTCAAATCTCCCTCCGTACCGCCTACCGAATTGAAGCTGTTGAAAAGCCCATAGCTTCCCGCGGTCTGGGTTGAGTTAACATCGAGAGGCTTCGTGCCGCCATCCTTTAACTCGTAATTCACGACACCGCCTATCTGCGGGCCAAAGGCTAACGCCGAGCCATCCTGCAGGATGACAATCCTCTTCACGGCCTCCATGGGAGGAAGGTAGTACGACTCATTATATCCGTAGATGTCGGCGGAGATATTGTAGCCATTCTGGCGGGTATCGGTCTCTATACTCTGATACGGATTGAATCCACGAAACCCGATGCCGTTAGCGGTAAATCCGCCCATTTCGTTTTCGGTAATGTCCACTCCAGGTATCCGTCCGATGATTTGCCTTGTGTTGTTTATCGCCTTATTGGCATCGAGGCTGTCTATTTCAAGAACTTCGTTCTTCATTCCGGCGTAGATGACTCCTCCGCCATAGTCTTTCATTTGTCCTATGCCGTCCATGATCCTCGTGCTCGTTACGGTTACGCCCTTCATCACATAGGTAGAATCACGAGATGAAGAGTGTCTCTTAGCAGGTTGTTTTTCCCGGGCATAAAGGTGCAATTGAAAGAATAGAGAAAATAAAATCGCGAATGGAATGCTGTATCTTTTCAAGGTCGTCCTCTGTCATTTATCTGTTCAACCCGATAACATCTGCCATCGGCAAAGCTTCTCTTTGACGTGGGCCAAAGAGCTTTCGCCGTAGATCCAATATTACAGGAATGGAGCTATTGCTATTAAGATTAAATCCAGATAAATATAAGGAGAAGCGATGTCCCTTGTCAAGACGAAAATCAGGAAACTTTCGGCGAAAAGTGATCGGGTATGGCGGGCTATGTCCCGGGAAATAAGTGGTACATTCATGATTTGACTGGTCTCCCCTATCTGACTGCGACGTCGGATGTGCTTATAGGAGCGGTACCACTGTTATGATTCCAGTCGCGAATATGAGCGCGAGGAATACCCAGTAAATGATCTTATTAATCCTCCCAAGCGAGTAATTCCCCATAAGCCTTTTATTTGAGGATATGAAGCCAAGTATGATGGCTGGTCCCATGAGAACGACTATCTGGAGCACCATGAGATTGAGTGCCATGTTGACCAGATTCAGAGTGACTAATGGCACGATAACTGCCGGGATTGACTCTGCCAGGTAAACCTTGAACCAGTTCTTCCTCCCCCATCCCAATGCTTCGGTAACTCCCCAGCAGCTTCCCAAAGAGATGACAATGAGCGCGATGAAGGATGCTGCTATGAGACCGATAGCGAAGATGGGAGGTGCATACCTTCCGGCCACTCCGGAGAGCGCGCCGGACAGCATCACCGGCGAGGCGAAGTTGAGTGAGTTTGAGTCGACACCCGTCGCAGCGATGGCTATGGCAACCATTATCACTTCCGAAGCAATCGCCCCGATGGCGGTTTCGAGTCTCACTGCCCAGAGGCTCTTCGCCTTGATGCCCTTCTCGGCGGTCGCGGAAGCCTGGTAGAAGAGCATGAACGGCATGATAACGGCACCCACGTTCGCGGCAAGAAGGAAGAAGAAATCCGACGAGCTCGAGAAATAAAACGGAGTAAACTCGATTCCCTTCCTCGCCGTGAGGAAGGCGGATGCGCCACACGCCAGGGCAAAGAGGATAGAGATGACCAGGAGGGGTTTCTCCGCCTGGACATATTTGCGCTTGTAGACCAACAAAACATGTGCGACGAAAATAATCGGCACGGATATCTGGGGAGGGACTCCCAGTATCTGGAAACCGACGGCTGCGCCTGTGTACTCGACTATGTAGCTGATTATATCCACCAGAGCCATTGGAACGGCAGCAAAGACGGCAGTTCGCCTGCTGTAGTTTTCCCTGATTAGCTCCCCGAGCCCTTTGTTGGTTACCGCGCCCACTCTCCCGGCAACCTCCTGGATGACGTACAAAGGTATGATAAGGACAATTAAGAACCAGATGAGTTTTGTGCCATATACCGCGCCGCTTTCGGCGGCAGTTATCACGCTTGCGGCGTCCACGTCCGCTATCATGACGAGCCAGGCGGGTCCCCACACTCTCAGGAGTTCCCAAATTTTCGAAACGCTTTTCGTTCTTTCAGCTACTTCCATTTTATTCCTTCTTCAACTCTTCCCGGCTCAGGACTTCCTTCTGAACAGCCTCGCCGAGTTGAGGATAAACACGAGTTCTGAGCCGACATGGATCAGGGCGGCACCGAGAGGATTAATCAGCGATAGAAAGGCCAGCGCAACTCCTGAAACATCCACGAGAATCGTACCCCAGAAGTTGAACATGATCACCCTGAAACACCGTCTGCTTATCATGATGGCTTCGACAATTTTCGTAAGGCTGTTAGTCGTAAGCACAATTCCCCCGCTCTCCAGCGCGATGTCTGTTCCCCCTCCCATGGCGATCCCCACACTCGATTCGACCATGGCGGCGGCATCGTTAATACCGTCGCCGACCATTGCAACACGTCTCCCGCTACCCATGAGTTCACGTATCTTTTGGACCTTCTCCTCCGGAAGCATTTGTCCGTAAACTTCATCGACCGACAGCGATTGCGCCACGGCCTTACTTGCACGAACCGAGTCCCCCGAAAGTAAAATAACCTTCAGCCCGTTCCGCTTCAGGTTTGTAACCGCATCCATTGAGTCGCTTCTAAGGATGTCGGCAACACTTATCGCACCGACAGCGTGCCCAGCGGCTGCCACGAGGATAGTCGTTTCACCTTTCTCTGTTCTTTTGGAGATGTAATCTGAAACAGCCGTGGTTATCTCGACTGAGCTTTCCTTCAGCAAAGACTCGTTGCCGACAAGAATTTCCGTGCCGTCCGACCTGCAAATAATACCTTTGCCCGGGATATTTCTTAATTCAGAGTAGGACGAAGTCTGAAGATTGCGCTTTCTTGACTCGTTCAGTATCGCACGGGCAATGGGATGTTCCGAGTGCTGCTCAGCTGTTGCCGCCAAGTGAACCACTTCTTTTCCCGACACGCCGTCCAGGCTCAAAACCTCGACTATTTCCGGCGTCCCAAGTGTCAGTGTACCGGTCTTGTCCAGAACGACCGTGTCCACCATCGCGAGCTGCTCAAGGTGACTACCCCCTTTTACGATGATTCCCTCTTTGGCAGAGCGGCCGATGCCCGCAAGGATGGCGAGCGGCGTGCCTGCTGCAACGCCGCAAGCGCCCGTGACAATAAGTGCGGATATTGCCGATACGATGTTGTGACTGTATAGAAAGGTTATCGCCGCGCCGGCTAATGCGAAGTAAACAAGGTATGCTGCAAGCCTGTCTGCAACCCTGTGAATCGGTGCCTTCGACTTTTCCGCTTCCTCGATTGCCTCGATGATTTTTCCGAAAGCCGTATTTTTCCCGACAGACGTCGCATTGACATCCAGTACGCCGCTCTGGTTTATTGTGCCTGCGTAAACCCGGTGTCCATCGAATTTTTCGACCGGAAGCGATTCTCCGGTAATCGAAGATTCATCCACGTAGGAACTCCCCCTCACAACGATGCCGTCAACGGGAATTCTTCCTCCCGGCTTTACGATCACTGTCTCACCAGGAGTAATTCCGTCAATCTTGGTTTCCTCCTCCTTGCCGTTCCTTTTCACAATCGCTTCGTGCGGCAGGAAATCGATCAGCTCCCGGATTGCACTCCTTCCACTCCTAACCGTAAGCTGCTCGATTAGTTCCGCAAACAAAACGAAAAACGTGATCACCAGCCCGGTGAGGAACTGCCCGATGAGAAGCGTAGCCAATACCGCTATCGACATGGAAAGCTCCATCGTCATTCGCCTTTTCCGAATCGCTTCAAGAGCTTCTTTGACCATCGGGTAACCGCCGACTACTGTCGCGATAAGAGAAATGAAGTCTACGGGCGCTGCAATTTTCCACACATCGAAGAGACTGAGCAGTATTGCCAATGCCATTAAGGCAAGACGTATTACATCGGTTTTGTTTTCGGAGGAAAGCGAAAGCTGTTTCTTCGTGCCGCTTGATACTTTATCTGCTTCACTCACTTTACATACCTTATTTTAACTTCGCCAGAATCCAAGTACTCTCTTCATGAGAGACGGCTCTCTTTATATTTGGTCTAAATAACATACGGCGACGCCGGAGCATTGTCAAGATTAAAGAGGGGCAGGGATGTTATCCGTGAAGGACCGAGTGGATGAAGATATCAGAAGGTAAAGACTTTGTCCGCCTCGACGGACCATTTAGCAAGTTCAGCCATATTGCTGACTTCGACCCCCTCGATGAGCTGCACATTCTTTATCCCGCGTGCATCTGCGCAAGTACCGCAGGCTTTTATCTTCCCACCTTTTAGAACTACGGACTTTATCATCCTCTCGATATTGTAGTAACCCTGCGGCGTGTTTTGGTTCGGTAATCCGCAGCCGACTGCGTCTGCCATCAGGAAAATACTTACCTGCACTGTCGGGTGATCCTTTCCGACCAAAGGGTCGGATCCTGCGGATTGAATTGCCATTGCGAGTCTAAATGCGTTGTAAGCTTTCTCGGTTCCATACGGAGCGTCGTTAATCAAAATGAGAATGTTCATTTGACCTCTTTCGATTGTTTTGTTTAACAAGCTGAATCCCCCAGTGGTACGGTTCAAGAATTCTGCTGTTACCGTTGAAATATAAATCGAGGCATGAAATTGAATCAAGAACCATCTCTTGGTCGGGTCGCGATTCAACACTTGGACCCCGCGGTGTGTCGATATCTTTTCTCCAGTGAATTATGGCAGCTACGCCGTTCGGTTTTAGAATGCGAGATGCTTCTTCAAGCATAACTCGCCTTTCGCTGAAATGCAGGATGTTGAAGAGCAGCACCATACCTACGCTGTCTGATTCTAATCCTGCGCCCTCTTCGATAACATCTCGGAGGTAGAACTGTACATTCTGAATTCCAGCTTGTCGCACATTCTTCTGCGCCGTTTCAATCATGGATGGTTCAATGTCAAAAGCGTAAACTTCGGTATTCGTTTCCTTTGCAATCGGCACCGTGAAAGTACCATACCCACAGCCAATCTCAGCTATCGGGCCGGAGACATTTTTCAGATTGAGCCAATCGACGATAAGCGGAATATCAAACAGACTATTCCAGTAAGTTTCTTCCGGCATTCCACTGTCAAATACTTTCACTGTAATCTCAGGGCTCCCGTCTGTCAAGCCAGGCCTGTGCAACGAGGCCGATAAGGTGGAGCGCATCGTGACTTCCCGCTGCTATTCCCTTCTCGAAATCACCTTCGATGCGTGCCATCCTGTTGGTTACATGAGCCAGGCAGATTACAGGTTTGTTTCTTGCTTCGGCAAAAGCGTAAAGAGCAGCCGCCTCCATTTCGACTCCCATGAGCCCAAGAGTCTTGTGGTGCTCTATGGCAGCCTCCGTTTCCCGAAACGGCGCATCTGTTGTCCAGGTAGCACCACGGTATATCGGCAGAGTCGCACGCGAAAACGCGCTGTCAAGCATGGGGAGGAGTTCGGGCCGAATGCTGCCAAACTCAGCCGGCGGGAGATAGTGGTAACTTGTTCCCTCATCTCGCAGTGCCTTCTCGATCAGAACAAAATACGGCGGATTTCCAATTTCAACGATTTGTCCTGCGGAAGTGACACTGATAAGCATCTCGCAGCCTGAGGCGAACAGCTCTTCCGCCACGAGCACAGCAAATGATGCCCCAACAGCGCAGCCGATTATGCCGAATTGAATGTTATGATCGGTGAACGTGAAGAGTTCAGTGTGGTAACAAGCCCAGTTCGGGTCTCGTTCTGCACGCTGCTCTGCGACGAGCCACCTGACGATATCTCCATCGGGGTCGAGAATGCAGATCGGAGGGACATTCTTCATCGGCAGCGATTTCTGGCGTCTCGCCTCGCGAAGGAGGTTTTCCGGTGTAAAGACTGATGGCGTTCCGTGGTGCTTGTTGGACAAGATCGGTAGTATGAACATAGCGATATTGTTCTTCGTTATTGTTTGCGTGTCGAAAAACACCTAACCCTTTTCATGCCTACAATTGTTTCACCAAAAGATTGAAATCCCTGCAATTCATTCGCTCCTTTACATTTCTTAACTTAAACTAATATGGCTGATGATGAGAAAGAAACATCGTCGCTATCGAATAAATATCAAGCCTTAGTCGTCGAAAAGGACAGGCTGAAAGCTGAGAATAAGAGGCTAAGGACACGGCTCGCCGCCCTCAATCTTGCGGAAGAAGAACCAGGCGAGGGAACTAAGGTGACGCTGACGTTCCCGCACTAAGCAAAGAATAAATCAGTTATCTTGAAATGGGATAAATGGGAACTTTAAATATTAATACACTTCATCATGAGCATCGATGTCCAAGAAGACCGCCCTGTCCTTGTCTGCAAAATGGAAGACTATCCGGACATCGTAATCAACCCTGAAGCTATGAAGACCATCAAGTTTTCCACTCAGCTTATGGGTTCCTAATTTTGGATCAAACGGATTGGAGATAAAAACAGGTAAGAGTTCGTCAGACTTCTTGCGGATCTTCTCAGATGGAGCGATTCGCTTTGTGAATGATCGTTTAAAGGCGGGATCAAACGATACCTGGATCACTCATTAAGTGATTCGTGTAGTTCATCAATGTTGTCAGAAAACTTCAGCTCACCTTTCTCAAGACTTTTCCTGGATTCCTGATAGTTTTCATAAATCTACGTCCGTCGGACCTCGACGAGATATTTATCCAGCAGAAATCGCAGCTCTTCTTTTTCATCTATGGAGAACCTTTGCACTTCCTCGACAACAGCAGCAAATGTTCCGTTCATGATTTACTCACTCCTTTTGTCCTGGTTTCCATCGGAACACTAAGAGTTTTCCGCTAAACAATCAAAGAGCGAATTCATGAGTTGTACCCCCTCCAGTTATGAGCCCGCGATCTATCGGAAAGGCATCCCTCCGGGGAAGGGACATTATTCCATGATTCCACTATTCCATCGTTCCGTTCTCTTTCCCACTGTCAAACCTCCCATACCTCAACGCCAGCGTCGGTAGTACAAGCAGATTGAGGGCTGTCGATGTCACAAGTCCACCCAAAATGACGATCGCCATCGGTCCTTCGATTTCCCGTCCCGCAGACCCGCTGCCGATTGCCAGCGGGAGGAGTCCAAACGCCGTTACCGACGCGGTCATCAGGATGGGGACGAGGCGTTCGGATGCGCCTCGAATCGCTGCCTCAGGTCCCCAGCTCATTCCCTCGACTTCAACCAGATGTTCATAATGCGATATCATCATTATCGAATTGCGAAGTGTGATCCCGAACAGCGTCACAAAACCAACCAACGAGCCGATCGATAAATTCCCCGCAGATATGAAAGCGGTCAAGACTCCGCCGACTAATGCAAATGGAAGATTCGCAACGATCAGCAGAAGATTGTGATAGTTTCTCGTCACGACGGAAAGGAGCATTAATATTCCGATTGCCGCGACGAGTGAATGAAGTATCAAATCTCTCGTTGCCGTTGCCGCTTCTTCGGCTGTCCCTGAATATGTTACGTAGTTACCGGGCGGGAGCTTGACTTTGCTTGCAATGTTCCGCTGTACTTCATTCATGAACGACTGGACGCTGCGCCCACTGACGCCGCATGTAATCGTCTGAACCCGTCTCGCCCCTTCGTGCAGAATGACGTATCGTCCAGAAGATTCATAAATATTAGCGAGCTGGCTAAGCTGGACGTATACACCGTTCGAATTTTTCAGCAGAAGTTTTCCGATATCTTCTACGTGTCTTCTCGACTTCGAGTTCAGAATTACTGACACTCCGAAGACCCGGTTGCCCTGATAGATTTGTCCGACAACATCGCCCTGATATACAGTGGAAATGGCGTCGAGCACGTCAACCGGTTCGAATCCCCACCGCAGGAGGGCATCCTTTCTAAGATTGACCGTCAGTTGCGGCATTCCGGGGGGAGACTGTATCCGAACTGACCCGGCTCCCTTGATGCGGCCGAGGATCTCCGCAACCTGCCTGGCCTCTTTATCGAGAACATCGAGATCGTTCCCAAAAACGTTTATCACAACGGGACTCGTATAGCCGGAAAGCGTTTCATTGATTCGCTCGGTGAGAAAGGTGTTGATGGAAAGCGTAGCGCCAGCGATTTCCGAAAGAGTGTCTCGAATCGACCGAAGCGCGAGATTGGACTCCTCGCTATTTGGTCCGCTGAGGTCAATTTCGAATTCCGCATCCTGACTCCCGAGGATGTCGTTGCCGAGCTCGGCCCTTCCGATCCTCTCGCCGACGGAACTAACATAGGGAATGGTCAGCAAGGCTTTGCTGATGTTTTTCCCAACTCGTTCCGACTCTTCCATAGAAGTCCCTGGCACAAACGATACGTGTGCTATGAAGTGGCCTTCTTTAAAGTCGGGTAAAAAACTGCTCCTGAGAAAAGGAATCACCAGAATTCCTCCGAGAGTCAGGGCAGCCGCGCCGATTATTACGGCTTTCGAGTGATTTTCAACTTTCAAAAGGAATGAGCGGTAGATATTCTTGAGCCACGCTGCGAATGGCGGGTCGGACTTGGGAAGCGCAGTTTTGCCAAGAAGGAATAAGCAGAGCGCAGGCGTAACAGTGAGCGCGACGAGAAGCGAAGCGAGGATAGACAAAATGTAGGCGTAGCCGAGAGGGGAGAAGAGACGCCCGGCGACTCCGCCCATCGTCAGAACGGGTATGAAAACAAGTGCAACGGCGAATGTCGCGTAAACCACCGCACTCCGGACTTCCAGAGAAGCGTCGAGTATGACCCGGTAAGCTGGCCGCGGATTGGAGAGAGCCCTGTTCTCCCTGAGTCTGCGCAGGATGTTTTCCACGTCGATCACGGCGTCGTCAACAACTTCACCGATCGCAATAGCAAGTCCGCCTATACTCATAGTGTTGAGACCAAGGCCAAAATACGTGAGCACGGTGACCGCGGTAAGGAGTGACAGAGGGATTGCGGTCAAAGAGATCGCGGCAGTGCGCAGATTGAAGAGGAAGAGTAGAAGGATAATCACGACGAGGACGCCGCCGACCAACAGTGAGCTTGTAATATCATGGATTGCGACGTCAATGAACTTTGACGCACTGAAAATCTGTGGATAGACATTGATCCCTTCCGATTTAAGCGTCGGTTCCAATTCGTCGATGGCACCTTCAACACGTCGGCTTACCTCGAGTGTGTTCGCACCGTATTGCGACTCTACCATCAGAATAATCCCTGTCTTGCCATCGACAATTGCCGCGCCGATTTGCGGCTCGGGACCGTATGTCACGTGTGCCACGTCGCCTATCGTGACGACTGCTCCGTCCACTTGTCTCACAACCGTCGATGCAAGTTCGAGGGGAGTGAGCGTTTGCCCGTTCGTCTGAATTGTGATTCGCTGGTTGGCGTTTTCAGTGAACCCGGCCCCGCGAACTCCAGTTGCACGATGTGCCGCTGCGACGACATCTTCGATCGAAAGCCGGTATTTCACTAAGAGTTGCGGAACGATCTGCACCTGAAGCTGCTTCACCTCGCCGCCGAAAACGGCAACGTTCGCGACGCCCGGGACTGCAAGGAGCCGCGGCTTGATTGTCCAATCGGCAACCGTTCGCAGGTTCATCAGCGAGAGTGAATCCGAAGTCAAGCCGATCCCCTGCAGGATGCTTGTCGAAGTCGTGAGGGGAGTCATAATCGGAGCACCTACTCCCTGCGGAAGCTGTCCGCTCAAAGTTGCGAGCCTCTCAGCCACGAACTGCCTGTCAAGATAGATGTCCGTGCCCTGCTTGAAGACGACGGTGATGACGGAGATTCCCTGTATGGAACCGCTCCGAAGTGACTCTATACCGGTGACACCATTGATGGCGTTCTCGATGGGCTGCGTGACAAGAAGCTCAACCTGCTCGGGGGAGAGACCCGGCGCTTCGGTTTGGATCTGCACCTGTGGAGGAGCAAAATTCGGGAAAGCGTCATACTTCGCATTCTGGAGGGAGTAAATTCCATAAGCTAGCGCTACAAAAGCCAGCGCAATAATAATTCCACGGTTACGAAGCGAGAATGAAACAATTCTGTTTAGCATTTATGAGTCCTATCGAGAGGTAAAACTGGTTAGCAGCGTGCACACAACGGAAAGCACAGGATTCGCTGCTCTGTCCCTATGTGGTTGATATATTTCTTATATGACAAAAGGATGACCACTGCGGTTAGTCGTTATCTCCGGTTTGTATCTGCGAACTGAATTCTATGGATAAGAGAAGCTGTGCGCTCTTTGACACGATCTTGTCTCCCGGCTTAAGAACGCCTGTAATGAAGAATCCCCCGGCAGCTGGCTCGTCCGTGGAAATGAGCTGCCTGATGAACTCGCCTGTGCCACTCTCGATATAAACCCATGGAACACCTTGAGCCCACACGACTGCCGATGACGGGATGACGACTCCGGACATTTGCTTTCCTGCCTCGATATAAACAGTGACGTTCGTTCCCGGCAAGATTGCACTGCCCATTGCAGGTACGACAAACAAGTAAGCTACACCTTGAACCAACGGATCGGATGTCGGAGATGTGGAGATGAATCTTGCTTTGACATTTATACCGTCGGAGAGATTTACAATCCCTTCATTAATGCCCGAGACAGTTTCGCCGGTGGGCAGAGCGGCTTGAATCATCAAATCCTTTCCGGTGACGAGGGACTTATCCGTCGAGTTGAAGATCCATCCTGAAATGGTCTCACCCCACTTTTGAATTATCTTTGTCTTTGATGCTTGCAGGGTCTGTGCCGTTGATTGAGCCGCAGCATCATCCGCTTCGTATTGCGCACGAGCTGCCTGCAGCACTTTATCCGAGACGTCCTTTGTCGCGTACAGTGTCTTTAGCCTTTGATACTCCTTTTGCGATGCGTTCCTCTTTGAGATCGCAGCTCTGTATGATGCGAGTGCCGACGAATAACCTGCTGCGTCGTCGGCGAATACTTGCGGCATGATAACCGTCCCATATGCAGTCGTTGTAAGCCGATATGACGTCTCGGTCAACGTCACCGCCTCAATTCCATTCATCCGGATTGCCTCGCTGCCGAGGACGACATAAGTTTTCCCGTCTCGGGACTCGATTCTTGCCTTCGATTTAATTGATTCTCTGTCGTGATCTTTTTCTGACCTGCTGCTTTTGGGGCTATCCTGTTCGCTGATGGCAGTTCGCACCACGACGAATGCGGAGATTAATGCCAATGCGAAAATTAGAACGCTCCATTTGACCTTCGATGAGTATTTCATTTCATTTTTCCTGTAAGAAAGATTCTTTCAAAGTTGTATCGACAGTGCCTGGAGTGGCTGGATTGATCTCGCCCGGACGCAAAGGTGTCATCAGCGCATCCTCCATTTGCCCAAGGGCGTCCTGTGCTGCTTCAAGCGCACTCACTCTTTCGAGTCCTGCCTGAGCGAGGAGAAGACGAGCCTCGGCTTCCTGACTACGGTCCACTTCGCCGACTCGCAGTTTCTCTGTCTCCGCGCGGACAAATGCCGAGCTGGAATTGTACAGTGAATCCGCGCGAGAATAATTCTCAAATGCGTACCCGTATTCGGCGTTTGCGCTCTCGATTTCGCTCAGAGCGTCAGCCTGGATTTTGATGAACTTCGCCTCTGCCTCCTTCCGTCGCGCTTCTGCCCCGGCAATCGGTCCTCCATTCTGGTTGAAAATCGGGAGGGTAAACGAAATACCGAAGGACCATTTGTTCGCCCCCTGGTCCCACTTATAGCCCGGCCCGATGTTTAAGTCCGGATATTGTTTGGCAATTTCAAATTGAAGGTTGGACTCAGCCGCATTATATGCGCTGAGTGCCGCGAGAACATCCGGACGCCGTGTGAGTGCGTCCCTGACAAGCTTTCGAGCAAAGACATCGGATGTGTCCGGGAGCATCTGGAAAGGGGCGAAGTCAATCGGTTGCTCGTTACTCGATTCGGCCATGGCCGAGTCAAGTTTTTCCTTCGTTATTCCTATCACGTTCGCAAGCCGAACCACATCTCGTGCCCGTCGTGACATTGCGTCTGAGTAAACAAGCTGTGCGGCATACAGCGAAGACTCCGCTCCGCGGACATCCTGGGCAGACACCTCTCCACTCCGGAACCGATCCACAGTGGATTTTAGGATTAACTTTGGAATATCAACTTCATTCGACAGGTACCGGCACCGCATTTCATCGGCAAAAAGATGGAGCATACTCAGCCTAACCTGGCTGCGCACCGACCAGGCTGCCGTCAGCAGGTTGAAAAACGCCGATTGCTGAAGTGCTGCGGCTGCTCGTGTACGGTAACCGATCTTTCCGGCTGTCAAAATTGGAACACCAAGTGCGGCAGCGGGAGCCCACGGGGACAATCCATCCGGGTTTGTGACGTACCCGGGGATCAATGAGAGTGTTGGATTTGGTAATTCCTTAGCTGTTTGCACGCCAGCGGCAGCCGCCTCATACTTCGCTCGATATATGTCAATGCTTGGATTGAAGTACATAGCTGCAAGCGTGAGCATATCGAAATTCCACACACGCGGCGGCCAGACAGAGAGTTTGTGGCCAAGGTTCTTCTCGATGAATGATTTGAGATTCGGATCGCTGAGAGAGCGCGATTCGAGCTTTGCGGATGTTTCGGATGGGTTTATCGGCTTAGGCTGAAAGGTGGCACAGCCGCTTGCCAGCACGCCCATCACGAACATGAGTGCAGTGATTTTCGATTTCATACATTAAATATATGCGACGAGACATTACCGGCCCCTTTCGGGAAGATTACAGTTTTGTCATGTTGGGTGAGGATTAGAAAGACAACAAGTTGTCATTCCCGCTGTGGGGCAAAATAGACAGAAGAATCATGCGGCCGGCTAATTCTTGGATAAGACCTGTCGGCACGACTGTTGCGCGTTGAGTGTACGTCTGATCCGACAAGTCATATAGGACTTAATAAGATAGGTGCAAAATAAATACCAGTACACCGATTACTGCAATCGCCATCGACTTCAACAATTCCGTCCCTTCGCCTACGCTCAACGCGATTCAACACTGTCGGGCACCTGCCAGCTCCCGCCGAGCGATTTGACCAATGCTACGGCGGCTACGAACCGCTCGCCGCGAAGACGATTAACGGCACGCTGGAGTCCAAGAGCTGTCGCCTCTGCTGAAGAAACGTTGAGATATGTCACCAGTCCGTAATAATATTGGTTGCCGGCAACCTCGAGCTGTCTCGCAGCAGATTGGAGTGCATATTTATTTGCACGATACTCCTCATCGAGGAAGCGCTGTGCCGCAAGGTTATCCTCCACATCAGCGAACGCTGTCAGAACCGTTTCGCGATAATCAGCCACGGTCTCTGCATATGCTCCCTTTGCTAAACTGAGTTCAGCGCTGAGTTTACCCCCCTCGAAAAGTGGTTGGAATAGCGACGCACCTACTGCCCATAATCCACTCGGTGCACTGAACAATGCTGCCGAGTTCGTACTCTGCAAACCAACCACTCCGCTGAGTGAGATCGTCGGGAAAAATGCTGCGGTTGCGACGCCGATATTTGCGTTGGCAGCTGCCATGCGCCGTTCTGCTGCTGCGATGTCAGGCCGGCGTTCAAGAAGATCCGATGGCAGCCCGGGCGGAATAACCGGCGGTACGGTATGAAGCGGTTCCCCTGCAAGATGGAACAGGGATGCGTTCTTACCGGTCAGCACGGCAAGTGCATCCTGAAATTTCTGCCGCTGCAGTTCATCATCGGGCACCTGTGCCTCTGCGGTCCTGAGCACTGTCTCTGCTTGAGCAACGTCGAGGTCGGATGCAAGTCCACCTGCCCTGCGGTTGCGCACAAGCCACAAAGCCTTGCGGTAAACTTGAATGGTCGAATCAAGGAGTTGTTTGTCCGCGTCAAGCGCACGAAGAGTAAAATAGTCGGCTGCAATCTCGGAAGTGATTTCAAGCCTGACAGATTCGAGCTCATCAGCACTCGCTTGAAGGTTAGCCTGCGCAGTTTCAACCTGACGGCGCACGCGGCCCCAGAGATCAAGCTCCCAATTGAGATCAAATGGCACAATGAAATTATTATAGGTATAAGAGGAACCGGACGCTTTACCAGTACCGCTGTTGGGACGGTTCTGAGAATCGTGTTCTCGCGTACCGACAGCACCAACCCCGATGTTCGGGAAAAGTCCTGAAAGTGCGACGTTAGCTTGGGCGCGGGCTTGCTCAAATCGTGCTGCCGATGCCTTCAAGTTCTGGTTAGCGGCTAATGCTTCCTCTTCAAGAGAGTTCAGGACTGAATCCCCAAAAAATTCCCACCATTTCCCTTTCGGCATTTTTGCGCTCGGAGCTGCGAGCTTCCATTCGGACTGGATGACCTGGTAGTTCGAGGGAATCTCTGTTGCTTCAGGCTGAACATAGTTTGGGCCAACGGCGCAGCCGGAAAGTAAAGTGAGATTGCCAATCACTAATAACTTTAGAAGCGTAGCCGGCGGGCTTTGCGTGAGAAGATCTAACCACGAAGGACACAAAGAATGACCACGAAGTACACTAAGATTGTGTCTATGCGAGTCATCTTTCTTTGTGTTCTTTGTGAAGATCTTCTTTGTGGACTTTGTGGTTAGGCTCTTCTGTAGGGAATTCAGAGGCCCATCGAATACAGGAGGAACGTGCTGCCTCATTGCGGTTGCTCCTGCTTCACTACTTTCTGAACCATCACTTTAACTTTGACCCCGACCAACCAATCGGAAGGAGTCTCGACAACACGGTCGTCTGGTGTGGTTGTGACCCCCGTATCTTGGTCCATTTTGAGAGAGAAAAAGTGAGTAAATTTTCACGAACAGAATGGAGACCACAGGCCATGAAGAAACGATTCACTGAGCAGCAGATCGTCTTTGCCCTCCGGCAGGCTGAGGCAGGCACACCGGTGGCTGAGGTGACCCGGAAGATGGGAGTGAGCGAGCCAACATTCTACCGTTGGAAGAAGGTGTATGCCGGGATGGGGATCAACGAGATCCGGCGATTGAAGCAACTTGAGGAAGAGAACCGACGGCTGAAGCAGTTGGTCGCCGACCTGACATTGGACAAGCAAATTCTCCAGGATGTGTTGTCAAAAAAGCTCTGAGGCCTGCCGTTCGTCGAAGTCTGGTGCAAGAGATGATGACCGGTTACCAGACTAGCGAGAGGCAGGCCCTGGATGCGCTGGGATGGCCACGGTCGACACACCGATATGACAGTGTTGCCGATAAGCAAGAGGCGCTGAGGATGCGATTGAAGGAACTAGCCGGTATCCGTGTTGGATTCGGATACCGCCGACTTCATGTAATCCTACTGCGTGAAGGGTGGCAGATCAATCACAAACGAGTGTACCGATTGTACCGTGAGGAAGGGCTTGGATTACGCAAAAAAACGCCACGGAGGCGAGTCGCCGCTCAGAAGCGGGAGATCCATCCAACGGCGACAGAACAGAACGAATGCTGGAGCATGGATTTTGTCTCTGACCAGCTCTTCGACAACCGGAGAATCAGGGTGCTTGCGATAGTGGACAATCACACTCGTGAAAGTCTCGCGCTGTACCCGAATCAAAGAGTACGAAGCATGGATGTCGTCCACGTCTTGGAAGCCGTCACAGAACATAAGGGATTTCCCAAACGGATCAAGGTGGACAACGGACCTGAATTCATTTCGAAGGATTTGGACCGATGGGCATACTGGAACAAGGTGGAACTGGATTTCAGCAGACCGGGAACACCGAGCGACAACGCATTCATTGAAGCATTCAACTCACGCTTCCGACAGGAATGTCTGAACGAACACTGGTTCCTTTCTCTGGATGACGCACGGCAGAAGATCGAAGCTTGGAGACTCCAATACAACTCCGAACGACCCCACAGTGCACTGAACTACCAGACACCAGAGGAATTCATCAACCAAATCGAACGACAAAGGAGCGTATCCGCTTGACATTAATCACCAATTTGCTCTTATTCAATTTGGATCAAAGATGGGGAGCAGTCAGGCTTGACAGGATTACTAACTTCACATTGGTACGTCAATTGGGGGCAGGTCAGGATGAAGACGGATTGCGCGATTAAGCAGGACTTTTATGCTAAAGCATAGAATCATAAGCAAAGACGTTTTGCGGCAGTTCTCGTTGATCATCGGACTTCTATGACGCCATTGCCATTTGTGTTTCCGTATGCAATGATCTTCTGGGCCGTTATGTTCTGGGCATTTTCGCCCGAGTTTCAAATCCTTCGACGTGGTGGAAGATCAGCTCGGTCTGTCGAATCGCCCGATGCTGGTTCTATTAAAGTCCTGATCATTGGTATGCAGATTGTATTTATGGCTGCCTTTCCTTTGAGCTGGATGCAGAGCGGCCGATTTCAGCAAGATTGCGACGTCCCCGTTTTTCTCGTTGGCTTGGCTTTGCTCATGTGCGGGAGTCTTCTGCGTCAACATTGTTGGCGAATGCTCGGCGCCTCATTTACGGGTGATGTGCAAGCACACGAAGGACAGGAAATCGTAACCTCTGGAGCATATCGGCTGTTGCGACATCCCTCATACACGGCCGGGATAATGATGTATGCCGGCATCGGATTTGGATTGGGAAGCTGGGTAAGTACGTTCTTGTTTGTTGCGGGCTCGGTCGTGACGTATGCGTACCGGATAAGTGTTGAAGAGCGATTCCTTCTGAAGACGGTTGGAGAATCTTATCGTGAGTTTATGAAGACACGAAAGCGACTAATACCATATGTGTATTAGCAGCGCTAGAGAGGTACCGCAAAAAGCAATTGGTATTGAACTGTGGCCAGGAATAGCATGACCCATATTGAAGGGGAGGGTAGATGACATACAGGAAAACCTCCTCGTCGCCGGTGGGGGAGTTTGCAAGACTGAATGATTGGTAAGTTCAGATGAAACGAAATGCTTGCGTCTATTTGATAGCAGGTTTACTCTCAATTGTCAGTGCCTCCTGTGCTAGCAGTCCAACATCGCCGGGACCTGGCAATTTAGCTTACGTCGCCCTGGTAAATCTCCCTCTTCTGACAGTCGTGCCCGGTAATGGAACGAACTTGCTTGTAAATTCTGGATTCACGAAAAATGGATCTCCCTCTTTAGATGGATGGAGCTCTAATGATTCCAGTGCCATAGCTGGTACGTCAGACCGACCAGTCAGCTCCGACACGTACTCGATGGGGATTATTAGGTCGGGGACCTATGGTGAAACGTATGTGACAGGAACATATGGGCGCGTAATAATCACACTCACTTACTGGTCAAAAGTGCCAGCGCAGGGTTATGATAGTGGCCTATCAGTGACTCTCGTGCAGACGCGAGCGGATTCGGGACAACTTTCCAGTGTGGTTCAATTTGACACATCATCGTATTGGAAGGAGTTCACGCTTTCAGATACCGCGGATGTGCTCCCGACCGACAGGATCTGGGTTACCTTTATGGGAGTCACGTTCTTGCCTGTGCCGGCACAGTGAAAGAATGTCAGATGCCCATTCCAGGCCGAAGAGATTCAAGAGAAGCGAATTTGCGCCTGATTTCTCAAGTGATGATCTCTAAAGCTGATTGGAATTTCTCTTTACGCTAAAAGAGACGCCCACCTCAAAATGTGAGATAAGCGCCTATCCGCTACCGAGCTGGTGTCGCGTCTGTCTCGAAGTAATTTAGGAAACGCTTCTGGACCTCCCGAACAATTGTTTTTACGTTGTTAGCTGTTGTCTTAATGATCTCAGCTATCTCCTTCACACGGAACCCCTGGATTAGGTAATTCACAACCTTCCGCTGAACATCGTTAAGCCGATTGATCCAGCGGCTGAAATCGACATTGAATACCAAAGCCTCGTCGATAGCTTCCTTTGACCTTTCGCTGATCGGCATCCAGTCTTGTAGGTCGGTAACGTAGATTGCTGAATTAGGACGGCGGAGGACATTTCCCAAGGCATCCAGGCGGCTTGTACCACCATAGCCGCCCTTGACAACGCTTCGAATGTCTAACTGTTTTGCTCGTTGAGTCACGAAGCATTTAAAGCTCTGTTTCTTGATCTCGCGGCCGTGAGCTAAATCGCTCTGATACTTCTCGAAAGCCTGACAGACAAGTTCCTGGATCTTGTCTTGTCGACGTTCATCGTACCGGAGCACGGCATAATCTGCCTGCTCCTTTACAAGAGGGTACAGCTGTTCCCAGTCCGTAGAAGGTACCTCCAATATTGGTTATACCTTCTTATACCGTGGAAAATGAGCCTCGTCCAAGGTAGTGTTACAAGAGTACCTACCGACATATGTACTACATATACCCTGGATCAGGCCGCGGCAGAAATCTTTGTTTTGGGAAAATGAAGGGCCTATACTGGACGTGTAAGCGTATCAATCTGCGGTTGGTGATTTTGGTAAATTTATGGAGTTTTTAATCCAATCGCGAGAGGCCAATTTGACTTTGCACAACTCGATTGGAGCGAAACCGTTTCGATATCTCCTTTCTCTTTTGCAGTCGGTGAAGGGTTTAAAGCGAAGGTAATT
Source organism: uncultured Bacteroidota bacterium (assembly GCA_963806435.1). Taxonomy (GTDB): domain Bacteria; phylum Bacteroidota; class Ignavibacteria; order Kryptoniales; family JAKASW01; genus JAKASW01. The sequence goes on from CAWEBD010000139.1 coordinate 32,877, forward strand.
TCTGATCATGTTGAGATAGTTGAAAGCTGTGGAGAAGGTCTGGAAGGCCTCAATGGTCTTGAGTCTCCTCTGAAGTTGCCTGTTGAAGTTCTCGGCCATGATGTTTGTTTTCGGTATACGTTGATTGATGGTGTAGGTGGTAAGCCCGTCCAGATTGTCAGTCAGGAAGGAGACGACCTTCGGGTACTTGGTCCTATAGCGTCTTTTGATAACCTTGAGCTCCTTAGTGACCTCGCTGTTGGTGTTGTTCTTGAAGATCTCACGGATATCGGTGAGGACTTTTTCCTTCGCCAAATATTCTTCCTCGAGAAGTGCCAAGTCCGACTTCATACTCTGAAGCTTCTCAAGGGTTGAGTGGTAGTATGTCTTCTTTTCTTCCAAGCTGGCGGAGAGATTGTCGCACTTTTTTCTGAGCCGCAGATAGTTCTGACGGATTTTCTGATAGTCTATGTGCCCCTTGACGATCTCCAAGGCGTGCCAGATGCACTTTTGGTGCAAAATCTGGCCGCCAAACACGCTTTTCACTGCATTGTCCAGCATAGGATCCAAGTCCGTTGTTATTGCCCGGACCCTGTAGCCGATGTGATCCACCAGATATCTGAAGAAGTTATCGTATGCCTCCTGGTTCGGTTCCTCGATGAGCTCCAGGTGAACCGGATCGCCTGTGGTGTCTACCGCCACCAAGCATAGATATCTTTTCCCGCGGACTCTGATGTACTTATCGTCGACCGCGAGGAATCCGTCCCAGACCGGGTTGAACTGGCGAGTTATCTCGATGCTGCTTTTGCTCATCTGTGCCACCTCGTTGACCATCTTGCACAGATACCATGGCGTTATACTCAGACCGAATTTCTCCTTCAGTCTCTTTGACATTACCCGATAGCTCATCCTCTCTTCAACGTGCATCTTCACCAGCTCCGTCTTGAAATTGAATCCATATGAGCGCCTTGCGCCATGCCGCATTCCCATATATCATAATTGAGCGGCACTTCTTTCCCTTATCCACTCGGAGACTGAACACCCCGTTGCACTTCTTGCAACAGTATTTCTGTACCTCGCGGTTGCTGTGGCCGTCCATGCTCCCAGGTCTGATCATCCTCTTTCCATATCGAATCGTCTCAAGACTTCCACAACTTGGACATCTCATCCGGCGTCTCTTTCTCGGTTCTCTTTTCAAAATGCCTCCGTTATCCGGTTCGTGAACCGGATAATCTCGGCATCTCCAATCATTTCAGCAACTTATGCCAATTTTACCAACCGAGAATTGTTACGCCTACCTGGACGTCGAGTTGCAATTTCGGATGGTTATGGCTAACGTTATGGAAATCAGGGCAAATCGGGAATATGGTAAACAGAAGCGGTTCTTCGATTATGTGCGGAGGGGATATAGAGTGGCATCATGAGAGATAAAAACGTAACACGTAATTACAGTAGTTAGGCGCAAGCACCGCCTGACGGGAGCCGAACGAAGGTTGATTTAACTGGGAGGCACGAATGAAATTTTCCGAAATTTTGCCCTTCGTAGCTATCGCCGTAGTCCTCATTGTCGTCATAGGTGGTTATATTCGTATTTGCATACGCTTGAGGAAAGGTGGTGGGAGTCTTACGACTATAGGCCTCGGGACCACATACGAATTCATGACAAAGGATCGAAGGAAGGCGAGCGCCACAATCTTGAATATGAATGCAGGGAAGAAACAGAAAGACCCGCACATCAAGGAATCAAAATGAGCAAGCACATCTTTTTCCTGTGATTGGTGCCTGCGCCTAACAAGCCGAACAAAGACGCTCGTCATTTCTATATTTGGAACTCGCTTCATGGCGCGCGCATGCAGTACCCCAACAGAGGATGCGCGCCACGACTTTGTCCGGTGAGACGTTATTTGCCATTTGCACTAGGTTAGATGAGAAAGGAGAGATGCAGATGATGAGAACGATAGCATCGACGCTTCTGGTTTCGCTGGTTGCCGCGGGTTGCGGGCTGGTGAATTCCAACGTTGGCGGGACTAAGAATGTTACTGCTACCTTCAACCTGACCGATGCCACTGGACACGCGGATACCACGTTTGCCGTCGGTCAGAACTTCTATATGACCTTCAGATTGATTAACACGAGTCCAGATACTGTAACTTTCTCCGACCCGACTGTTCCACCGATACATTTCGAGATATTGAAAGATGACAGTGTCGTCGCAGCGACTGTCTATGCTGTAATGAACGTCGTGGTTATCCCTCCTACCAAGTTGGCTCCTGGCAAAAGTCTAAACGGCGAGTGTGAGGTGCCTGTGAACCTCAAATCGATTTCACCTCAGCATACCCTTGTACCCGTCGTGCTTTCTCCAGGTTCGTACGTTGCTAAGGCGTCTTATCCGAGCATCGGTGGTGTCAACGTAACGGGCACATCTGCGGTTGGCTTTACAGTGCATCAGTGACTCAAGGAAGTAAGGGAGGGCCTGTGGATGTTGCCCATGCAAACGGTGAGATAACAGCGAGAGCCATGGCGCTGGATTATTATACATTATCGATCTCGCTACATGCCGCGCATATTACCGGCACGACCACGCGAAGTCGAAGATGGCGCGCTTCGCGACACGCGTGGGAGCCGTGGTTCGTGCGGACGTTAGCTGCCACGCTCGAAGCCATATGAAATCACGGTCATTTGCTCCCTTTACCTTTCTCCTACTCATCAGCCTCTTTGTGATCCACTCACAAGCAAATGCGTCGTGGATTGAAGTAAGCTATTACAGGCTAGTCGAAGGCGCATCGGACATCCTGATAATAAAAGTCGTCAGGATTGAAGGAGAACAATTTGGGAAAAAGGCCATTGCTCACGTTGACCGTAGTTTCAAAGGGACGATACAAAGTGATTCGATAGAGCTACCGTTTATTTATCGACGTTGGCCCACGGGGAAGAACACGTACGAATCCGTGTCTACTACTGTGCCGGCATCCTTTCAAGTTGGAAAACGTTATGTGGTCCTCCTTCGGAGGTGGCATCATGGTGCGAACTTCGATAATCCGCATGTTGCAAAAACCGAATATGAAGTTTTCAATTATCCAAAGAGGACTGTTTTTGAAATCACAGACGATAACGATCCGCGAATCCTGGAGATTGAACAATTATTAAAGATAGTCGATGAAAACGATCCCGAGGGTAGGATCGACTCATTGCTTTCGATGATTCACAGCGTGAGGGAAGAGTCACGTGTCAACGCAGTAGAGGCGCTGACCGATCTTAGAGCCGAAAAGGCTGCTGCGGCGTTCATCTATGTGCTTCGGAACGACCCTGACTCGACTGTGCGGTACTCGGCCGCCTTGGGGTTGGGATACCTTCATTCTGATAGCATCGTAAGCGCCCTTATGGAATGTTTGCAAAAGGAGAAAGTAGGTTTTGTCAGATATCGGATAATCGGTTCATTAGGTATGCGCCGGGCGAAGATAGCGGCTCCGATATTACTCGGGCTTTACGAAACGCAAGGATATGACCTTCGAAATGTAATTTTGGAAACTGTTTCTGAATTGGGAGATTCAACGGTAGTACCTTCGCTAATACATATATTTTCAATCGATCAGGATTTGCAGCATCGGCACTTGATAGCTCAGATCATTGCGTCGTTTCACACTCCTAGAGCTAATGAGTTTTCCTCGGCGTTGCTCGACACAGCCGAGATATACTGGCTGAAGTCTGCAGTTATGGACGGATGGGCCGAATCCGCCTACACAAAGGGATTTAACCAAATAGCAAAATGGGCTTCTATCCCGTGTGCTTCCGGAGATTATCCATCGAAGTCTAAAGCCGAAATACAGGGCCTGATGTTTCCGTTACTCAACGCCGTAGAAAAGCTTGGCACACCGGAACAGATTGCATCAACGCTGAAGATATATTCGAATTGTAACGATCCTGCCATTCGCCGTATGGCAGTCCACATATTGAGGGAGCAGATGGCGAAAGACATCACCACTAAGCTGCGTGAGGAAATTGAGGCGGAAATAAAGACTTTTCCATCACAGTAGCCAACCTATTACAACACGTTACTTGTAGAAGGTACTTCCATGATAGTTCGCGTGCGCGCCGGATATTAGAACCGATATTGAAAGCATTGGGCAGCGAAGAAGTGAGGCAAATGACAGACACGAAAATCTCATCATCGCACCAGCAATCGAGGCTGATGGCTAATGTCTAACCGGATAACTAACTTTGCATTGTTACACAATACAGGGTAGGTCACACGCACCCGCCGTTGACAATCAGTGTTCACCAAGAACAAAAAGGAGATAAAAGCCATGCTAGTCGTTGTGCACGAAGACTACGATGCCTTGAGCAAGAAGGGGGCTGAAATCATTGCCTCAAGAATCAGGCAAAAACCGAACCTTGTTCTCGGGCTTGCAACCGGGAGCACGCCGCTTGGTCTTTATAAGGAACTCATCAAGCTCCACAAAAATGAAGGGCTGGACTTTTCAAAAATAGTGACTTTCAATTTGGATGAATATGTCGGGATTCCTCCTGAACATGATCAGAGCTACCACTATTTCATGCGGCAAAATTTGTTCGCCCACATCAATATCAATCCCTCCAACATCCATGTGCCGCACGGAATGTTTGGTGAGCTTAAGATTTCATCATTTGAAACTGATCCAAAGATCGTGCAATTCTGTGATTGGTACGAAGGCGAGATCAAGAAGTATGGTGGCATAGATATGCAGGTGCTTGGAATCGGTGGAAATGGCCACATAGCCTTCAACGAACCAGGCTCCTCTTTGGGTTCCAGAACCAGAATTAAAACCTTGACAGAAAAGACGGTGAAAGACAATTCGAGATTCTTCAAAAGTGCTGCAGAAGTTCCGCGCTATGCCATAACGATGGGAGTCGGGACAATAATGGAAGCGCATGAGCTGCTCCTCCTCGCGAGCGGAGAAGGAAAGGCCGATGCAGTGAAATCAGCCGTCGAAGGCCCGATCACTGCCATGTGCCCTGCCTCGGCGTTGCAGCTGCACAGAAGAGCGATTGTCCTGACAGACAAGAAGGCTGCAGCCAAACTGTCGGCGGAATTCGTGACTTACGGTTGATTACACGCGTTAAATTCGCGAGTATGTGGGGCATAGACTGCTGACAGCCACCTCCCTTGAACTATAAGCGAATTTATATTTGTCTCAAAGAATGGACCTTAGCCGGAAAGTTTATCAAAAATAGTGAGGCTAGATTATGTATGTGTGCATATTCGAAGATGGATCTTACAAGAAACTGCTGCCGCTTGTTCATTTCCGTCCTGTTTATGACCTGAAATGCGGGATAACTACTTTGAAAGAGAAGATTCTCCGGTCATATCCCGGGGAGAAAGTGGCATTGCACGTCAGAAGCTATATGACAGACGTTGTCAGTGAGAGAAATCCAAATGTGTCGGTGAACGAAATTTCTGCCGCAGCAAAGCAGGTGTTGTTCATAAACGGCCGCTTGTTGATGTCTTCGAAAGACGCGGAGATTCTTGGGGACAAGTATCCCGGAACCGACGTGGTCTACTTGAAGGATCAGGCCGTGGTTGCTGCCTGGGTATCCGGGCAGAATTTGGAGCGGCTGAAAGTCGCACTCAAAGGCCACAATCTCGGAATCAACTTCTTCGAATCGATAGAAAGGAGAGAATTGCCGGATGCAGAGATCATTACTTTTCCCTGGCAACTTGTCCAACACAATGGTTCACAGATCATCTCCGATTTCAATTTTATAACCGATGCTGCGCCTCGGATTCTCGGCCGGGTGTATGAAGGTGCGCGTCTTCTAAATCCTTCCCAGATTCACATTGCTGAGGGAGCAAATGTGAAACCGGGGGTAGTCCTTGATGCTGAAGAAGGTCCTATCTTTATCTCTAGAAATGTGAAGATCAAACCAAATGCGGTTATCGAGGGTCCGGCATTCATCGGCGAGAACAGCATCATCAAAATAGGCGCAAAGATTTATGAGAACACGACAATCGGTGAAATATGTAAGGTAGGGGGTGAGGTCGAGGAGTCCATTGTTCATGCCTATTCGAACAAGCAGCACGAAGGCTTTCTCGGCCATGCTTACCTGGGAGAATGGGTAAATATCGGCGCCGATTCCAACAATAGTGATCTTAAAAACGACTATGGAAATGTGAAGGTCTACAATGACGGCGCGCTTGTCGATACAGGTTCACAGTTTGTCGGCCTAACGATGGGAGATCATTCGAAGTGCGGGATCAATTCGATGTTCAACACCGGAGCCGTTGTGGGTGTATGCTGCAATATCTTCGGGGCGGGAATCCCGCCTAAGCACCTCCCGGCATTTTCATGGGGGGGAACCTCCGATGGTTTCGTGACCTATAAAATCGAAAAGGTTGTCGATGTAGCCCGGAAGGTTATGGCTCGAAGGAAGATCTCATTGAGTGAAGCAGATGAAAAGCTGTTCAAAATAGTCTTCGCTATGACAATCGACGAACGAAGAAGTGCCGGTATACCGGACGTCAACATTTGACTGCTATCAGGTGCGGACATGACCATTCATCTTCAAAGACAACGGCAGGAATCACGCGCCTTGCTAAGAGACGGTTGTTGAGACTCTGGCGAGATAAGCAGGGCATCCAGGACAACACCGTCATGCCACACAGCTCCCTTGATTACCGGCCATCAGCCCGAGACGTGTTTTCTCCGCATCAGTTTGCCAATGTCTGACCGGATAACCGACTTAGCATTGGTACACACAATAGAAGCAGTTCAGCTGCGGAAATGGCCACGAGGATTTCCTATAGGAGGGTGAACCCGTGGGAGGCAAAGCACGAGCGACAGACGACGGAAGGAATAAGAGGGCGGGAAAGTTGTCGATGTCGGGCAAGGCCGGCTTGGAATCACCGACAAGCGCCAATTTCTTTGAACCGGCTCTCAAATAAGCCTACGATTCGCCCCACTCCAAAGGATTAATCCCTTTGACCGATGTTATCAATGAATCAGCTCCTCTATTTTGGCTGCGGAGGAAAAGCGAATCCGGAAGTCCGCGGTTCCTTGCAGAGGAACCCTGAATCGGACAGAGAATGGGAGGAGAGGAATAACAGCTCTTGATGAATCCTTTTCCTCGACACGACGGATATCGATCTAACAGTAAAATTAGGACCTGATATCAAGCGTAAACTCCATATCGGAATTATCGACCTCGTGACCAAGGGGCCGACAAAAGCATTATGGGCACGTGTGATGAACGCAAACTTTGCGAGCATCATGCCTCAGGTGCTGGCAGTGTGGTGCGAAGAACTCGGCCATGACGTTACCCTCGTATGTTATACCGGCTTCGAGAACCTCGTAGACGAGCTTCCGCAGGACGTCGATGTCGTGTTTATCGGCGCCTTCAGCGAGGCGGGGCAGACGGCTTACGCGCTTAGCAATCTCTTCAGGTCGAGGGGCGCGATCACAGTGCTCGGCGGCCCTCACGCGCGCTGCTATCCACAGGACGCGCAGAAATATTTCGACTACGTCGTCGGCCTGACGGATAAAAAAGTGATCGAAGAAGTCCTCAACGATTGTTCGCAGCACCGGCCTCTCGGCGTGCATCTTACCGCGGATCAGCAACCCAGGTCGATACCGGGAGTACAGGAGCGCTGGAAATTCATCGAGGCGACGCTGAAAAAGGCGCCGCTTATAAAAATGGTCCCGATGATCGGGAGCCTGGGATGCCCCTACACCTGCAGCTTTTGCATCGATTCCGTTATACCCTACCAGCCCCTCGATTTCGGCCTGATGAGGGAAGACCTATCGTTTCTACTGAAGAAGTTCAGACGCCCGCTTGTCGGGTGGCACGATCCGAACTTCGGGATCAGGTTCGACGATTACATGAACGCGATCGAGGAGGCGGTGCCGCCGGACAGCATCGACTTCATAGCCGAAAGCAGTTTATCGCTGCTATCCGAGCCGCATCTCAAGAAACTCAAGCGCAACGGATTCAAAGCTATCCTTCCCGGAATCGAGTCGTGGTACGAACTTGGAGGCAAGTCGAAGACCAATGGAATAGCAGGCATGACAAAAGTCAGACAGGTATCCGAACATGTCAACATGATTCTTCGCTACATCCCTTACATACAGACCAACTTCGTGCTTGGACTCGACACGGATGAGGGGTCCGAGCCGTTCGAACTGACAAAGAAATTTCTTGATATGACACCCGGCGCTTTCCCCGGCTACTCGCTCCTTTCCGCGTTCGGACAGGCCGCGCCTGTAAATCTCGAATACCAGCGGGCCGGTAATGTCCTCCCGTTTCCGTTCCACTTCCTCGATAACAATCACGCGATGAATGTGAAGCCGAAGAATTATACCTGGCCGGAATTCTACCAAAATGTCATCGACCTGACCAAGTACACGTTTACCTGGAAGGCAATTGCCAGGAGGTTCGCGGCGACGGGATCGATAAAACCGCGCCTTATGAACGTATTGCGGGCCGTCTCATCCGAAGGATTCGGGAGAATAAAGTATTTCACGGAAGTCAGCCGGCTTCTGCGGACAGACCGGCAATTTCGGGGATTCTTTGAGAAGGAGACCACGGACATTCCGCCTTTCTACACGGACATCGTGAAGAAGGACCTCGGGTCGCTTTGGGACTGGCTCCCACCGGGTGCTATGTACCATGACCCGAATTCCTACCTCTCCGCCGTAGGCGGATCCGCCCAAGGCGCAAAGGCCGAAAGCAGCCTGGGAAAGACAGAGATTGTCAGACAGCCCGTCCTGGTTCCGTAGCTTGTTGGGGAGAGGAAGGCTTAAGATTTCGGTTGTGCAACTTGGATAGATCCTCTTTGATCTTGTTGGCTGCATTCATGGCCTTTCTCCATTACCGCCAGCAATTTCCATCTAATCCCATTGTCCCAGGGAACAAGCTTAACGCGATCTCCGTCGGATTCGATAAATCTTCCTGAGTCGTGAGAATTGTGACTCCCTTGAGTAGCACCAATGGAGTACGTAAGGCAGGTATTCTAAACCGGACAACGTGTGGCTGAGAAAATCCGATTATTGATCATCGAAGATAACGCGCTCCTGCGCGAGGGATTTTCGGCGATTATCAGAAGACAACCGGACATAAGGATTGTGTCGGAACCGGGAAGCAAAAAGAAACCTCTGCGAATGATTCGCGAATTGAAGCCGGATGTTCTCCTCCTCGACCTGGGTCTGAGAAACCAAAGCAGTCTGGAGCTCGTCAAGACTGTCAAGTTGGACTTCCCCGAAACAAAGGTGATAGTTATGGACCTTGCTCCAACGGAAGCAGACATACTCATGTTTGTGCGGGCGGGAGTATCGGGATTTGTGCTTAAAGATGCCACAACCCCGGATTTTCTGAAAACCATCCGGGCGGTCGCCCGCGGAAAAAAGATATTACCTCCGCTTATGACCGGGTCTCTTTTCTCACAGATTGTGGAACAAGCGCTAAGCGGCGCGATTACCCCGCGAGTCATTGAATCCGTCAGAATGACGAAGCGTGAGCGCCAGGTGATTCTTCTGATAGCGGATAGCTTGTCAAATAAGGAGATTGCCCATAAACTCCACCTTTCCCCTTACACGGTGAAGAGCCATGTCCACAATATACTCGAGAAACTCCTCCTTCGTTCCCGGGTCCAGATTGCCAAATATGCATTGACGAACGCGGAAGTGATGAAGGCGGATGAAAGTATCTCGTTCATTGACGAGTAGTCGCTTAGCGTGATCAAATGAAAGTCTGACGGCGAAATTTGCTTGACTTAAACATAGGCAAGCGCAATATTTCAAGTGAAGAGGGTCACAAGACGAAGAAGATTCGAATACTCATTGTGGAAGACAATCGGCTTCTGCGCGAGGGCATCATGGGGATGCTCAAAAGAGAGGCCGACTTTAAAGTCCTGGCGGGCTTTGGGGATTGTGTAAAGGCTCTGCAGAGTATACGTGAGTCGAAACCTGACGTGGTGCTTCTTGATCTTGGCCTGAGGAATCAAAGCAGTCTGCAATTAGTGAAGACGATAAAGGGCGATTCCCTGCCGGCAAAAGTGATCGCGATGGATCTGATCCCGGCACAGGCGGACGTCCTCGAGTTTGTGAAAGCGGGAGTGTCGGGCTTCATCATCAAGGATGCAACTACTCACGATTTTCTGCAGACAATCCGATCGATTGCCGGGGGTGAGACAATTCTTCCCCCTCTTATGGCCGGAACTCTCTTTTCTCAGATCATCGAGTATGCCTTGAGTGGGAAAAAGACCTCCGTGATACTTGAATCGGTGCGGTTGACAAGACGTGAACGCGAGGTGGTCGAGTTAATTGCTGAGGGTCAATCCAACAAGGAAATTGCTCAACGCCTCCATCTGTCAACCTACACGGTAAAGAGTCACGTCCATAACATTCTCGAGAAACTTGCGCTCCACACACGGCTGCAGATTGCAAGTCACGCCCACGATGCTGACGACCGTAAAAGTGCGGCCGATGCGGTTTCGTTGATAGGGGAATGACTCCCCGGCCAATCCTCCCGCTATGCGGGAGATTGGCTCACCCCAAAGATGTAATTCCTTTTTCACTCCCTTGAACGATTGATTTGCCACTCCGGTCTTTGCAGCTTTCACCATGAGAAAAATACGAATGCTGCTCATTGAAGATAACCGCCTCCTCCGGGAAGGAATCCTGGGGATGCTGAAAAAGGAACGGGATATTTCCGTCGTCGCCGCTTCCGGAAACAGGGCAAATACGGTCCTCAAAATCCATCGGTTGAAACCGAATGTGATTCTGCTGGATTTGGGCCTGCGAAGTCAAAACAGCTTGCGCGTGGTCGAGTCAGCGAAGACAGAGTTCCCCAATACCAGGGTGATCGTGATGGATCTTGCTCCGGTTCCGGCAGATATCATGCAATATATGAAAGCGGGAGCGTCGGGCTTCGTTCTTAAAGACACTTCAGCTGAGGATTTTCTGACGACGATACGGGCTGTTTCAGAAGGTAAGAAAGTCCTCCTGCCTCAGGTGTCTACGTCGCTTTTTTCTAAGATCATCGAGCACGCTGTCGAAGGCGGAGGGACGAAGCTGAGGGAGGCGTATCGGATGTCGAAACGCGAATTGGATGTCGTTGCGCTTATCGGCGGCGGCTTGACCAACCGCGAGATAGGGCAGAGACTCCACATCTCAATTCTTGCCGTCAGGAGGCATGTCCACGACGCCATGGAGAAGCTTGCCCTGCACACGCGTTTGGAAGTTGCCAATTATTCCTTCCGTGATGAGACTATCAAGTCGATCGCCAGAAGCGTTTCTATGGTGGACAATTAGTTTCTTCATAAGAACCTCGACCTTCTCATGAAGCATATTCCTTCCAATAGAAGACAGGCCGGTCGGGAATGTCAATACGATGCATCAACGATTTTGAAACTCAGGAAACAATGCTGATCATTTTGGAAACGGTGAGATATGTTCAAAGCAGAGGCAAGTTTCTCAATAGAATCCGCCGCAGGTAAATGCATCGCCGGACCGCGTCATGGGCCGGATGGTAAGAGGATCCGATCAGAAACGGGGACTCAACTGTATTCAAGGGTCTCACCGCCACAGATAAACGCTGTTGAACGGGGGATTACTCGCCGGGGATGTGTGAACGCGCCGTCCGTTGAAGATTCAAAGCAAGCCCTTACCACCTTAATTGTCAAAAAAACGATATGCTGAAATCTATTTCCTACGGTCTAATACTGCTCTGCATTGTTCGGATGGCGAGCGCGCAGTCACAGCAGCAATCCACCACGGTTTACCCCGTGTTCTCTGCGGGGCTCATTTGGTCGCCAATCGAGGATGGAAGCATTACGCTCTCCGTTGACAAACTGGTGTACTTTCCGGGGGACACGGTTCGCCTTACAATTCGACAAAACGATAGCATCGCGGCGTTTACCGTTACTCCGATACTGGTCGACGGGGGAATAGCGTTCAAACCCGTCGGCCCCCACACGTACTTCGCCGCCATTCCGGAGACTCTTATGCCGGGATCATATCATATCAGCCTGAAAGTGGTGGATGCCCAGGGGCAGCGCTTTGTTTATGCGACGAGTTGTGTCGTGGAGGTCGAAGAGTATCAGGCTGTTGAACGGGTCGACAAATACGCAAGCATTGGGCCCGAATTGGGCGGCAGGGATCCGCTGGCGGCAGAAGTACTCGACCGCGTACAAATCCAAAATCTTCATGTGATCTTTCACCGCGACAGTATCCGGGAGCACATGGGGCCACAGTTTCTCACGATCACCACCGTGGTGCAGACGAGAGAGGGAACCATGGTCCAAACGTACGTACGGCGTGTGATGACCTTCCGAAGCCGCGGCGGTTCGAACCGTGATCTCGCGATGTTCCTTCAATACCGTAAAGCCTACGGTGCGTATGCCGTAATCCGTCCGGAAGATCTCAAACAGGTGCAGGTGGAGGTGGACTCCCTGCCTGATTGGGCGCTTGTAAAAGTCAGCATCGAGCCCGATAACACCATTACAATCGGTGAGGTTGACAACTCCAATTGTGTCACGCGCTATTTTCGCGTTGAAGGGCCTTCGATCGAAGTGGGGTTCACACTCGGCATCCCCAAGGTTCTGTATGATACCGAGGCCAGGGATACCATTCAGTACGGCAACACCAGTGCGATGATGCGGTTCTATTATTTCGACGGGACATCGGGACAACGGTTCCCTGTCAACCTTGGAATCGGAACTTTCGGTGTCAGCTCACCGATCGATATCAGTCCCGGTCGGGGCGGTTTCGCCATGTCGGTATTTCTGGATGTCGTCGAGCTTATGAGGAGGGTTGGTATCGGCTTCCCCATGCGGGTCAATGCCGGTCTGGAGTTGGTCCCCTTCTTTCCCATAGACAAGAGGTCACGAGTCTTACTCAATGCGCAGCTGGGCGTAACGCTCTAAGTCGTCTTCACTGATGTCGAAGCGGCCGTGGCTGCGGATGTCTTTGTCCTTCAAAAGCAATATTTCATCTCGCTTAGCGTAAGACTATCTCCCGCTCCGAGCCGGAAAGAAAACCGTCTCCTTCACCGGTGGATGGCTTCTAACCCCTCAGGTGTAGTTCCCCTTTCATCCCACAGACGTATTCTCTCCCGGGACAACCAGGGATATACTCCTATGAAAGTATTTGGGGCCGGGTCCGAAATTCGGACTCGGCTCCCAAAGAAGTTTAACACTAATATTTTGGAGGAGTTATGAAAAGAACAAAGGTTCAGACGCGATCTCTGGCGGAACATGCGGTAAGAGTCGCCGTCTTTACGTCTATCTCGCTCGCGATGTTTCTTCTCGCGGCGTGTCAATCGAACACGCCTTCGGGTCAACCCAGCTCGAGCACACTGACCGGTCCACAATCTCAAAACAGCCGGCTCATGAAAGCGACAAGTCTTAGCGCGTCGGCTGTTCCTCTGGGTTCGATCTCGACTTTCGCGGTTCTCGGTGGGACGACGGTCACCAATGACGGCCCATCGCTCATCACCGGAGATCTGGGCGTCAGCCCGGGCACTGCGATCACCGGATTTCAACCGGCGCCAATAAACACGATCGTGGGTACGGGGACAGTGACAGCTGGACTCGGGGTAGTAAACGGGACGATATATGCGGGAGGTCCTGTCGCGGCTCTGGCCCATAATGATGCCGTCATTATGTACAATTACCTCATGGCCCAGGTGCCCGATACTACCTACTCGGGTGTTACTCAGCTGGATGGGCTCGTACTCAAGCCTGGCGTTTATAGGTTCGCGCCGTCTGCCAACTTGCAGGTGAATGGAACCCTTTATCTTGATTTCCAGGGGAACAGCGATGCTCTGTTCATTTTCCAGATGGGCACCACGCTTGTGACGATGGCCGGTTCAAACATCATCGCCATCAATAACAACAATCAGACTTGCAGTGGTTCTAACGTTTATTGGGCTGTCGGTTCTTCCGCGACCATTGATGGCTCTCAGTTCGTGGGAACCGTCGTTGCCAATACGACTATTACAATGACTTCCGGCGCAAACGTGTCGGGTAGAATGCTGGCTTTGAATGGTGCGGTGACGATGATTACCGACACAATCGCGACCTGTGTCGGCTCCGGCGGTGGAACGGTTCCACCTAAGCCTTGCAGAGATTTCGTCACCGGTGGTGGATGGATCACAGGTCACTCCGGTGGAAAGGCGACATTCGGTGTGAGCGGCGGCATAAAGAACGGCAAGTTCTGGGGTCAGCTCTCATACAATGACCATGGCAAGAATGGTATGAAGCTTAAGAGCACGGGAGTTACTGCTTACTTCGTGATCGATCCCGTGACACGTGTCATCGAAGGGACTGCCAGGGTCAACGGTCACGGTTCTTTCACCTACAAGGTTGTCGTCGTTGACAACGGTGAGCCCGGTCGCAACGATAGCTTCAGCCTGGATGTCTCGAATGGATACAGCGCTTCGGGCACTCTCAGAGGCGGCAATATCCAGATCCATACAAGATGTGGACCGTCGCACGGCAAAAACGACAGAGAATACTATCATGATAAGGATGAGAAAGACGGGAATAGGAACTGCGACAACAATGATCACTGAAATTCAGGATCATTATAAGTGTGCGCCTCGGTTCGTAGTCCGGGGCAAGTAAGAGAAGTATCGTCAGGTGAGGGGGGATCGCATGAAAATCCCCCCTTTTCTATAGGGAATATGGCACACAGGGCTCAGGGAGCAACAGACTATCTGGAAAAGGGCGGGGAAGTGCGCGCGTCGATCACTTTACAAGAGAAGACGGAGCAATCCATAATATACCGCTGTGATTGCCACAGGAGCGAAGGCCACCAGCCACAACGCGTGGGTTGCGGACAGGGCAGGGAGCTTCACGGCGATTTCGGTGGGACCTGGTGAGGCGCCGGTAAGTGATGGAACCGCGAGGAGCTTCGGTCGTGCTGGTAACTGCGGCAGTCTGGCTGTTGCTGTCATTAGGTTTCCTCATCCCCCGGGTGTAGCTCCCCTTTCATCCCTCGGAGGCATTCTCTGCCGACACAATCGAGGATATACTTCTACCATAACGCCTGAAACCGGATTCGGAAATCCGGGCTGGACTTTTAGGAATGAGCGTCTGCCGGCTGCGGCGCCGCGGGTTTTGGTGCCGTGTACCGCTCGTTGGATCGCGCCACTTATGCAAGTGACCCCCACGCGCGGGATTCCAGAAGGTGGAACCGCATACGCTCCGAAAGTAGTCGAGCGGCAGAAAGGAAGATTTATAGTGAATCGACAACGATGCGAACGAAAATGGAAACGATCGATGGAGAGGAGGATTAATTATTGGAACAATTTATTGGAGGAATTGCTGGTCGGGATATCAGCTGAATATAATGGACTCGTCGGAATCACCTGGTTGAACGCTTGCAGGTTCTACGATTCCCGGAGACGGCGATTTCACCGCCGCACACTCTTAAACGACAACATAAAAAGGTCGAGCACAAAGGTTTATGCCCAACTGTACAGCCCATTCGGACAGGCGAACCACTTGCAGATGGGCGAGCTAATAAACGAAACCGGTCATGTTCATTGACCATAAGGAGGTTTTTATGAACACTCATACTACGAATTCGATCCGAAGGATACTTCGGACAATTACTTTAACCAGGTACACTCGCTTGCTCGTTGTTGTACCGCTTGTTGTTTTAATGGCGCACACTACCGCTCTTTCGCAACAATTGCCGGTAAATCTTGGGACGGCCGGGAATTACGTGATCCTGGCAAAAACAGGAGTCTCAACTACAGGTACCACCGCAGTGACTGGAAATATTGGACTTAGTCCGGCCGCCGCGTCGTTCATTACCGGATTTTCATTAACAGCCGATGCCACGAATGTATTTGCGACATCGAGCCTGGTGACCGGAAAGGTATACGCCTCA
The DNA here is from genome assembly GCA_963806435.1 of uncultured Bacteroidota bacterium. Lineage (GTDB taxonomy): Bacteria > Bacteroidota > Ignavibacteria > Kryptoniales > JAKASW01 > JAKASW01. Next base: position 48,725 of record CAWEBD010000139.1, read on the forward strand.
AACTATGCAACCCCAACCCCCACTAACCTGACCACGGCAATAGGCGACATGGAAACCGCATACACCGACGCCGCGGGACGAACACCGACACCTTCCGGAGCATTTTTGAATGTCGGTGCCGGCGAAATAGGCGGGCAGACACTTGTTCCCGGGCTCTACAAATGGACGACCGGGGTTACAATATCCACGGATGTCACTCTGAGCGGTGGACCAAACGATGTCTGGATCTTCCAGATAGCGGGAAACCTCTCCGAAGCCAACGGCAAGAAAGTCTTGATCGGCAGCGCGCAGGCCAAGAACATCTTCTGGCAGGTCGCCGGTCAGGTAACAGTCGGAACAACGGCCGACTTCAAGGGAGTTATTTTGTGTCAAACGCTGATCGCTCTGAATAACGGTGCTACTCTTGAAGGCAGAGCGCTGGCGCAGTCCGCAGTTACATTGGACGCCAATGCCATCACAGATCCCGGGGTGGCGACAGGAATTGCGAACGCAGTACAGCCTGATGGATTTGCTCTCTCGCAGAACTATCCCAATCCATTTAATCCATCCACAATAATCCGTTACAGTCTTGCGAAGTCCGGTATGGTTTCGCTGAAGGTCTATAATGTGATTGGCCAGGAAGTCGCCACGCTTGTCAACGCTCATCAGGGCGCAGGCAGCTACAGCGTGCCCTTCAGTACCAAAGAGGGAGAAGCCAGTCTCGCGAGCGGAGTGTACTTCTACCGCCTGGATGCCGGCTCCTTCATTTCCATCAAGAAAATGATCCTCATGAAGTGAGTGGCATATGAGATTGTTCCATTTTGTTACGCGGGTTTTAAATACACCAGTGAGACGTAATCATTTTAAAAAACAAGAGGAGACGCAAATGCGTACACTTAAAAACTATTCAAGGTGGCTTATGCCACTGCTACTGGTCATTACGATGGCCGGTTGTTGGGAGAACAGAGTTGGGATAACATCTCCCCCAGTTATTACAGCTTCACCCACGGTGAGTTCCACAAGCCCTGCTAATGTTGCTACAGGTGTGGCATTCAACCAGAAAATCGCCGCGACTTTCAGTGAAGTGATGGAGTCTTCAACGATTACCACGGCAACATTTACCTTGATGCAGGGTACATCTTTTGTGTCAGGTACTGTGTCTTATACAGGCACAACGGCGATTTTTGCACCGGCAAGCAACCTCGCGCCGAATACCGTTTATACGGCAACGATTACAATCGGGGCCACGAATCGTGCGGGCAGCGCATTGGCAAACAACTATGTTTGGAGCTTCACGACGGGCGCGGCAGCCATCGTCACTCCGCCCACAGTAAGTTCCACAGACCCTGCTAGCGCCGCAACAGGTGTGGCTTTGAACCAGAAAATAGCCGCAGTCTTCAGCAGGGCGATGGATGCCTCAACGATTACCACGGCGACATTTACATTAAAACAAGGTACAACGTCCGTTTCGGGCTTTGTGTCCTACTCCGGCACGACCGCGATATTTGCACCGGCAGCCAACCTCGCGGCAAATACCGTATATACAGCCACAATTACAACCGGAGCTAAGGATCTTGCCAGCAACGCGTTGGCAAGCAACTATGCGTGGAGCTTCACTACAGGCGCGGCAGCGATCATCACTCCGCCCACGGTGAGTTCTACAGATCCCGCTAATGCCGCAACAGGTGTGGCCTTCAACCAGAAAGTCGCCGCGACCTTCAGTAAGACAATGGATCCGTCAACAATTACCACGGCAACATTTACCTTGATGCAGGGTACATCGTTTGTATCAGGCACGGTGTCTTACTCCGGCGCAACCGCGATTTTCATACCGGCAAGCAACCTGGCGGCAAATACCGCATATACAGCCACCATTACGACCGGGGCTAAGGATCTTTCAAGCAACGCGCTGGCAAGCAACTATGTATGGGGCTTCACTACAGGCGCGGCAGCAGTCGTTACCCCGCCCACGGTAAGTTCCACAGACCCGGCAAATGCCGAAACAGGTGTGGCTCTGAACCAGAAAATAGCCGCAACCTTCAGTAAGACAATGGATGCCTCAACGATTACCACGGCAACATTTGCCTTAACTCAGGGTTCAACGCCAGTTTCAGGCTTTGTGTCCTACTCCGGCACAACTGCGATCTTTGCACCGGCAAGCAACCTCGCGGCAAATACCGTTTATACGGCAACGATTACAACCGGAGCTCAGGATCTTGCAAGCAACGCCTTGGCAAGCAACTATGTGTGGAGCTTCACGACAGGCGCGGCAACCGTCGTCACCCCACCCACGGTGAGTTCTACAAACCCTGCTAATGCCGCAACGGGTGTGGTTCTCAACCAGAAAGTCGCCGCGACCTTCAGTAAGACAATGGATGCCTCAACGATTAGCACGGCAACATTTGGTTTAACGCAAGGTTCAACGCCGATATCAGGCTTTGTGTCCTACTCCGGCACGACGGCGGTTTTTGCACCGGCAAGCAACCTCGCCGCAAATACCGTTTATACGGCAACTATTACAACCGGGGCCAAGGATCTTGCGGGCAACGCCTTGGCAAGCAACTATGTGTGGAGCTTCACGACAGGCGCGGCAGCCGTCGTAACTCCGCCCACAGTAATTTCCACAGATCCTGTTAACGTAGCTACAGGTGTGGCTCTGAACAAGCAGGTCGCCGCAACCTTCAGTAAGACGATGGACGCTTTAACGGTTACCACCGCAACATTTACCTTAATGCAAGGTTCATCGTTTGTCGCTGGTACCGTGTCTTACTCAGGCACGACCGCCACCTATGCGCCGGCAAACAACCTCCTGCCGAATACCGTGTACACAGCCACGATTACAACCGGGGCTAAGGACCTGGCGGGTAATTCGTTGGCGAGCAACTATGTATGGAGCTTCACAACCATCGTCCCATATACAGTAACGCTGTCATCAAATCCGGCGGCGGGCGGAGCGGTAAACGGAAGCGGTACATATAATTCAGGCTCTTCAGTAACAGTAACCGCCACACCAAACTCCGGATATATATTTGCTAACTGGACGGAAAACGGAGATACCGTATCTACAAATGTAAGTTATACGTTTACAATAAGTGGAAACCGAACATTGGTAGCGAACTTTGCTTCAGTAGGTCCGGTAGTAAATCTTGGTGCGGCAGCGACCTTTGGAGGTTTTGGAGGCAGCGCAGGAATGACCAACCAGGGAATCAATACGGTCGTTAATGGTGATATTGGAACCACAGCTGCTTCGACTCTGATAACTGGATTCCACGATTCGGGTGGAAATGTGTATACTGAAACGCCGCTTAATATCGGCGATGTGACCGGAGTAATAAACTGTGCACCCCCCGCTCCGGGCACCGCGGCGAAATTTGCGATAGCCCAGCAAGCGCTGGCTGACGCCACCACAGCATTCAACTACCTTGCCGGGCTTCCGGGCGGTCCTGATCCGGGCGCAGGTGAGCTAGGTGGATTGGTCTTAGCACCGGGTACCTACACGGCTGCCTCGGGATCATTCAAGATAACCTCAGGCGATCTGACTCTCGACGCTCAGGGCAACCCGAACGCTGTTTGGGTCTTCCAGATAGCGACATCATTAACCGTAGGCCAGGCCGGACAACCCCGCAGCGTCATACTTGTGAATGGCGCTCAGGCTAAGAACGTCTTCTGGCAGGTCGGCAGCGCAGCGACAATCAATGGCGCAGGCGGCGGTACTATGGTAGGGACCATAATTTCCTATTCAGGAGTCACGTTCTCTACTGCCGGCAATGTCACACTAACGACGCTCAATGGCAGAGCCTTGAGTCTCAACGCTTCGGTTACGATGGTAAACACTGTGGTAAACGTCCCTTGAGGAACATGGTGTCGTTTATGAAAACAGGAAATGATCTGGTTGCTTTGGTAGATATGCTGAAAGACATGACAAGCGCAGCAACTAGTATTGAAGAGAAAGTTGTGGTGGGAGAGGCTGAGGTGAGGAGACACGGTCTCCTCACTTCTCCTTTCGGAACGAATCGAAGCAAAGGCGTTCCGCTGTCTTCGAAGTTGGGGACAGTAAAAACGCTTTTGCTTCATGATAACAGAATCCAGAGTTTTGGAACAAACAAAAATTTATCACTTAGGAGGAATCTAAGATGAAAGCGATTTATTTAGGACTAGCATTGCTGCTGGTCATGGCCGTTGGCGATGCTCGCGCACAGACGGCAAGAAGTAGCTGGTCAGTCGGCCTGGGTCTCGTCTATCCCAGATATGGGGAAGTAAACATACAGCCTCTGAATACTAATTATGGCGCACTCCTGTCACTCCAACGGAACTTCTCTGAACATGTTGCATTGAGACTGGCAGGCGGCTATTCGCACCTTGAAGGATCGTATAGCGGTGCATCCGGCACCACAACCGAAAGAACAAACCTTTGGTCTGGCGATCTTGATTTGATGTATTATCTGGTGCCATGCGAAGCGGTTTCACCGTATGTGTTTGCCGGGGTTGGGGCAATGGAAAGGATGTCGACTCACCAGTATACACCATACCTGGATGAAAATGCATTTGATGCCGAGTTCAACTATGGCGCCGGCGTCGAATGGAAATTCGATCGGGATTGGAGTTTGGCGGGAGAGTTTGGGTATCATTCAACATACAACTCTGAACTCGATGGAGCAGTTATGAGCTATGCGCTCGAGCCGAACGGACAGGATTCCTATTGGACACTCGGCGTCGGCGTCAAGTTCTATTTTGGAAAAGGCGAACCGTCGAAGATTTGTGGACCCACCTCCGTTGCCGTAGCTCCCGCAGCGAAAGACCTCACCGACTATAACAGAATTGAAGGCATAGTCAAGGAATATATCCCGAGAGAAGTCACCAAAGATGTTGTGGTCGAAAAATACATCAGAATACCCGCTAACACCTGGTATTTGGATGGTGTTAAATTCGCGTTCGACCGTTCAGAACTTCTACCGGAATCATATCCCGTGCTTAACGATGCCGTGAAGCTGCTGATGGACAACCCCGATTTAAATGTCGAGATCAAAGGGTACACGGATTCTATAGGGACTCCGATTTACAACGATACGCTTTCGTTACAGAGAGCTGTGGCGGTCAAGGACTATCTCGTATCACAAGGCATAGCCTCAAGCCGGCTCACGGCTGTTGGATACGGATTAACCGGCCCGATTGCGACCAACGTGACAGCAGAGGGCAGAGAAATCAACAGAAGAGTCGAGTTCAGGGTCGTTAATAAGTGACCGGTGTTCTTTAAATAATTCACTAAAGTCCCCGTAACGAAAGTTACGGGGACTTTGATTGGACTTGTGATCTAACCTGGATAATCCGGATGAAGCCATCCAAGTCGCGGATAATTCGACATGGCTCAGCCATCAACATTAAACCGTCAGTGTGAGGAGAATCGGAAATGCGAAAAATATTCTTGACCATTGTGACTGCGGGACTCTTAGTTCTTCTCGCGGCGCCTCTGAAAGCTCAAGTGCGTTTCAATCTGAATGTGAATATAAGCAGTCAGCCGGTTTGGGGGCCTGTGGGTTACGACAGAGTCCAATACTACTATTTACCCGAAATTGATGCTTACTACTATGTACCGCAGCGTCAGTTCATCTACCAGCAAAGAGGGCGCTGGATAACCTCACGATACTTACCTCCCCGTTACCGTAATTACAACCTATATCGCGGTTACAAGGTGGTGATTAATGAAGATAAGCCGTACCTGCATGACCGGGATTACAGGGAAAAATACGGTTCGTATAAGGATCGTCACGATCAACAGCCGATCCGCGATAGCCGGGATCCCAAATATTTTGTGAACAAAGGCCACCCTGAACATAATCAGTGGATGAAACAGCAAAAACACGATAATCGCCCGGGCAAAGAACAAGGTAAGAGCAACAGGCAAGACAAGAAGAATAAACAGGGCAAACACGGTCACCAGGACAATCAAGGTCGGCCTTAGGACCTCCAGCAATAGAAAAGATACGGCCATACACTCATAAGGGATTACAAGTGAACAAGCTGAATGTCAGCGGACAGTGGAACGAGATTGCCGGCAGGCACGAAGAACCATTTGCCAGCCTGACCGGCAATGACTTGCCTTTCAAAGAGGGGAAGAGGGACATCGGTCTCGTGAAATCGACATCCAGCACATCTTTCGTCATCGCATCTGCGTTTTTAGTAGTCTATTTCCTGCTCTGCGGCGGCGAAGTGAGCGCGGGCATCGTCCTGCTCGGTTGGATGCTCTTCACGAGGAAAGCGCGGGGTGCACAGTGGGTCTCCTCAAAAATACGAATCCTGGCGACGCCTATTAGCCGTGTTAGAGCCAGGCGAATGTCCCAGCGTGATTTGCAGCACGGGCCGGTCCGTCGCGAATATCAAACGCAAAGAAGACTGGTCAGATGAACAAGAAAGCCGGAAGAAGCACAGCGATCTTTTTTGTGACGGCCACGGCGTTCAATTGGCATCCCTTTTCCGGAGCCCCGCATTTCGGCAACGCCGCTGGCCTGGAGACAAATACATGGAGGCCATGACCATGCAGGACGCGAATATCAAAAACAGAGTTCACCCCGCCGATACCGAGTTAAGCACGCGAATTGCGGTGCTGGAAGAAACGCTGCTGGAAAAGGGGAAAACCGTGGAGGCGCTGCAGGATTCCGAGAAACGCTACCGGCGCCTCTTTGAGTCAGCCAGGGACGGTATCCTGATTCTCGATGCGGAAACGGGGAGGGTGGTTGATGTTAATCCTTTTCTGTTGCAACTACTCGGATATTCTTACGACGCATTATTCGGAAAGTATATCTGGGAAATAGGTGTATTCAAAGACATTGCCGCATCCAAGGACGCTTTCAAGGCCCTGCAGGAAAACGAGTACATCCGGTACGAAGATTTACCGCTGGAAACTTTCGATGGGCGGCCCATCGCCGTGGAGTTTGTCAGCAATGTTTACCTGGTGGACCATAGCAAGGTGATCCAATGCAACATCCGTGACATCACCGCGCGCAAGCGGGCCGATGCTGAGCATAAGCGATTGATGGCGGCCGTCGAGCAGGTCGAGGAGGCCATTGTCATGACCGATGCAAAAGGTATCATCCAATTCGTGAACCCGGCCTTCGAGCGCACGACGGGCTATAGCCGGGAGGAGGCCGTCGGCAAGAGTCCACGTATCCTCAAGAGCGGTCAGCAGGACGAGTCATTTTACCGTAATCTTTGGGATACCATCTCCGGCGGCAGAACCTGGGAAGGCTGTATGGTCAATAAGCGCAAGGATGGGACTCTCTACACCGAGGAATCGACGGTTTCGCCGGTACGCGACGCGTCGGGCCAGATCGTAAACTACGTGGGCGTCAAACGGGACATCACCGAGGAACTTCGACTGGCGGCCCAGTCTCAGCAGGCACGGAAGATGGAAGCGGTAGGGTTGCTGGCGGGCGGCGTGGCCCACGATTACAACAATATGCTTGGTGTGATACTCGGCTATACCGAACTCGCTATGAAGAAGGTGGAGGCAGCCCAGCCCCTGCATGCCGACCTCCAGCACATTCTCAATGCCGCACGCCGATCCGCGGACATAACACGGCAATTGCTGGCATTTGCCCGTAAGGAGACAATTGTTCCCGTGGCGCTTGACCTGAACAAGAGCGTGGAGAGAATACTCGATATGCTCCGGCGACTCATCCGTGAGGATATCAATCTGGCCTGGCTGCCGGCGGTTGGCTCGTGTCCGGTCAAGATGGACCCCATCCAGGTTGAGCAGATACTGATCAATCTTTGCCTCAACGCCAGGGACGCCATTACCGGAGTCGGGAAGGTCACTATCGAGACGGGAAGTGTTGTTTTTGACGAAGACTATTGCGCGGACCATGCCGGGTTCGTGCCGGGAAAGTATGTGCTCCTTGCCGTCAGCGATGATGGAGACGGCATGGACAAAAACACCCTCGACCATATTTTCGATCCGTTCTTCACTACGAAAGAGGTTGGCAAGGGGACCGGCCTGGGGCTGTCCATGGTGTATGGCATCGTCAGTCAGAACAACGGACTCATCAACGTCTACAGCGAACCGGGGAAAGGTTCGACCTTCAGAATTTACCTGCCGTGGTACGCCAACAAGGCTGTCGAGACCGGGACGGAAATAGCGGCGGAAATTCCTCCAAGCCGAGGCGAGACAGTCCTCGTGGTCGAAGACGAGCTGGCGCTTCTGGTGATAGCCAGGATGATGCTGGAAAAACTGGGGTATCGGGTACTGTCTGCGGGCTCACCGGCTGAAGCAATTGGCCTGGCCGAGAAACACGCAGGCGAGATACGCCTTGTCATCACCGACGTAGTCATGCCGGATATGAACGGCCGCGAACTGGCAGAACGATTGCACTCTCTCTACCCGGGCATAAAAATTCTCTTCACATCGGGCTATACAGCCAACGTGATC
>CAWEBD010000140.1:0-3660 GCA_963806435.1 uncultured Bacteroidota bacterium
TAATCGCTTCGGAAAATTTCGTGAGCAAGGCTGTCCTGGCCGCGCTTGGCACCGTACTCACGAATAAATACGCGGAGGGCTACCCCGGCAAACGCTACTATGGCGGCTGCGAATTTGTCGACGTAGCTGAGAACATAGCGCGCGACCGAGTGAAGAAGCTCTTCGGAGCTGAATACGCGAATGTCCAGCCTCATGCCGGAAGCCAGGCCAACATGGCGGCATATTTCTCCTTCATCAAACCGGGTGACACGATCCTCGGCATGAATCTCTCGCACGGCGGGCACCTGACGCACGGTTCGCCCGTAAATTTCAGCGGGAAACTTTTCAACGTCATTCCGTACGGGGTCGATAAGAAAACGGGACGCATAGACATGGAAGAAGTTGAGCGTCTCGCCGCGCAGCACAAGCCGAAAATGATAGTCGTCGGTGCGAGCGCTTATCCCCGCGATATAGATTTCAAGAGATTCCGGGCGATCGCCGACAGTGTCGGCGCATTCCTGATGGCGGACATAGCTCACCCCGCGGGACTGATCGCCACAAAGCTTCTGAACGATCCGCTTCCACACTGTCATATAGTCACTTCCACGACCCATAAGACGCTCAGGGGACCCCGGGGGGGACTGATTCTCATCGGGAAAGATTACGAGAACCCGCTCGGTGTCACTGCCCCGAAGAGCGGCAGGCTCAAGATGATGTCGGAAATAGTGGACTCCAATGTAATGCCGGGGATACAGGGCGGCCCGCTCATGCACGTGATCGCCGCGAAAGCGGTGGCCTTCGGCGAGGCATTGAACGATTCATTCAAATCCTACACGCGCCAGATAATCTCGAACGCCAACAGGCTGGCAGACGAACTAACGAAGAAGGGATACGAGCTTGTGTCCGGCGGAACGGATAACCATTTAATGCTGGTGGATCTGAGGAATAAGAATGTGACGGGGAAGGATGCTGAAAAGGCTCTCGAACAGAGCGGGATAACAGTAAATAAGAATATGGTCCCGTTTGATGACAAATCCCCGATGATCACAAGCGGGATAAGGATCGGGACTCCCGCGGTGACTACACGCGGATTCATGGAAGATGACATGGCAACCGTGGCGGGATTCATAGACCGCGTAGTCAGAAATGTTGGAAACGAAAAGGTTTATGCGGAAGTTAAAGCCGATGTCGCATCGCTCTGCGGAAAGCATCCGCTGTATGATTTCGCGAAGGAGTATGCTTCGGCCAACTCATGAGCGAACGCGTTCATGATATAGAATTGCCGGAAGAGCCCCAGAGGGAAATGTCTTTCTGGGACCATCTGGAAGAGCTCCGGAGCCGGTTGATCTGGTCCCTGGTTGGAATTGCAATCGGGACCGCGGCGTGCGCTTTTTTTGCCGATGCCATCGTCAACAAATTCCTCCTTGCCCCGGCAATACACGCGAATCCTCCCCTGAAGATCCAGAACCTTAAGCCGTACGGCCAGCTAATGCTGTACATGGAAATTGTGTTTATAGCGGGCGCGATCGTGAGCTTGCCGAACACGATCTACCAATTCTGGAAATTCGTCCAGCCGGCGCTCTACCCTAACGAGCGCAAATACGTAACGTCGATAGTTTTCTTCTCTTCCTTTTTCTTCCTCCTCGGCGGTTCATTCGGGTATTTCATCCTGATTCCCAATGCGCTCTCGTTCTTCTCCGGCTTCGGCTCACCGTCGATAGAGAACATAATCGATGTGCAGGCATACTTCGGTTTCATTACAGGGATGATCCTGGCATGCGGGATCGTCTTCGAACTACCAATGCTTTCTTTTTTTCTCGCTAAGATCGGAATAATCAATCAGCAGTTTCTCAAGAAATATCGAAGGCACGCGGTAATTGTGATACTCCTTGTGGCGGCCGCGATTACGCCGGGACCTGACGTCGCCAGCCAGGTCATGGTGGCTATTCCTCTTTACCTATTATATGAGGTCTCCATAATCGTAGTGAAGGTCACCCGGGCGAATAAAAACAAGAAGGAAGAAACTTCTGAGTAAGTCTCTACAGGTTGGTCTTGGATCTCGATGAGATAGTCCTCCCGATTCGGGACGAGATTAAGCTTTTCAATAATGAGTTCAAACGGGCGATACGCTCGAGAGTCGGGCTGGTGGACACGATTGCCCGGTATATCCTCCACCAAAAGGGGAAGAAGATACGCCCGATGCTCGTGCTTCTCTCGGCGGCGGCGACCGGGGGGATAAATGACAGCACGTACCGGGCGGCGACAATGGTTGAGTTGCTGCACACGGCGACTCTCATACACGACGATGTCGTCGACAACGCCGACACACGGCGCGGCATCGCTTCCATCAACGCGACCTGGAAGAACAAGATCGCGGTGCTCATGGGAGACTACCTGCTGTCGAGAGGTTTATTGCTTTCACTCGAGAACAACGAATTCCGTTTTCTCAAAGTCAGTTCGGTAGCGGTCAAGAGAATGAGCGAGGGAGAGCTCCTTCAAATCCAAAAATCGCGGCAGCTCGACATGGACGAAGCGACCTATTTCAGGATAATCTCGGATAAGACAGCTTCGCTGATCTCGACATGTTGCGAACTCGGAGCGGTAAGCGCGACGACGGATGAGAATACGATTGCTCACCTCAGAGACTTCGGCGAATATGTCGGCTTGGCTTTCCAAATACGGGACGACGTCCTGGACTACGAAGGAAAGGAGGCCACATTGGGGAAACCGATCGGCGGCGATATACGAGAGAGGAAGGTAACTCTTCCGCTGATCTACGCGCTTGAGAACGCCCCCAAGAATGAAGCAAGGTCCGTGCTGCGACAGCTTAAGAAGGGAAAGACCGGATCGAGGATCAGGGAAGTAATAGAGTTTGCGGAGAAGTACGGCGGAATCGAACGGGCTCATCAGAAAGCGGAAGAGTTCATCTCAAACGCCAGGCTGGAACTGGAAGGAATTGCGGACTCGGAATCGAAAGAATCGCTGCTTAAACTGACTGACTTCGTCGTCGAACGTGTGAGCTGAGCAGTCGACCTGGTGATGCGCAGCCACGCTCCAAAGGATCAACGGGCAATTTCATCTAACCAAGCTTGAGAATGAAAAGAAAAAGGAGTAAAACAAGCTACGTCCTTGCGCTCGGCGGCGGTGGCGCCAGAGGGCTGGCTCACATCGGAGTCCTCAAGATTCTCCAGAAGGAGGGAATAGAAATTAAGGCGATCACGGGAACCAGTATGGGCGCTGTGGTCGGTGCTATGTTCGCCTTCTACAAAGACGCAGTGGAGGTCGAGGGAATCTTCAGAAAATTCCTGTCGAGCCAGTTCCACGAGAAACTAGGCAAGACATTTTTCCTCCTATCTGAGGATCCTAACGTGCTGCACGAGCCCGAAAAAACTGTTACAAGGCTGGGAAAGCGATTTCTTTACTTGAGGGCAGCGTCCACCCATGCCGTCTTCTCGCGCAAGATCCTGACCGAAGCCTTCAGCTATCTATTACCGGATGTTCGCTTCTCCGATCTCCAAATACCGTTTGCCTGCGTGGCAGCGGATCTTCAAACGGGAGAAGAGGTTGTCTTATCGGGCGGCAGGCTGCTCCCGGCGGTAATTGCCAGTTCTTCGATACCTGGCTTTGTGGAACCGGCTGTGGTGGCAAGACGTGTGCTGATCGACGGAAGCGCGGTCGGCA
>CAWEBD010000141.1:0-10741 GCA_963806435.1 uncultured Bacteroidota bacterium
GTAGATTTTTCATTTGAATGCCTCCTTGCGATTTGTGATTTGTGTTCTCCTTCTCTTCATAATACCTCCTTGAGTATGGAATTGGTTGGATGGTGAAAGAGAAATGGATAAATGGAAGCCCGATTGAGGCCGCGATGAGTCGCCGACAGCGGCTCTCCCCATCGCGTCTCTATATTTGCGGATGGACGGAGGATGAGAAGACACACCTCTCCCCGCGTCTGTGTTTTGACTTGAAGCGATGAAAGAAAAAGAGCGGGGGAGCCATTGCCCGTAGCAACCCGCAAGATGCCTCCTAATTTTTGTACGAGTTCGAACCGCGCACGACCGCGAACTTCACACGACAAAAAGAGACAAAGGAGTACTCATCACAATACTCCTTTGCGAAACTAACTGAATACTACAATGATGTACTTGCTTAGCACGACTTTTGACATGAATTTCGCTGAAATATAACGCGCCTCATTTGCTTTGTCAAGCAAAATTAGGGAGATTCTGCAATTTGTGCATACTCAGCCTCAAGAGAATAACCTTGCGAAGGCTCCGGATTCCACCACCAGGACAGAATTACCTCCGGAACTGCAACCTTCGCAAGGTTTCCCGTCAGAGCTTTGCGGTCTTGACCTCAAAGACTCCTTCGATTTTCGATATTTCCTTCAACACAGGCGCCGGAATGTCACTGTCTACGCTCATCACAGTTATGGCCTTTTCGCCGGGGGCGGATCTGCCGAGCGACATGCCGGCAATGTTTATCTTTGAGGCGGCAAGCAGGCTTCCCACGGCGGCCAACATACCCGGACGGTCGAGATTCGAGTAGAACATCAGATGACCTTCCGGAACTATCTCGAAGTGGAAACGGTCCATCCCGACAATTCTCATTTCGTTTTCGCCGAAGACCGTTCCTGAAATGGACCGCTCTTCCTTGTCGGTTTGCATTGTTATGGTCAGGAGTTGTGAATAGTGTTCACCATCCTGCTCTTTCATCTCGCTCACGGATATGCCCATCTCCTTGGCGAGGACGGAAGCGTTGACGAAGTTCACCGGAGCATACATCATCTTGTCCAGAAGTCCTTTGAGCACGGCGGTCGATAGCAGCTCGGACGATTTCTGCAGTAGCGCTCCGCGGTAGGAAGCGGTTATAGACTTCACCTTCCCGTTCAGCAGTTGCGCGTGGAGCGAGCCGAGCTTCTCGGCAAGCACGAGATAAGCACGCAGTTCGTCGCTCACAGCCGTCTGGTAATCTATGATATTGACGGCCCCGGCAATTCCTCTTCCCTTGAAGAAGTCAACAAGCTGCTCGCCGATCTGCTTCGCGACTTTCTCCTGCGCCTCTTCCGTCGAAGCTCCGAGATGCGGGGTAGCCACAACCTTCGGATGCTTCAGGAGGGGATTGTCGACCGGAGGTTCCTTCACGAAAACGTCGAACGCGGCGCCGGCAACCTGGCCGCTCTCGAGCGCCTTGAGAAGCGCCTGTTCGTCAATAATCCCACCCCTCGCACAGTTAATGACGCGGACTCCACGTTTGCAAAGCGCGAAAGACTTCTCCCCGAGAATTCCCCGCGTCTCTTCCGTCAGAGGCGTATGAACAGTTATGAAATCCGACCTCTTGTAAATGTCGTCCAGCGAAACGGTCTCGAGCCCGAGCTTCGACGCGACTTCGGCAGCAAGCAACGGGTCGTATCCGATCACGTTCATTTCAAACGCCTTGGCCCTCGCCGCGACTTCCCTTCCCACCTTGCCGAGCCCGATAACACCGAGCGTCTTCCCGCACAGCTCCGTCCCCATGTACTTCTTGCGCTCCCACTTCCCGTTCTGGAGATCATGGAAAGACTGAGGGACATTGCGCGCCATCGACAACATGAGAGCCATGGTATGTTCGGCGGTGGAAATAGTGTTGCCGCCGGGCGTGTTCATAACGACGATACCCTTACGGGTCGCGGCCCCGACATCGATATTGTCCACACCGGCACCCGCACGGCCTATGACTTTCATCTCTTTCGCTTCGGCGATGATATCCGCCGTCACCTTCGTCCCGCTTCTCACGATTAAAGCGTCGTAGCTGCCGATAATTTTCTTTATCTCATCCGGAGGGAGGCCCGGCCTGGCATCGACCTGGATTCCCTCCTTCTGGAGCAGGTCTGTGCAAACCTGCTCTATGGGATCGGTTATCAATACCTTCATCGTCAAACAACCTCCTTCCGATGCCTGATGACAGGCGTCATATAATAATTTCCGGCGGTCATTTCACTACCTCCGCCGTCTCCTTTGCGTACTTCGTAAAGGTTTCTTGTACGGCGGTAACACCCGATCCAGGTTTGAATTTGAAATTCAGATCTTGAAGAGTCCACTCGAGAGCGGCAACGACACCGACAATATCGATCTCGTCGTAATAGCCCAGATGCGATACTCTGAAGATTTTTCCCTTCAAGTGATCCTGTCCACCCGCGGTCGTGATCCCGTATTTTTGCTTGAGAATTTTGTTGAACTTGGAATACTCCACACCTTCAGGAACATTGACCGCTGTAACCGCATGCGACGCCGGGGAACCGAACAGTTTCAAACCGATAGCCTCGCATCCGTTTCTGACGGCTTCCGAAAGGATTTTGTGTTTGAGCCAAATGGATTCGACCGTTTCTTCTTTGATCATTCGTAGCGCCTTCTCGAGGCCGATGACGAGCGTGATCGCCGGCGTGAAGGGAGTGTCGTTCCCGGCGTGGGCTTTCAGCCCCTTCTTGAAACTGAAATAGTATTTCGGAAGTCTGGAGGTCTCGAGCATCTTCTTCGCCCGGTCGCTCAGCACAGCGAAAGCGAGTCCCGGAGGAACCATAAGACCCTTCTGTGAGCCCGTTACTATGACGTCAAGTCCCCACTCGTCGAAACGCATCTCGTGGGCGCCTACCGACGTGATACCGTCGACGACAACGGCTATATCATATTTGGCGTGAACTGCCGCGGCAATCTCCTTTATGTTCGTGAACACGCCGGTCGATGTCTCGCTGTGAGTTACGAAAACGGCCTTCACGCCGGGATTCTTCTGAAGCGTCTCGAGCACCAATTCCGGCGTAGGAGCGGTTCCCCATTCAATCTTGATTTCAACCGGCTCCACTCCGTACGCTTTCATTATTTCGCCCCAGCGTTCGCCGAACTTTCCAAGATTCACGAAAACAGCCTTGTCTCCCGGGGAGAGCAGGTTCGCCACGCATGCTTCCATCGCTCCCGTTCCTGAGCTCGTAAGCGTGAGGACTTCGTTCCTGGTCTGGAAAAGGTACTTCAGGTTCTGGTTGACACTAGTAAGAATTTCAACAAATTCGGGATTCCTATGATGAATTATGGGCTCCGCCATTGTGAGCATCACGCTCTCAGGAATAGGCGTCGGCCCCGGCGTAAATAATCTTTTTTTCATTTGAATTCTGCTCCAATTATTGTGTTAATAGTAGAAAATAGGAATTTAGAGACTTGTATTCAATCTGATAGGGCGCTGAACACTCGGGCGCCAAACCTCAAGAGACTTCCCAGACCGAAACCCGGAACTTCGAACAACTTCACGCGGTAGTGGCCGGAAATTCCGGACACATCAGCCGCGTACTGGATCGCCTTCACGAGACCGCCATAGTCATCTATGAGGCTGAGGTTCTTCGCCTGTACACCGGTGTACACTTTTCCCTGTGCAAGCTCGTCGACCCGGGCGAGACTGAGCTTCCTCCCTTCGGAAACCTTTGTTTTGAAATCCGTGTACGTCTCATTCAGAAATTCGTCAACGTATTTCATGTCTTTTTCCGTCCAGCGGTGGAAAGGATCAAGGACGCTCGATCCATGCGCGCTGCGATATTCCTCCACGTTGCTGCCGAGGTCCTTTTCGATGAAATCCGTCAGAACGGGAAAAGCGATCACCACCCCTATGCTCCCTGTGAGTGTTGCGGGTTCGGCAAATATTCTACTCGTTCCCACAGCCGCGTAGTAGCCTCCGCTTGCGGCCACGTTGCCGAATGATGACACGACCGGCTTTTTCGTCATCGCTTCCCGTACGGCGTTGTAAATCTCATCCGAAGCGAGTGCGGAGCCTCCTCCGCTGTTCACGCGCAGAACTATCGCTTTGATGTTCTTGTCCTCGGCCGCATCTCTTATCTGCCTGACCACCGTTTCAGAACCTGTTACGCGATCGCTCCCGAGAAACGGAATTGGAAACGGAGCCGGCGGCGAACTCTCGCCCATGGTTATGGCGCCGTAAATCCCGATTACCGCTACCTCCGGCTCTCTCCCCCAGGTTGTCGCGCGGCGATGGATATTCGCTGGATTCACCTCGCTCAAGTTGCCGAACTTGCCAGGCAGATTCTCGGCTGTCTCCTTCTTGAACTGGTCGTAATAGGCGACGCCGTCGATCAGGTGCAGACGCACAGCCACACGCGACGAGATGAGCGCGCCGAGGTCGGATTTCAGGCTGTCGTCGATTGTCATGTTTCGGTTGACTTCTATTTGCCTGAGCATCTGCGAATAAATATCGTCGACAAGACCCTGGATAAGTCTCGCCTGATCCGGAGTTGCCGAGTCGGTATAGATTGTGTGAAATGTCGATTTGTATTTGCCGGCAGTCTGAGCATTCCATGTGATATGAAGTTTGTCGAAGAGTCCCTTTAACCTGATGAGGTTGAAATCGATCCCGTAACCTGAGATGAACGCCGTCGGCGGCATATAGATTTTGTCGGCCGCGCTCGCGAGGTAGAGCTCGTTCACCCCGCTGTCGTCGGCGAGATAGGCGTAGACCTTCTTCCCTTTGGAACGCACGTACTCGACCGCATCGGCCAGCTCCTGCGTCTCGCCCGATAGCGCAAAAAAAGTCTCGCTTGTCGAGTAGGGATAAATTTTCAGGATCAAGGCCTTGATCGACTGATCATCGGCACACTTTCGTATCTCCTCGACGTAATCCAGCAGGCTCTTCGGCGGTTTGCTGAACAGGAACGAGGACTCTCGCGCATCACGAATGTCGCCTCGAATCGTCACTTCCGCGATTCTCTTGCCGGGAACAATTGATTTCATCTGCTGAGATGTGAGCTCTATGCGTCCGTAGGTCGCCGTATAAGCTCCCGATTGATAGCTCGTCGCCCCCTCGATGTGTATGTGGCTGCCGAAGTTAAAACTGATTCCGAGCGAGATGGAATTTCCCCAAAGATATGTCGGATACAAGGGGGGCGGGCCGGAAGAAGGCGCCGGCGTAACGTAGGTCGGGACTCCGTAAGCGGAGTGATCATATATACCGTAGATATTCAATCCGGGGAGGAGTTCGAGAGTCACGCCGGCCTTATAGCCGCGCTTGTGATGGTCTGGAAGAGTCAAATCCCCGCTTAATGTGAGCAATTCTGTGCCGAAAGGACGTATACTGAGACCCAGGTTAGTTAGCTTTTCGATTTGGTGGACGCCGAAGGGTGCATCGGAGAAATTCCGGTAAGCCGCCCCAAAACTCACATAGCGGGCGGGACGCCAGATCAGCCCCACTGCCGGGAACCACCTCGCGCCAAGTCCGGCGATATCGGCATAGGAAAGCGAAAATCCGAGTGCGGCGCCGCGGTTGCCGACTCCGAATCCAACTGAATATTCGTTCAGCGCCTCGTTGTTGGTGGCGGCGTTCCGGTATGCCAGGGCGAACTTCCCTTGTTGCACGGATATTCCCAAATCATGGAACGACCCCACCGGGCTTAATTGCGCCTTGCTCGGGAAAAAGTAGTAACCGTCAAGGACACTTCCCCGGCTGTATACACCGAGATATGCCGGGTTATAAAGGAAGGCCTGTGATTCATCCGTTCCGGCAGTAAAAAGGTACCTCTGATTCTGTGGGTTGGTTAGCAGGTCCTGTCCGATGGACCGACCTGGCGATAGCAAGCCCCAAGACAATAGCAAAACAGCACCGATGATCTTCTTCATATTCCTCCCGAGTCCCTATCAATATATAAGTTCGCACATTTTCTTTCAGTATTCGGCGAAAAATTAACTCCCGGGGCGCGAGCATACCAGGAAGGTTGTGGCCTACCCTTGACTTTGTGCTCGGCGCCAGGTTACTTTTTCAAACATTATGGCTAAACAAATACTTGAATTTGAGAAACCTATTATCGAGCTGGAACAGAAGATCGATGAGATGCGGAAGCTTTCTGACCAATCCGCGGGATCCCTCGGACTTGACATTTCAGACGAAATCACGAAACTTGAATCGCGAATCAACGAGCTCAGAACGGACATCTACTCGAATCTTACGCGATGGCAGCGTGTACAGTTAGCGCGCCATCCTGAAAGGCCTTACACGTTGGACTATATTAACCTGATTACGACTGACTTCATCGAACTTCACGGTGACAGGCATTTCGGGGATGACCCGGCAGTCGTAGGAGGGTTTGGAAAGCTGGGCGGTAAGACCGTCCTTGTAATTGGCCAGCAGAAGGGGCGGGATACGAAGTCGAATATATACCGGAACTTCGGAATGCCCAACCCCGAGGGATACCGGAAAGCTCTGAGACTCATGAAGCTCGCCGAAAAGTTCGGAAAACCTGTCGTGACCCTTCTCGACACACCAGGAGCCTATCCGGGTATAGAGGCAGAGGAACGCGGCCAGGCCGAAGCAATCGCGAGAAACCTTTTCGAGATGGCGCAGCTCCGCGTGCCGATAGTCGTCTCGATAATCGGCGAGGGCGCGTCCGGGGGTGCACTCGGACTCGGAGTGGGCGACAGGATACTGATGATGGAGAACGCGTGGTATTCCGTGATAGCTCCGGAATCATGCTCGTCAATATTATGGAGAAGCTGGGATTTCAAGGAACAAGCGGCGGAAGCTCTCAAGCTGACCGCTGTCGATCTGCTTCAGCAGAAAATCGTAGACAGGATAATACCCGAGCCGGTGGGGGGCGCACACAAGAACCCCGGCGCCGCCGCTGAAGCACTCAAGAAGGCTATCATGGAAGAACTCGCGATCCTCTCTAAAGTGAAGCCGGATAAACTGGTGGACAACCGTATCGCTAAGTTCGGAGCGATGGGTTCCTATACCGGGAAATAAGAGATTACCCGCATACAATGTATTCAATAAGGACCGGCATCAGGGTCCGCTATGCCGAAACCGACCAGATGCACGGCGTCTATAACGGCCGGTATTTCGAATACTTCGAGGTCGGGAGAGCGGAACTCATGCGCTCGCTCGGCATGACTTACCGCCAGTTTGAAGAGGCCGGGTTCTTCCTTCCTCTGACCGAAGCGTACGCCAAGTACATGCGACAGGTACAGTACGACGACATGATTGAAGTCGTAGCCATGCTGAAGGAAACACCGCAGGCACGCCTGAGGATCGACTACGAAATCCTTCGCGGTTCCGAGAAGATGACCGAAGGATTCACCGTCCACAGTTTCATCGACGTCAGCACCGGAAAGCCGGTCCGCGCGCCGAGACTATTTTTGGAATTACTCGACGGGAAACTCTGAATACAATTTTGAATTCTGAATTCTAAATCTACAACAGTCACTCTAGGAGAGGATTATGCTGAAGAAAGAATTGCTCGATATACTCTGCTGCCCGAAACCGGATTGCCGAGGCGATCTGGAGTACAGCGCGGAGAAGAATACCCTGACTTGCAAGAAGTGCGGTCACGTTTACAGGGTTGAGAACGACATACCGATCATGTTAGTGGAGGATAATCCGGAGGAAGGGGCAAAAAAGGGATAGTGGATTAGTGGATTGTTGGATTAATGGGGAAAAGGAGTGAAAAGGGGGTGCGTCATGGAATGGACAAAGCGACATAACGTAAATCGCGGGTACATGCGACTGGAAGTATGGAATGATGCCATGGAATTGTTCAAGCTCACATGGACTTCGGTGAACCGAGCGGAGAAGGTCGACATGAAGCTGAAGTCCCAAATATTCAATTCGGTGCAATCCATATCCGCAAACATTGCGGAAGGGTATTGCCGCAAGTCCATAAAAGAGTATCTGCAATTTCTATATATCGCACTAGGGTCCACCGGCGAGGCGTTGACAAGGATGATCGGTCTTAGGCAATGTGGTATTCTTCCAAATCAAGCCTTTGAGGATTTTGACATCCTACATTATGCCGTCGAAAACAAGCTATTAGCACTCGTAAAATCGCTCCAAACCAAAGCCAAGACCAGAGAATGGAATGAGGAAATCGCAAACGCACGGAGTTCGCATTCGGGATGACAAATGACCGACTCTGTTTTCCAACAATCCATCAATCTAATACTCCATTAATTCGATACTCCATCACCCCTCCCGGATTGCCAGGGGAAAGCGCGGGTAATCCGCCGTGCTAGATAAGCTGAAGAGCCTCGGCGCGGACACCGCCATTTACGGCGTAAGCACCATCGTCGGAAGATTCCTGAACTTCCTCCTCGTCCCATTTTACACGAACGTACTCTCCACGTCGCAGTATGGGGTTGTGGCAACTGTTTACTCCTACATCGCCTTCATGAACATCATCTACATGTACGGGATGGAGTCGGCCTTTTTCAAGTATGCCTCGACGAAGGAGATCGGGAACGACAAGGAGATATTCTCGACCCCGTTCGTCTCCGTGCTCATGACCTCCCTGCTCTTTTCGGTGCTGATCTTCTTCAACAGCACCGGCCTCGCGCCCGTACTGGAGGTGCCCCTGAAGTTCGCGGACACCATAATGTATTCCGCGCTTATGCTGCTGCTCGATTCGCTCGCCGTCATCCCGTTCGCCGCCCTCAGGCTTGAGAGGAAAGTGAAGACGTTCGCGACAATCAAGGTTGTCAACATAGTGGTAAACGTCACCGCGAACGTCGTGCTCCTCCTGAAGTATCATGCCGGGGTTGAAGGAATATTCATAAGCGGAGTGATAGCGTCCTCGGTTACGCTGGTACTCCTCCTCCCGACGATCCTGAGAAAGCTCGGACTCCATTTCAGGAAGGACCTCTACAAAGCATTGCTGAAATTCGGCCTTCCATATATCCCGGCCGGACTCGCCGCGATGATGGTGCAGGTGATCGACCGGCCGATACTGCTCGCCCTCACTAACGAGAGCACTGTCGGAATCTACCAGGCGAATTACCGGCTCGGAATATTCATGATGCTCATCGTCTCGATGTACGATTATGCCTGGCGCCCTTTCTTCCTGACTCATGCCTCGGAACCCAACGCCAAACAGATGTACTCGAGGATACTGACCTACTTCGTCCTCTTCAGTTCGGTGGTTGTATTGCTGGTTTCACTTTACATCGACGACCTGGTCAAAATCAGGCTCTTCCACAGGTTCATCATAAATCCGGCTTACTGGTCGGGGTTAGGCATAGTGCCGATAATCCTGCTCGGCTACCTGTTCAACGGCATGTACGTTAACTTCATGGCGGGTATTTACATCGAAAAGAAGACCTCCCATCTCCCCTACATAACGGGAATCGGCGCCGCAATAAACGTCGTCATCAACCTCCTCCTCATACCGAAATTCGGTATGTTCGGCGCCGCCTGGGCGACATTCTTCGCTTACGCGGGAATGGCAATCGCGATCTACTTCGTCTCGCATCGGTTCTATCCGGTTCGATACGAGTTTGGCCGGCTTCTCAAGATCGGCATCCCCCTCGGAATTGTTGTGGTTGCTCACACGTTCAGACACTATCTATTCCCCCTACTGAATGAGCAGCTTTTCAAACTCGCCGCTGTCATATCCTTTTTCGTAATGCTCTTTCTACTGAGGTTCCCCACTTCGGACGAGATGCGTTTCTTCAGACGAGCAAAGGCGCGAGTGTAGTTGCAGGCTCCCGCCTGGAAGCGCGGATGAAAACCCCCTTAATAAGAAATTGAACCACTAAGGACACAAAGGATGCACAAAGAGCACAAAGAATCGTATCGTTTTTGCGAAAAATTGCCTTTGTGACCTTCGTGTCTTCTTCGCGCTCTTTTGCCGTTCCGAAATCACAATTATTTGAAATGATGCGGCATGTCGCAAAGCGGCAGTGGTTAAAGTTTTCGGCCGGACCTCTAGAACGGGAAATCGCCGGTCGCCGCCGGGATGGGCTCTTTGGGTTTTTCTACTTTGGGCTTCTTCGCGGTAAGGTGGACGTCGTTCGCGGTTACAAATATCGCCTTCTTCGGGGTCACCGGGCAGGCGTGTTCACACGCGCCGCATCCTATGCAGAGCTCGTCGTCGACTTCGGGAAGGAACAGCCCGTTTTCATAAGGAATCGTGTGAACCGCTTTCGTCGGGCAATGTTCTGAACACGCTGCACAATCCTTCTTCTTCGAGACAACAACGCAGTCGTCTTTTTTGAATGTCGTTTTCCCAATCTGGACCCGTTTCTTCGCCTCAACGTCCAGCGGCACAATCGCGCCGGTCGGGCATATTTCTCCGCAGATCACGCAGTCATAGTTGCAGTAGTTGACGGTGTAGTCCATCTTCGGCTGAAACATCCCCGACAGTCCAAACTCCAGGAACGAAGGCTGCAGCACGCCCGTCGGACAGGAAGTCACACAGAGATGGCAGGCGGTGCAGATACTTGTGAAATGATGGATGCTCAGCGAGCCTGGCGGTATTACAGGTTTGGTCTCCCCTGCAAGGACACTTCCCCCCTTGACCAACCCGGGCGCGATCAGAAAAGCAGCCGTTGGTATTGTTACGTTCCTGAAAAACTTTCTTCTCCCCTGATCATATTCAACGCCGGAAACTCCGAGGTCCGGAATCGCCCTTCTTTCGTAAACAATCGCCTCCTCCGGACATGAGCGGACACAGTTGAAACA
>CAWEBD010000142.1:0-4208 GCA_963806435.1 uncultured Bacteroidota bacterium
GAGTATCTGCAAGCCATGATAACATACGCGCTCGGTGGACGTGCCGCAGAAAAAATCATTTTTAACAAGTTCACGACCGGCGCGGGGAACGACATCGAGAAAGCCACCAACATCGCCCGCAAGATGGTTTGCGAATGGGGCATGAGCGACAAACTCGGCCCACTGACCTGGGGAGAGAACGAGCAGGAAATCTTCCTCGGCCGCGAAATAACAAAGCACAGAAATTATAGTGAGAAAACCGCGATAGAGATCGACGAAGAAATCAGATCGATAGTCCTGTCGTGCATGTCGCGGGCGGAGAAGATTATCAACGAACACCCGGACGCGCTGGACAGGCTCGCGAGTGCCCTTCTCGAGCGCGAGATACTCGATGCTGACGAGATCGAGAAATCGATTCGCGGTGAGGAGCTACCACCATTCGTCAAGCCAAACGGCAATGGCAAGTCACAAGCAGACGACTCCCCCGGGCAGGTTGCCCCCGCTACGAGCAAGAACTGAGGCTGGTTCCGGATTGCTTTCTCATCAGCCATCAATGATAAGCCGAATTCCGGCGAAGTTTGGCGCCAACTAAACTGATGGAGCACGCCGCGGTTCAGGACACTGTAGACTTTAAGGCGGAACTGGTAAGGAAAGGGATCCACCTCCTTTCCCTCGGTATTCCTCTGATTTACTACTTCATACCCAGGACGATAGCCCTGTGGATACTGGTACCGATGACCGTGGTTTTCATCACCATTGACCTCGCCCGGTACGATGTGCCTTTTATCTCCAAACTCTTCTACAAATTTTTCGGTTTCCTCCTGCGCCGCCACGAGGTCGACCGGAAGACACACGCTTTGAACGGCGCGACGTTCATGTTGATCTCCGCCGTCATCTGCGTCTTCATCTTTCCGAAATTCATCATGATAAGCAGCTTCACGGTCCTGATACTCGGGGACGCTTCTTCGGCAGTGTTCGGGAAAAGGTTCGGCAAACACAAGGTACTCGGCCGCGGAACCCCGAAGAGTTACGAGGGGAGCCTTGCTTTCGTTATAGCCGGAGTAGTGGCGGTGGCGCTGACCCCGAAAGTCGATTACATGCTGACGGAATATCTGATCGGCGTCGCTGCTGCCGTCGTCGCGGCCGCGGCGGAGGTGCTCTCGTACAAAATTGTCGACGACAACATTGCCGTTCCGATTACGTTCGGGCTCACGATGTGGGCGCTGTACATATTGTTCCTTCCCCAGCTGAACGTCTTTTTCCTCGGCTAGGTCCTGCTCACAAAACCGTTCCCCCTCAGGTAAAATCTCCATTCCGCTTCTCTTCCCTTCCTGATTCCGATACGGGTCGATGCCTGAATATCCTTGCTGTGGACCTTGAAACCGTCATCCGCTATGAACAGGTCCGCGGAATCGAGCCTGACGCCGTTCAAACTCCGGTCGATGCCCAATGCCTGGCACAATTTAGCCGGGCCATTTGTGAGGTCCATCGGGTCGTCTTTCTTTCTCCATTTCTTCATCTCCTCTATCCCCGCCAGAGGCTCTAGCGCTCTGACGAGAAGCGCCGCCGGAAATCCCTTGCGTTCCGTGACGATGTTGAAGCAAAAATGCATGCCGTAGGTGAAATACACATAGGCGATTCCGCCGTCCTCGTACATCGGTTTGTTCCTTGCGGTCATCCCGTTCGCCGCGTGGCTGGCGGGGTCATCCCCGACATATGCTTCAACCTCAACAATTCGTCCCGCCATCACCTTTCGCCCGATCTTCCGCACGAGAACCTTGCCCAATATCCTGGGAACCAGCTTTAAGGTATCGGCACGGTAAAACTCCGGCGGCAAGGGACGATAATTCGGGTTAAGGCGAGGAAGGGACATTGCTAATTCCGATGCAGCTTATTCTATGAATGGGCGAACAGTTAAATGGAAAGTGAAAAGACGGCTCAGGCGTCGGGTTCCTTGCCTGGTTCAGGTAGCGGGAGCTCCTCCTGGGCGGTTTTGGCTCTTTTCTTCTTGCCGAGGAATTCGTACGCCTTCTCGGTCGCCTCACGTCCCCTGAGAGTTCTGCGGAGGTAGCCTTTCTGCAGGAGAAACGGCTCGTAGACCTCTTCAATCGTGCCGGGGTCTTCGCTTACCACAGCGGCAATTGAATTGACACCAACCGGGCCCCCTTTGTAGTAATCGACAATTGTGGCGAGTATTTTCCGGTCCATTTCATCCAGACCGGTCTTGTCAACTTCGAGCTGGTCAAGCGCATGCTTTGCGATGTCCAGGCCTATTTTGCTCTTGCCCTTCACGTCCGCGTAGTCGCGTGTCCTTCTCAGAAGCCTGTTCGCGATACGCGGGGTTCCTCTGCTGCGCCGGGCGATCTCGAATGCGGCATCGTTTTCGATTTCGACTTTCAGTATCGCTGCCGATCTCGTAACGATTCTCTCCAGAAACTCGTCGTCGTAATACTCCAGCCGTTCAATAATCCCGAACCTCGACCTGAACGGATTGCTGAGGAGGCCCGCGCGGGTGGTCGCCGCGACGAGCGTAAATGGATTGACATTGAGCTGCACATTTCTGGCACCCGGGCCGCGGTCCACGACGATCGACAGTTTGTAATCCTCCATCGCGCCGTAGAGTATCTCTTCGACTGCCGCAGGCATCCTATGGACTTCGTCGATGAAAACGACAACGTCTTTTTGAATGGAAGTCAGAATACCCGCAAGATCGCCGGCTTTCTCGAGGGATGGCCCCGTCGTGGAAACAATCTCGCAGCCAAGCTCGTTGGCAATGATGTTGGCGAGCGTGGTCTTGCCGAGTCCAGGCGGGCCCATCAACAAAACATGGTCGAGAGCCTCCTTGCGTTTCTTTGCAGCCTGGATGAACACGCTGAGCTTGTCTACTATCTTCTTCTGGCCGACGAAATCGCCGAGGAACTTCGGCCGTAGAGCCCTGTCGAACTTGACATCGTCGCCCATCTGATCGGGGGCGATCCCGCGGCGCGGCGTCGTTTCTTTGTGATCTTCGGTTTTTCTTTTACCCATTAACTTAATTTAAACCCGCGGTGAGTGAAAGGCAATTTACGGTGGTGTCTCAGTCTGAAATTAAATCACATAGCAACATAGAACACATAGGACGAATTTGTATGTGTATATGTGGTTGATTTGAAATGCCATTCCCATGGATGTTGAAACTGCGACACTGCCCAATTTGCATCAAACCCGCGAATGCTCATGCCGGGACAGTTGAGTCAGAGCCCGCGGAGCCCCGCAACGCAAGTAAGTGGAAGGCGAAGCCTTCAGCCCTGCTCATTTCGTGGTCATCACAAACACGCCGTTCCAATCCTCGGGCGGCGGCTCCAGCTCGTACAGCCTGGATCTCTCGAGGTACATCTCGGAAGGATAGTCCGCCGAATCGACTGATAGTGCCTTCTCGAACGTCTCCGCCGCGACCCCCCACTCTCTGTTGCGATACTTTGCCAGGCCCGCGCAGTAAAACTCGACAACTTTCTTTTTCTCTTCGCTTATACCGTCCGTGTGGTCGGCAATGAGCTCATATATCTTGACAGGTTTCGTCTTGCCTTTCACCACGATCAGGTCGAGCTCGCGCGCGAAAACCCTGTCTTTGACGAGTTCGTAGGTGTACTCGCTGAGAAGAATGCGCGACCTGTACATTTTGTTGGCGGATTCAAGGCGCGAGGCAAGGTTGACGTTGTCTCCGATTACGGTGTAGTCGAAGCGCTCCTTTCCGCCGACGTTTCCGACTACCATCTCCCCCGAGTTTATACCTATTCTGAAGTTCAGGATAGGTTTTCCCTCCGCCGCCCATTTCGCGTGGAGCACATCCAATCTCCGTGTCATTTCAATGGCCGTCCGACAGGACTGATAGGCGTGGTCTTTCAATTCAAGGGGAGCTCCCCAGAAAGCAATTATGGCGTCGCCGATATATTTGTCGAGCGTACCGGAATGCTGAAAAACGACTTCCGTCATCGATGTCAGGTATTCATTCAGGTGAGCCACGAGCTCCTCAGGTGCAAGCTTTTCACTTACCGACGTGAAATTGGCAATATCGGAGAATAACACGCTCATAGTCTTCCGTTCGCCACCGAGCCTCACGAGCTGTGGATTGCTGACGAGCTGGTTCACGACCGACGGGTCAACGTACCGGCTGAAGAGCGATTTAATGGCGGTCTTCGCCCTGCGTTCGGAGACGAACTGGTAGACCACTACCGACACATAACTGAACG
>CAWEBD010000143.1:0-16183 GCA_963806435.1 uncultured Bacteroidota bacterium
TACGGCAGTCCTTGACCGAACCGGAAACGGCAACAACGGCAGGATATTCGGCGGCGTGAAGTTCGTTCCGGCTGATTCGCTCTGACGAAGAGTCGGAGAGTGTCGCATAGGATCGCCGGGCGCGCGGAACACTTTTACAACCTGTCTGTCCATATTTTCATTCCCTCGTTTCGTCAACCAACGAAATATAGATTCCTCCGGGTCAAAGGTCAATTGACGGACCGACTGAACATATCAGTACTTGGCTGCCGAACCGCTCAGAATCTCGTAAATTGATTTTCAAGCCCCCCGCGGTTATATTTTTTGCCGGAACGTCAAAGTCTCTGCGGCGCAAGCGGATGCGGAGCTTTGTCGCATAGTAATCAACAACCAACCCCGGCAGAGAAAGACACCGTCGGGACAACTTTGTGCGAGAGGAAACTTTCCTAAAATGCCAATAATGAGCAGAATGCGGGACAATATGCCCGCGATCTTGATAGGCCTTGCGGTCCTTTTTATACTGATGATCGTCTTCGAGTGGGGCATGGACATAACCGGCCGCCAGGGGAGCCAATACACGGGCAATATCGTCGGCAAGGTCAACGGGCAGGAAATAACTTATCAGGAATTCGAGAAGGATCTTCAGAATTCCGTCGATCAATACAAGACCGCCACGAAACAGGACCCGGATGACAAGACGATGGGAGAGCTTCGCGACCAGGTCTGGCAGGGACTTGTCAATCAGATATTGGTAGATCAGGCGGCACGCAGGCTCGGAATATTCGTCACCGACCAGGAGATTGTCAACTGGGTTACCCAGAATCCGGAGTCGCTACCTGACGCGATCAAAAGGAATTTCGAAGACTCCACCGGGCAGATTAACCGTCAAATCCTGCAGGAGGCTCTCGCTTCCAACCGCCCGGAGGTACAGCAGTTTTGGCAGAATGTGCAGACTTACCTGAAGGAGCAGCGTCTCCAGGAGAAGCTCGCCGGCAGACTTTACGCGGCCATAAGAATCCCTGAGGAAGAAGTTAAGATGCAGTACACCCGGCAAAACGAAAAGCTAGACGCCGGATACGTCCAATTCCCGCCCGCGATTCTCTTCCCGGATTCGACGATACAGGTCTCCGAGTCGGAAATGCGCGACTACTATTCTTCCCATCAGGACGATTTCCGAACGCAGGCCACGAGGTCACTGAAGTTCGTGTTGTTCCCTGTCGCGCCCTCTTCGGCGGATTCATCCGAAGTGAAGAGCGAAATGGGCCGCGTCGACACTCTGGCAAAGGCCGGGACCAACTTCCTGGATCTAGTACAGGAGTACTCCGAAATCCCATACAGCGACAAGTTTGTGAGTCACGGCCAGCTTGATCCGTCGGTAGAGACGGAAGCCTTCGGCGCGAAGAAAGGCGAAGTAGTCGGGCCCTTCCTTGCCTCCGACGGCTACCACCTGATCAAGGTGATGGACCAGCAAAGCGGTAAGAACGAGTACGTCCACGCAGCCCACATACTCATCCCGGTCACTCCGGGTCCCGATTCGACTTCAGCATATCAGCTCGCCAATAAGATACTGAAGGAAGCGAGATCCGGGGCGAACTTCGCCGTTTTGGCGATGGAATACTCCCAGGATCCCGGATCCGCGAGGAACGGGGGCGATCTCGGATGGTTTGGAAAGGGCGCGATGGTGAAGCCGTTTGAAGACGCAGCTTTCCGCGGAAACGTCGGCCAGGTGGTCGGACCCGTGAGGACGCAGTTCGGCCTGCACATAATTAAGATCCTCGGAAAAGACTCCCGCGAACTTAAGATCGCCGACATCAAGATGAGCATAAAGACTTCACAACAGACGAAGGACGACCTGAAGCAGCATGCGGAAGATTTCATCTACATCGCCAAGCAGGACGGCTTTGCGACTGCGGCAAATACGATAAGAGCCCAGGTGCACCAGACCCCTCCATTCCCGAAGGGCGATTTCATCCCCTCCATCGGGAGCAACAAGGTCCTGGCTGATTGGGCGTTTGACGGATCACTCGGCGACATAAGCGAGATGACAACTCTCCCGCAGGGATATGCCGTTTTCATGATCAGCGAAATCAAAGACGCCGCCGTCACGCCTTTCGAGAAAGTGTCGGCCCAGATAAAATCCACGATCGTAAGACAGAAGCAGTTTGAGAAGGCCCTTGCCTACGCCAGTCAGCTGAAGCAGAAACTTCCGGCCGGAGACAGCCTCAAAGCACTGCCGCAGCTCGACTCGAGACTCCAGTACGGAGTGACCGGGCCGTTCGCGCTTACCGGATACGTTCCCGGAGTTGGCAGAGATTACTCGTTCATGGCGGAGGCGACAAGGCTGAACGTCGGTCAGATTTCGCCGGCAGTCAAGGGGGGGGCGGGTGTCTACGTCATACAGCTTTTGAGCAAGACACCGTTCGACAGCATCAGTTTCAAGATCCAGCGGATGACCATCATGCAGCAGCTGATGCAGAAACAGAAGTCAAGCATCGTCAACGACTGGCTCCAGAATCTGAAGCAGACGGCCTCGATCGAAGATAATCGGTCGAAGATTTTCAGACAGGAATAGTTTTTAATCCCGCCTTAACGGGTGGGACGTAAATAACGCCAGCTTCATGAAGACTGCGGCACAAGGGAGACAGACTCCCGGACTGCCGCAGTTTTTCTGTCTCTTGACTGCGAACGATTGTGCTATTCGAGCCGATCGGAACGATGACTCGAACTGCTTAACGGTGAGATTTCCAATTCATATCTACAGAGAGGCACGAGGAAAGCTGGCCATCCGTTTCTTTCATCATGAAGATGGACACCTTCACGGTTGGTCACCCTCGGTCGCCTGGGTCCCGATTAGATCGATAAATCAACATCATCACACGATTCGGGGACAGGTGAGTCCGAAACACGCTGAATTCCGCACCGTTTCTTTCCCATGCTTATCCACCCGAATCCGATGTTCAGCAATTCGCTGGCGTTACACAAGACGAGCAATTAGGTGGCACCCCAATATCGACGGTGGTGTCTCAGTTTCACATTAAATCGAACAGCCATTTCAAATCAACCACATAGGCACACCTGTGTGCCGAAGCACTTCGGTGCGCAGGCACATAGAAAAGCATAGAAATGCGTCTTACCTATGTGTTCTATGTTTCTATGTGGTTTAATTTCAAACTGAGACACTACCATATCGACGCTCTAATTTGTTCTATCTTGTATTTAAGTTAATTTGTCGCCGGGCATGCGATCGTGGCAGTTGGATCCGTATTCATCTCGCTCTGCATCGTTTTAAAAGGAGATCGAAAAGATGGATAATCTGCAGTGGGAAGCCTCAAACAGGCGGCTAAGAGTACTGTTACTCGAAGATATCGAGAGCGATGCGAAGCTAATGACGCGCGCACTCGAACAATCGAATTTCCGGCTTGACACGAAGAGGATAGAGAGCAGACAGGAATTTGTCGACGAGGTAGGTTCTCATCCATGGGACATCATCCTGGCGAACTACAGTCTGTCGGGTTTCGACGCCGATGGAGCCCTGGCCATTCTGAGAGAGCTTGAATCGGAGATCCCGCTTATAGTTGTCTCGGGGGCCGTTGGTGAAGAGAAGGCAGTGGAATGCATAAGAAACGGGGCGTACGATTACGTCCCCAAATCAAGTCTGCAGCGGCTCGCCTCAGCGGTGACTAATGCCGTAAGCAGAAATGAGAGCGGCAGGCTTTCACATCGGCTCACCTCTGCTCTAGAGTCCACAACAGACCTGGTTGCTATTCTAGAAACTGACGGCAGGATTTGCTACATAAACAGAGGCGGGCGTTTGCTGCTCGGCCTCGACGAGAACGAACGCACCGGACATCTGAACCTGATGGATTACTATTCCGAGCAGTCGCGAGGCGAAATGAAGCGCGAAACGCTCCCGACTTGCCTTCGCGAAGGCATATGGAGCGGCGAAACTAAGATGATGAGGAGAGGCGGGACCGAGATTACCGTTTCTCAAGTCATTACGGCGCATAAGTCGGTGAAGTCCGGGATGGAGTTGGTCGACTTTCTGTCCACGATTGTCAGGGACACCTCGGAACAGAAAGGCGTCGAAGAAAGACTTCGAAAGGAGGAGAGAAGATTCCGGGAGCTTGCGGATCTTCTTCCGGAATCGGTGTTCGAGATCTCTGAAAGCGGGAATATCGATTTTGCGAATCAGAAGGCGCTGAAGACTTTCGGATACGACCGCAAAGAACTAGGACGCGGCCTCAATATTGGGGAATTGGTTGCGCCGCGGGACAAGGACGAATTCCTGGACAATTTCCGCCAACGCATGAGAAGAGAGAAAATCTCCCCATCCGATTTCATGGCGCGCAGAAAAGAGGGCACCACTTTCCCCATCCGTGTCTTTTCCTCTCCGATATTGTCCGGTTCTAAGCCCATCGGCCTGAGAGAGATCATGATAGACATGACCTCCCAGCTCGAGTCGGAAGAACGGCTCAGAGACCAAGCCGCGCTCATAGATATTGCACCGGGGGCTATCCTGTTGATCGATCTGGAAGGGCGCATAACTTTCTGGAGCAAAGGTGCTGAGACACTCTTTAAATGGGGAGCCCAGGAAGTCATGGGCAAGAAGTTCGCGGAGCTCTTTCCCGACGCATCGAAGGCGGCGATCGAGGCAGAGATGGCACTCGTCATCGCCGGCGGTAAATGGACCGGCGAGGTTTCGCGGTCGACTAAGGACGGCCAAGAGTTGATTGTCGAGGCTCACTGGATACTGATCAGAGATAAGGGGGGAAAGCCGAAGTCCATTCTTATATCCAACAACGATGTGACCGAAAGAACCGTCCTCCAAAAGCAGTATCTCCGATCGCAGAGGATAGAGAGTATCGGGATACTGTCATCGGGAATCGCGCATGACCTGAACAACATTCTATCTCCAATCATGTTATCCGTACAGTTTCTAAAGGATAAGACAAAAGACGAGAAGAGCCTGAACATACTCGCAAGGCTGCATGAAAGCACTGTCCGCGGTGCAGACATGGTTAAGCAAATCCTTTCCTTTGCGAAGGGCGCAGCCGAGGAGAACGTCTCGGTCAGTCTCGGACAAATTGTTAACGAAGTCATGTCTCTGCTGAAACGGACAACGCC
This sequence comes from uncultured Bacteroidota bacterium, assembly GCA_963806435.1. Classification (GTDB taxonomy): domain Bacteria; phylum Bacteroidota; class Ignavibacteria; order Kryptoniales; family JAKASW01; genus JAKASW01. The sequence continues at coordinate 5,104 of CAWEBD010000143.1, forward strand.
GGAGAATGTCAAGATAAAGACGTCGTTGCCGGGAGACCTCCCAGGCTTCCGAGGCGACGTGGGCCAGCTATACCAGGCATTAATGAGCTTTTGCGAGAACGCCGTGGAAGCAATGCCGATGGGTGGCATCCTGAGCGTTACCGGAAACCGCGCCGCGGTCGACAAGAATCTACAGCGTATGCAGGCGGGTGCACCTGCCGGCGAGTACACATTGCTGGAAATCAGCGACACGGGGATCGGCATCCCCGCGAACATACTACCGAAAATTTTCGATCCCTTCTTCACGACAAAGGAAACCGATAGAAAACTTGGACTCGGGCTCTCTACCGCGGCTATCGTGGTCAAAAATCACGGGGGCTTCATAGACGTTCAGAGCAAAGTCGGGGGAGGCACGACCTTCTCCGTCTACTTGCCGGTCGAGGAAGCGGAAGTGCAAGACGGGAAACAGCATGGGAGACCGGAACTCCCCAAAGGAAATGGAGAAACCATACTCGTCGTTGACGATGAGATGTCCGTCGTCGAGATGACCAGGAGCACACTCGAACTGTACAACTACGATGCTGTTACCGCCACAGACGGCGCGCGTGCGGTGGCAATCTACGAGGAGAACAAGGAGAAGATCAGCGCCGTGATTCTGGATTTGATGATGCCGGTCATGGATGGGAGAGCTACCTTGAAAGCGCTGAGGGGAATCAATCCCGGGCTCAAAGCAATCATAATAACCGGTTCGACGCAAGCCCCCGAAGAGAAGCTGATGCTGGACGCTAACGCATACCTGAAGAAACCATACGGCATCGACGTGCTGCTCAACGTGTTGTCCGATGTATTGAAGTCTTGAAACATCCGACCCGCCGACGCGGGATCTCGCCCTCGTAAGGACCAGACAGCCTGCGGGACGACCGGGTTCAAGCTTCGCTATCGGCCGTGCTCAAGACCTCGGTTATCACTTTCATCAATGCCGCGGCTGAGTAAGGCTTCTTCAGAATTGCATTTACCGTTGCGGACATATGATGCGTTTCGCTACTGTCCATGTAACCGGTCGTGACAATCACCCTCACTGCCGGGTCGATTTTTCTGAGTGCACTCACTGTCGCGCTTCCGTCCATTATAGGCATTGCCATATCGGTCACGACGAGCGAGATTTCGTCGCGATGGGTGGCAAACAGTGACACGGCCTCGCTCCCGTCGCTGGCGACAAGTACCTTGTAGCCGTAATCCTCAAGGGTTGATTTAGTGATCTCCCGGATCGCCATCTCGTCGTCCACGATCAGGATTAGTTCCTCATGCCCAAACCCCGGTTTCGACTCAGGTGCGGCCTGCGGATTCTGTTCACCAGGGGCCGCAGCGGGGAGGTAGACTTTGAAGGTGGTTCCTTTGTAGATTTCCGACTCGACTTCGATAAACCCACCGTGGCTCTCAACGAGTCCGTGGGCAATCGCCAGTCCGAGCCCTGCCCCTCTGCCCGATTCCGTGATAGTAAGAAACGGATCAAACAGCTTCTCAATGTCCTCTTTCATGATACCTGTCCCTGTATCCCTGACCTCAAAAAGGATGAACTTTCCGGCCTTCGCCCCCGGCGTCATTCCGGCGTACTGTTCATCGACAGTGGCATTTCTTGCAGAAAGAGAGAGCTTTCCGCCGTCCCGCATCGTATCCCGGGCATTGATACACAGGTTCGCAAGTATCTGATGAATCTGCATCCGGTCCCCGAGAAGGATGCCGGTGCCCTTTTCGACAGTCATGGCATTCGAAATATTCTTCGGAAATGTCCCTTCTATCATACGCCTCACATCTTCGATGACATTAACCGGATCCAGACGTTGAAGGTGGCTTTCGGCGTCTCTCGACAATGCCAGGATCTGTTTCACCACTTCGCTGCCTCTTTTGACCGTCGATTCGAGTGTGGAAAGGAGCCGCGCGGTCTTCTCATCGGAGCCATGTTTTCTCTGCAGCATCTCTATCGCCAGGGCGATCGGGGTAAGGACGTTGTTGAGGTCATGGGCCATTCCACTCGCAAGCGTACCAAGGATATCCATTCTCTGGGTTCTCCGGTATTGCTGCTCAAGCGCTTTCCGTTCCGTGATGTCGCGGGCTATGGCGACAAAATAGAGGCGTTCCAGTTTCACCGCACTGATGCTGACTTCCACGGAAAAAGTGGACCCATCTTTCCGTCTATGCAAGGTCTCGATTACCGGGGGAATTGACTCTCCCGACGTCGCCCCGGCCCCGCTGAATTGTTCCCGGTCTAATGCGGGATCAATGTCAAACACGGTCATGCGAAGCAGTTCGTCCCGGGTGTAGCCGAGATCGGCGCAGGCTTTTTGGTTGACATCAAGAAACCGCCCGCTTCCGGGATCGATCACCTCCAGGGCATCGCTGGAGTGATCAACAAGCTGCCTGAACAAACGAAGTTCCTCCTCAGCTTGACGGCGCTCGCTGATATCCCGGGCCACTCCCACCATTGCAATTACCTCCCCCCGTTCATTCCGCACGACAGATGATAACAGATGGATAGGAAATTGAGTACCGTCCTTCCGGCGATTCAGAAGCTCACCCTGCCAGCCCCCTGCCAGTGTACCCGAGTTGATAGCCGTTCCCAACGCCGGATCGTTGAGCGGAGAGCGCACAAATTCTATATGCTTGCCGATAACCTCGGTTTCGGAATAGCCGTAAGATTTGAGGAAAGCTTTGTTGACAAAAACGATGACCCCTTCGGTATCCGTAACTGTGACACAATCTGAGACACTTGTTATTGCATGAGCCAACAGCTGGAGACGCTCATCGGTTCGCTTCCCCCTGGTAATATCGCGGGAGAACATCAGAAACTGGCCGGGCCGCCGCCAATAAGTAACGCTGATTTCCACATCGATGATCGTCCTATCCTTTCTCCGGTGATGGCTCTCGAATCGGTCAAAACCCGATTTCATAGTTTTGTCGAGGTGCCGGACCGTTTCCTCCGGCTTCTCCGACGCCTCGATATCGGAAATCTTCAGGCCGAGTAGCTCCTCGCGGTTATATCCGGTCATTGCGCAAAACGCATCATTCATCTCCAGGAACTTGCCATTGGCATCCAGTCGGATGAACCCATCTGTGGTTGTCTCCAACATAGCTTTGTATTTCTCCGCTTCCAGGCGGATGCTCTCTTCGGCATGCTTGCGCTCGGTAATGTCTCGATCTATACCCCGATATCCCGAATACCCTCCTTTGTCATCGAGGATCGGGAGTGCGCTCGTCTCAAGCACAATGAGTTGTCCGTTCTTGCACCGGTTCACATTTTCCATTCTGACAATTGGTCGATGTGCCGGTATGATCTCCCGGAACGCCGCTCCGACACGGGCCGCTTCGTCCGGAAGCATGAAGTCAAATGGCGTCTTTCCAAGCACCTCATCGGGCTCGTATCCCAACAAGTCTTTTACCCGGGGGCTGACATAAGTGTATTTCCCTTCCTTGTCCACTTCCCATGTCCAATCCGGTATCATCTCAACAAGATCGCGAAACTTTTCCTGGGTTTTCTGCAACATTAATTCCGCTCGCTTCCGCTCGGAGATATCGCGTGTTATGCCGACAAGATAGTCCCGATCAAGCTGGACAAATCTCGAGTTAACTTCGACCGGTAAGGTGGTCCCATCTTTACGTTTGTGGATGCCTTCAAAAGCCATTCCCCCTGACTTGCGCAGCTTGGCGATAGCTTCTGCAAGCGCAGATGGAGGAAACAACGGATCCACATCCGAAATGGTCAACGACAGGAACTCCTCGCGAGTGTATCCGAGACTTGACCATGCCTTTTCATTGCAATCGATGAAACGCCCGGTCTCAGCATCAGCAACCTCGACAGAGTCGTACGACTGGTCCATAAGGTCGCGGAAGATCTTCAGCGATTCTTCGAACCTCTTGCGTTCACTAATATCCGTGACAATACCCTGGAAATTAATCACATTGCCAGCCGTGTCACGTTCCATAAAGCAATGCGCCGAGACCCAGATTGGACTGCCACCTCCCTTCAGAATACGAAAATCGACGGAGAATCTGTCAAGGTTTTCAACGGTACTCCGCTCCATCTCATGTTGCAGTCCGCCCAGATCAGTCGGATAAACCAAGTCAGCGAAATGAAAGGCACCGGAGCCGAGGGTAGAACGATCGTACCCCAAGACGGCCACATTGTCCGAGACATATGATATGGGCCACCCCATTTCCGGCAGGCAGCGGAAAAGGACGGACGGACTGTTGTCGATGACGAGTGCGGCGAGACGAAGACGCTCTTCCATACGTCGTTTCTCCGTAACATCTTGGACGACGGTGCGGATCCCGACAATGATTCCCATCTTGTCCCTGATGTAGCTTTCTTCAATTGTTGCGGGAAAGGTAGACCCATCTTTTCTGACGTACACTCTGTCAAAGTGTTCACTGGTATTGATCCTTCCGGCCAGCTTAGCCGCTACTCTTTCCTTGGACGCTTCAGGGTCCGTGACGAATAGCCATGCCGGCTTGCCGACCATCTCATCGTGCTCGTAGCCGAACAACTTGAGTTCCATCCGGTTCACGCGGGTTATTGTTCCCCCTGCGTCTATTTCATGGTATCCCACCGGAGCGCTGTCAAAAAGGTCTCTGTATCTTTCTTCACTCTCCCTCAGCTGGTCCTGAGCCCTGATGCGCTGCAGCCTGAGTTCTTTGTCACGCAGTTCCCGTTCTATCGAGGAAACGAGCCGCTTCGGATCGATCTTAAGTATGTAATCGCTCGCACCGTCTTTCAGCGTCTTTACCGCCCTGTCTTCCCCGATCGTGCCGGAGACAAAAATGAAGGGTATGAAGTCATCCTTTGATCGCACCACCTTCAACGCTTCGGCCCCCGAAAAATGCGGCATCGTGAAATCACTCAGGACAACATCCCACTCATCCGCTTTGAGTGCGGCTTCGAGTTCCTCCTTAGTTTCCACGCGCAAGTATTTCACCCTGTAACCTGCCTGCTCAATTAACCTTACCTCCAGGAGCGTGTCGTTCTCGGAATCCTCGACAACGATTATCTTCAGTTTCTTTTCCATACGGTTCCTCCTCTCGATGCTAAAGTCAGGATCGTCGCCGTGATCCTGTCCGGGACGAAACACGTCGAGTTATTTGTTTTCAAACGGGGTTGTGCCGCGCTTCCCGGTTGTTCAAGTCGTCGCGGGCTCATTTTCCAATACCTTCGTAATGCATTTCATCAGCGTCCCGGCTGTGTAGGGTTTCTTCAAGACTGCGTTGACTGTATTCAGCAGGTCGTAGTGTCGTACATCGTCTGTGTATCCTGTAGCCGCAATTATTTTCAAATCCGGCTTCATCTTCCGCAGAGCACGAATCGTGGCAGCGCCGTCCATTACCGGCATAACCATATCCGTCAGGACAAGAGCAACTTCGTTTGAGTGTTGAGCGAAGAGGGCGACCGCCTCGCTGCCATCCTCGGCGTCGAGGACGTTGTAGCCGTATGCTTCCAGGGTCGACTTTGTAATCTCCCTGATTGCCGACTCGTCGTCCGCTATGATTATCAGCTCTCCCTGGCCGAGTCGCGGCTTCACATCGAGTTCGAGACGGACCGGAGTCTCCCGAGTTGTCTCAACCGGCAGATAGACCCTGAACGTAGTCCCCTTGTTCAACTCCGAATCCACTTCAATAAATCCACCGTGAGCCTTCACGATACCCTGAACGATCGACAGGCCGAGCCCCGTACCCTTGCCCAATTCTTTGGTCGTAAAGAACGGCTCGAAGAGCTTATCCTGGTTCTCCTTCTTTATTCCCATTCCTGTATCGGAGACCTGGATTAGCACGTGATCGCCCGCTTTTGCCAACTTACTCATTTTCGCGTACTGCTCATCGATCATCACGTTCTTCGCGGAAATTGTGAGTTTTCCCCCTTTCGGCATCGCATCCCGCGCGTTTACACAGAGGTTCATCAGCACCTGATGAATCTGTGTCTTGTCCGCAAGGATCAGACCGGTTCCTTGCTCAGTCTTCACGTAGGCTTCAATAGATTTCGGAAACGTTTCCTGTATGATGCGCTTCATATCTTCGATTATCGCGGCGGGGTCGAGATGTTCCCGCTTCTGCTCGCTTCCTCTGGCAAATGTCAGTATTTGCCTCACCACGCCTGTGCCCCTGTTGACAGTTGATTCCAGCGTCGACAGTAGCCTCATGGTCTTTTCGTCGTCGGCGTATTTCTTCTGCAGAAGTTCCAGTGCGAGAGTTATCGGTGTCAGAACGTTATTGAGATCGTGTGCGATACCGCTTGCGAGAGTGCCGAGGGTTTCCATCCGCTGCGCTCTCCTGTATTGGGCCTCCAACACCTTCTGTTCAGTAACGTCAGTGCTAATAAAGAGAATAGACTTCGGCTTCCCATTCTTGTCCTTCACAAGCGACCATTGGCTTAGAACTGTTACATCCCTTCCGATGCTTGTCTTCAGATGGAGTTCGCCTTTCCATTCACCCCTGGCCATGACTTGCCTGAAAGCGGTCCGGTGTTGTTCATCTGGAAAAGGAATATCTGCGGCTTTCCGGTCAGCACTCACTTCAGTGCTCGTGAACTCGATCTCCTTTTCCTTTGCCGAAAGCATCCACTGATTCCTGCCCAATACTTCACCGGCGCTCCAACCATACAACTCTTCAGCACCTTTATTCCAATAAACGATGCTGCCCATTAGATCCATGACGCTGATGGCGTCATGCGATTGATCAAGAAGGGATGCTTGCTCCGCAATCTTTTCTTGTGAGCGACGGCCTTCAGTGATATCCTGCGCAACGCCGACAATTCGAACAACGTTTTGATTACTATCCATTATCACGCCGATGCCTGCCCGGATGATCCTAAGCGTACCGTCCGGCCAGATGACGCTGAACTCCAGCAACTGCGGCTTCCTTTCAGCAATTGCGCGCTGAAGAGCCTCCTGAGTTTTCTGAACGTCTTCCTTCGCCAAACAATCTACAAATTGCTCTAATGAAATTGGATTCGCTACTTTAAGTCCGAGGATCTCAAGCATCTTGTCGTCGCAAATCGCCGACATCGTTCCGAGATCCAAATCCCATACACCTATCTCGGCTAGCTCCGTCGCCAGTGAGAGACGTTGCATCAATGCCTTACTATTGTCATCTGACCTTTTGCGCTCGGTAATGTCGCGAACCACACTGACAGCATAGGTTCGTCCAAGTGTGACGGCACTTATACTCACTTCCACGGGAAAGCTAGACTGGTCTTTCCTTCTATGCCGAGCTTCCACTATTATAGACTTCGTCTTTTCAATTTCACGACCAAGCATCGAGAACTTCTCCTGATCTAGCTCTGCATCAATGTCAAAAATAGTCATCTTGCGAAGCTCATCTCGATCGTAACCAAGATCATCACAGGCCTTTCTGTTCACGTCCAAAAATCGTCCCGTTTCCGGCTCGATTACTTCCACGGCATCATTTGAGTGATCAATAAGCTCTCTGAACAAGCGAAGTTCCTCTTCCGAGCGTTTGCGCTCGGTAATATCGCGGGAAACACCGAATGTCCCGACGATTTTGCCTTCCTGATCGCGGAACGGCATCTTGGTGGTAGCGACCCATCCCACATGTCCATCGGGCCACGTCTCTTTTTCCTCTTTTGCCACCAGAGGGTCTCCGGTCCGAATGATGGCCTGTTCATCCTCATATGCCTGCCGGGCATGTTCATCACTGAAGAAATCGAAGTCCGTCTTGCCGGACGCTTCCGCAGGAGCACTCAAACCAAGATGGTGAGCTTGAGCCGGGTTGATCAGAATAAAGCGGCTCTCTGCATCCTTGAAGTAAATTGAATCCGGAAGGTTGTTCATAAGAGTTCGAAGCAATTGGCGTTCTTTCGCCAGCGCCTCGTCGACCCGCTTGCGCTCAGTGATATCCGTAACAGTCCCGAAGATTGCTTGTTCTCCCCCGAAGTTCACGGTTGTTGTTGCATAGATCGCTTGGATACTATTTCCTCTTTTGTCGAGCAATGTGTATTCGCAAGGAGGGATCTCCTGCCCCTGTAAGTGCTTCCTGAAATTCTCCTTGATAAGCCCGCGCGATTCCGGAGCTATCAAGTTCAGAAAATCAAAATCAGGAGAGCACATTTCTTCTTGCGAATATCCCATCACTTCGCTGCATCTATGATTCGCATAGATAACCCTTCCCTCTCTGTTAATGAAGATCATATTCGGCGATTGTTCCGCAAGCGTTCTGAACTTATCCTCAGATTCCCTCAGCCCCTTTTCTGCTGCCTTGCGTGCCGTAACTTCCTGGACCACTGTCCGGATGCCCGCCACTTTGCCATTTTTGTCCCTGATGTAGCTTTCGTCTATTATGGCCGGAAACGTAGTGCCGTCCTTCCGAACGAACTCACGCTCACTGTTGACACTCACCGGAATAGTCTCTGCCAGCTTAGCCGCCACTCTCTCTCCAGAGGCATCTGCATCCGCGACGAACAGCCAGGCAGGCTTGCCGACCATCTCATCGTGTTCGTAGCCGAACAACTTGAGTTCCATCCGGTTCACGCGGGTTATTGTTCCCCCTGCGTCTATTTCATGGTATCCCACCGGAGCGCTATCAAAGAGGTCTCTGTATCTTTCTTCACTCTCCCTCAGCTGGTCCTGAGCCCTGATGCGCTGCAGCCTAAGTTCTTTGTCACGCAGTTCACGTTCTATCGACGAGACGAGGCGCTTCGGATCAATCTTGAGTATGTAGTCGCTTGCCCCGTCTTTCAGCGTCTTTACCGCCCTGTCTTCACCGATGGTGCCGGAGACAAAAATGAAGGGTATGAAGTCATCCTTTGATCGCACCACCCTTAACGCTTCCGCTCCCGAGAAGTGAGGCATCGTGAAATCACTCAGGACAACATCCCACTCATCGGCTTTGAGTGCGGCTTCGAGTTCCTCCTTGGTTTCCACGCGCACGTGTTTCACCTTGTAACCTGCCTGTTCAATTAACCTGATCTCTAGAAGCGTGTCATTCTCGGAATCCTCCACGACTATGATTTTCAGATTCTTTTCCATGTGGTTGCTCCTCCCGACGCCGGGGTCAGGATCATTTCATTGAGCCCCTCCAATACGAGAAACATTGCGACGCAAGTTCTCAAACGGGGTTGGGCCGCGTTTCCCGGTTGTTCAAGTCGTCGCGGGCTCATTTTCCAAAACCTGCGTTATGCTCTTCATCAGTGTCCCGGCTGTATAGGGCTTTTTCAGCACTGCGTCTACCGTACCGAGCAGGTCGTCGTGCCGGATGTCGTCCGTGTATCCCGTAGCGGCAATTATCTTGACATCGGGTTTCATTTTCCTCAGCGCACCTATCGTGGCTGCACCGTCCATTACGGGCATCACCATGTCCGTCAGGACGAGGGCGACCTCGTTGGAATGCTGAGCGAACAGGGCGATAGCCTCACTGCCGTCTTCCGCATCGAGGACATTATAGCCGTAGGCTTCCAGGGTCGACTTCGTTATTTCCCTGATCGCGGCTTCGTCGTCCGCTATGATTATCAGCTCTCCCTGGCCGAGTCGGGGCTTCACATCGAGTTCGAGATGGACCGGGGCTTCTTCGATTATTTTGGCCGGGAAATAGATGCTGAATGTAGTCCCCTTGTTCAACTCCGAATCCACTTCAATGAATCCACCGTGAGCCTTCACGATACCCTGAACGATCGACAGGCCGAGCCCCGTCCCCTTGCCGGATTCTTTGGTCGTGAAGAAAGGTTCAAACATCTTCTCCATGTTCTCTCTTTTGATTCCGGTGCCCGAGTCCGAGACACGGATGACGACGTAGTCGCCCGACTTCGCGGAAGCGCTCATGCTCGAATAGTTTTGGTCGATCTTGGCGTTTCCTGCGAGAATTGAGAGCTTCCCCCCCTTCGGCATCGCGTCGCGTGCGTTTACGCAAAGGTTCATCAATACCTGATGAATCTGTGTTTTGTCTGCTGTGATCAGCCTGGTTCCCGTTTCCACACTCACGGTGGTCACAATCGACTTTGGGAATGTTTCCTCCATGATGCGCTTCATGTCTTCAATTACAGCGGCCGGGTCGAGGTACTCCCTCTGTGTCTCTCCACCTCGTGCAAACGCAAGTATCTGCCTGACCACGCCGGTGCCCCTGTTGACAGTTGATTCCAGTGTCGACAATAGCCTGATGGTCTTCTCGTCGTTGGCATATTTTCTCTGGAGAATCTCGAGCGCGAGAGTTATGGGTGTCAGGACGTTGTTCAGGTCGTGCGCGATACCGCTAGCCAGAGTGCCGAGAGTCTCCATTCGCTGCGTTCTCCTGTATTGCGCCTCCAGCGCTTTCTGCTCGCTAATATCTGTGCTTATGAAAAGGATGGACTTGGGCCTGCCGCTGGGGTCCCTTATGAGCGTCCAGTGACTCAGCACGTCAATCTCCCTGCCGAAGCGAGTCTTTTGGCGCAGTTCCCCGTTCCATCTCCCTTCTGCGAGCGTCGCAGTGAATGCGGCCCTGTGTGCATTATCTATGAATGCAAGCGAATTCAGATCGGTCTTTTTTGCAGCATCCTTCTGACCGTCCTCGCCGGGAGAGTCGACGGAGAGTTCCGACTGATTTTTGCCGAGCATTTCGGACGATTTCCACCCGTAGAGTTCCTCTGCTCCTTTGTTCCAGAAGATCATCCCTGTATTCAGGTCCATCACTGAAATTGCCTCGTGCGACTCATTCAACAATGCTGCCTGTTCCGCTATTTTTTCGATCGCTTGCTTTCGTTCCGTGATGTCCTTCAGAACCGCGATGAAGGCTTTCGGCATCCCCGAAGGATCCCGCACCAGGCTGGCAGACACTTCGACGGGAAATTCTCTGCCATCCTTGCTGACAAATGCGTACTCTATGTTCTTGAGCACCCCATCACGTACGACAACTTTCATTAAATCCCGGGCCTTCAAATTTTCCGCCCGGTTTCGGCCCAGAAACTGGAAAGCATCAGCCGCGATAAGCTCCTGCTTCCCGGCCGCCCCGGCAAGATTGACCATCACCTCGTTGCATTCGATCACTCGCCCTTGCGTATCGATCATCAGAATAGCGTCAGGAGAGGAAGCTATCATGCTGTCATGGAGTTCCCGGGATGCCGCCACGG
>CAWEBD010000144.1:0-19660 GCA_963806435.1 uncultured Bacteroidota bacterium
TTTCATCCCGATCCCGTACTGCGGTCAATGGGCATGAAACAGCTGTTGCGGACACGGATCGAACGGATTCATTCGGAACAACGCGGAAAGGTTTTCGACTCTGCTTCGGGCAAATCCACCAAATTGTCCGCCGCTTCGCTCGCCGCGTTCAGGGAAATATTGGAGAACGGAGGATGCTGGGTTGACGAAAGCCCCGAGAGATTACCTACTGCGCGTTATTCTTTCCTCGGCGGGGCAAATTCCAATTTCGAGCACCTCGCTGCGATCGCTGATCGCGCCCCGGAGGACGGCCAACTTGTTCTTCTTCCCCTCGGTACGCGAGGCATCGGGACGATCGCTCAGGAGAATTCTATGATGAGCAAGCTGTACAGGGAATCCGACCTGCGAATGCCCTCGAACACAGTTAGCGTAAACCCGGAAACTGGACGAAAGTGCAGACTTGCGGACGGTGCGATGGCGACTGTCAGGACGGAGTCGGGCTCACATAATGTGAAGGTGCGTTTCGATCCTTCGGTGATGCCCGGCATCCTTGAAGCATCGGTCGGCCCTCAGCCCAACAGTTTTGACCGAGCTGAGACACAAGCCGAAGACACAATATTAGAATTTTGCAAAGGTGAAAGCGACTCGACATGGCGAATTACAAAAGCCGAAGTTACACCGGCGTAATTAGATGAGACATCCTAAATTCGAAGTTCTAGACTCTAAATGCCGCTTTTCGGCATCCCGACACGTAAGTGGTTTTGACGGGACAAATTCAAATGACCAAATCAGAAAACGTCCAAACACCGCCAGACATCGAGCTTATGGTTTTTGAGCTTCGAATTTATTTAGGATTTCGAATTTAGGGTTTAGAATTTCTCCCTCCACATTCGTCAACGACAAATCGGATTAACATCTTGAGTGCCAAAAAAGAAAGATACGGAATGGTCATCGACCTCGACCGATGCACAGGCTGTGGGGCTTGCATGGTCGCGTGTGCAGTAGAAAACAACGTCCCGCCCGGCCCGCCGCACTTCAAACGACAGGACCGGCATAACCCCGATGAGAGTCTACAGGGCAGACAACGGGAAGAGTTTTCCCGACAACGAGTCGGTGTTCTTCCCGATTTCATGCCAGCAATGTGAACACCACACTCCGTGCGTTTCAGTTTGTCCGCAGAAAGCGGTCGAGGTTGATCCAGCTACCGGCATCGTCGGCCAGATTCCAGTGAGATGCCTCGGCTGCAGGTACTGCATGGCAGCTTGTCCATACCACGCGAGATATTTCAACTGGTGGGATCCGGTTTGGCCGAAAGGAATGGAAGAGGCGTTGAATCCCGACGTGTCGCCGAGAATGCGCGGAGTTGTCGAGAAATGCAACTTCTGTTTCCACCGCCTCCAAGCGGCAAGGACAAAAGCGGCCGCCGAAGGGAAGAGAGACATAGATCCGGCAGATTACGTGCCGGCATGCGTGGAGGCCTGCCCCGCGAAGGCCATGACATTCGGAGATCTGCTCGATGAAAAGTCGGAAGCGTATCGGCTCTCGATGGACAGTAACAGCTTCCGGCTGCTGGAGAATCTCGGGACCGGTCCAAAGGTATATTACCGTTCCGAGCGAGATTGGGTTAGAAAATTGGCAAAGAGCGGTATAGCGACAAGCAGGAAGAATGGAGTATTGGAATAATGGATTGTTGGATTGAAAATAGGGGGGCCTATTGATGGATAGTCACTTGATTGCACGCGGTGTCAGGCGCACGTCGTTCGGAAGATTCGCTATGTGGATCGCTCCATGGACGCTCATGCTGGCAATCGGGGCGTACGCGATCTACCTCTGCCTCTCGAAGGGATTGAACCAGACCAACATGGACAACAAGTTCGCGTTTGGGCTCTGGATTTTCCTCGACCTCTCCGTGATCGCTCTCGGAGCAGGCGCGTTCTTCACCGGCTTCCTCGTGTACATATTGAAGAAACACGAGCTCAGAGCGGTGATAAACAGCGCGGTGGTCCTCGGATTCATATGTTACAGCGGCGCGATCCTTGTGCTAATGGTCGACGTCGGCCAGCCTCTCCGCGCGTGGTTCACGTTCTGGCATCCCAACGTCCATTCCATGCTCACGGAGGTGACCTTCTGCATCACATGCTACCTCGCTGTTCTTACAATCGAATATGCGCCGCTGGTCATGAAAAACAAGAGGCTCAAGGAAGTCCCCGGCTTTCTTGTTTTCGAGTTCGAGCTCCACAAAGTCATGCCGATACTCGCGGGAATCGGAACATTCCTTTCGTTCTTTCATCAGGGTTCACTCGGCGGTTTGTACGGCGTACTGCAGGGACGACCTTTTGCGTTCAGGGAAGGCATCGCCATCTGGCCGACCACGTTCTTCCTGTTCATAATCTCTGCCGCCGCCGTGGGACCGGCTTTCGTCATACTTACAACGCGGCTTGTTTCCAGGCTTAGCGGGAAGAAACTGGTAACAGATGATGTGTACAGGCTCCTCGCGAAAATCTCGGGCGTTCTCCTGACTTTTTACGTCCTCCTGAAATCGATCGACACGCTCACATGGCTCAACAAGACAGCGCCGGCGCTTGGGTTGTCAGGGATGAGCTTCTTTGTCTGGGCGCCGTTCAACATATGGATCCTTTTTGTCGAGATTATACTCTTCGGGTTGGTCCCCGCATTGCTCCTCTTGCTCGGGAGCAAAAGGCTTAAAATAGGCTGGCTCGTCCTCTCCTCGTTTCTCGTCTGCTGCGGGATACTCCTGAATAGATTTGTCATGACGATACAAACGCTGGCACTCCCGACACTGGCTTTCGACACGTTCATGACCTACATGCCAAGCTGGCAGGAGGTTGCGACATTTCTTTTCGTGGTCGCGTATGGCGTTATCATTTATTCGTTCTCTTTCAGGTACCTGAAACTGTTTCCTCAAGAGACAGAATTACTGAATCAAGGATCATGAGAGCCGGACCACCGTGATTTTGACTTTTCCCCGAACAGGATGTTCGGGATGCTGATCATCGGCAGTGTCTCAGTTTGTTTTCACGCAGAGTGCGCTAAGAAATAATCGCAGAGAACGCAAAGAAATATCAATTGCCTTTGCGAGCTTTGTGATTGCTCTGCGTCCTTTGCGTGAAATTTACTTAAACTGAGACACTACCTGATCATCGTACGACGTGATTTTCGATCGGCAGAATTTTGATTTTTGACTTGTTTAGATTCGCTGACTCAAACTGAGTAAAGGTGCAAAATGCTTCCGTGGGTTTATGGATTTACGTGGCAGACGGGAAATGTAATTGTCCTGACTGCATTCTATGCCGTAGCGGCAATCATCATCACGACATTCGGAGTCGCGGGGGCCCGCGCCATCCGCGATCTGAAATTAAATCACATAGATGAAATCAAATGGCATGTCGATTTCAACGAGCTTCCCGACTTCGCGAAGAGCTGCCGGCATGTCTTCACCGGCGAGCTGAACTACCGTGTTTGCCCGAACGAATTTGACTGCCGGACTTGCGAGCTGCACACGCAACTCGCACAGGTTCCGAACCATCGCAAAGTCGAAAGCTCCGTCTTCGGCCTGGACATGCCAGCTGACCGGCTGTACCACCGCGGGCACACGTGGGTGCGGAAGGAGAGCGACGGTACGCTGGCAATCGGACTCGACGATTTCGGAGAGCGCGTGGTTGGCCGGGCCGCGCAGCCGGAGCTTCCCGAAATCGGAACCGTGGTTGCAGTAAATGGAACTGGCTGGTTTTTTCGGGGCGGCACTTTGGATAGGAATGGCGAATTAGAAGTCCGAGTGCTTTCGCCTGTAGAGGGTGAAGTTATTGCAGTCGGAGGACGGGACTCAGGCTTCTACCTCAAAGTGAAACCGGGAAATGATTGTGACCTTCGGCATCTACTGAAAGGCTCGGAGATCCGCCCATGGATTATGAGGGAAATCGAACGGCTTGAGACGCTTCTCACAGCGGGAAGAATGGGGGTCAGTCTGGCTGACGGCGGCGAGCTCGTGGAAGACTTGCCGGCAAATTACCCCGGCGTCAAGTGGGATGGCATCTTGGGAGAAATGTTCCTGGAACCTTAGCCACCGACCTTGCGAAGGTCTTGAAAACTTCGCAAGGTTGCAACCCAAGAGTCGTCTCTCTGTATCACACTTTCTAATCTTTCCATGGATATCAGGCCAGGTGATTAATACAGGTAGTCTCCGCTGCAACGAACAGCTCCCGCGCAAGCCCAACCAGATCCCTCCTTCCTCGTCACGGAGCGTCGAAGATCCCGCCACTCATGCGGGAGTCTGTGACGGCCCTATGTTATCGCAGACTTCGCCCCCCCGTGGTCGCCACGGCCCACGCCTGCGTGCCGTAACTTCTCAAAGGAAAAGTTAGCCCTGCTGTGTTCACTCCGGCGTGCACGCATGCCGTGACGGCCCCGTAGCATTAGAATCCATGATCCTACCTCTCTATCTCATACTTCTTTATCTTCTCGTACAGGGTCGACCTGTCAATCCCCAGCACCGACGCGGCTTCCTTTATGTTTCCCTGAGTCCGCTTGATCGTCGCCTCAATCACCTGTTTCTCCACATCCTCCAGGGGTACATTGTTCGGCACATTCCAAACCTGCTTCCTCGACCCGTTCTCTTCAAGGAATCCGAAGTCTTCTTCGGTGAGGACTTTGTTCTTGCACGTCACCATCGCCCGCTCGACCGCGTTTTCGAGTTCACGGACATTGCCCGGCCAGTTGTACCCCATCAGCAGCTTGAGGCCCCCTCCGGTGATGTCTTCCGTCTCCTTCCCGAGCTCGTGAGAGAGCCGTTCGATGAAACATCTCACGAGTATCGGTATGTCCTCGCGTCTTTCGCGGAGGGGAGGTATCTGGATATTTATGACGTTAAGGCGGTAGTAAAGATCATCACGGAAACTCCCCCCGGCAACTGCCACGGAAAGGTCTCTGTGGGTGGCCGCGATGACGCGTACGTCCACCGTTATTTCCTCGGTGCCGCCGACCCTGTAGAAACTGCGCTCTTGCAGGACGCGCAGCAGATCCATCTGCAGCTTCGGTGAGATATCTCCGATCTCATCCAGAAAAATCGTTCCGCCGTCGGCAAGCTCGAATTTTCCCTTCTTCTGCACCACCGCGCCGGTGAACGCCCCCTTCTCATGACCGAATAGCTCGGATTCGAGGAGCGTCTCGGCAAGGGCCGCGCATGATACACCGACAAACGGCTTCGACGCCCTGTCCCCTGAATAATGAATGGCCCTCGCGATCAGCTCCTTTCCCGTCCCGCTCTCGCCCTGGATCAGGACGGTACTTCTCAGGCTTGACACCTCCTGCACAAGCTCGAAGATGTCGTGCATTTTCGGATTCTTGCTGATTATGTCATGAAAACTATACTGCCTGGTCAGCTTCTTCCTGAGGATCATATTCTCGCGCTGGAGATTTTTCACTTTTATTATGCGCTCGACCAGAATGGATATCTCCTTGGGGTTGCACGGCTTTACGATGTACTCCTGCGCCCCTTCCTTCATGGCAGAGATCGCGGTGTCGACCGTCGCATAGGCGGTAATGATGATTATCGAGGCGTCCGGACGGATTTTCTTAATCTCCATCATCGTCTCGATACCGTCCATGCCGCCGGGCATCTTGAGGTCTATGAAATAGATGGCGTAATCCTTTTCCTTCGCCCTATTGATAGCCGCATTTCCCGAGGCGGCGGAGTCGACGCCGTAACCGTCTTCACGAAGCCAGGCCACCAGCGATTCTCGCATGACTTCTTCGTCATCCACGACAAGTATTTCCCATTGCGTTTTCATCTTCGTATCTCCACGACTTTGTTCTTCCTGGTTTCTTTTCTCAGTCTCGTAAGCGTCTCTTCGAGGACTGCCCAGCAGCCGGCACAAAAATCTCCAGACTTCACGTCGATCTGAAGTATTTCCGTCGAGAGCGACATAAGGCATGCCCTGTCCCGGCAGTGCACAAGGCCGAACGTGTGCCCGAGTTCGTGCGCTGTTTCTTTTCTCGCCCGGCGGATTTTAAGTTCCTTGTTCGGCTGGAGCCCGTAGAATTCCTGCGAGAGCCTGGCAAGCGAAACTATCGCGGTCCTTCCCGAAAGCTGCGCCTGCCCGTAGACGAAAGTGACCATCGGGATGAACAGGTCGGCTTCAGTTATCGCAAGGAACCTGACGGCGTCAGGAGGACATACCGACGCAAGATTCTGCAGGATCAGGGCGGAGCTGTACTGCCCCCTCCTTCCGTCCAGCGCGTAGTCGGGCTCTGGAAAGGAAGTATACATCTCCACTTCGAAACCGAACATTTCTCCGATATGCCGCGCTATCATGTTCATCATCTCGTCGTTCACCCCTCCAACCGGGGACACATATATCTTTCCCATTACGAGTTGACACCGTGCTGTCCAGGCGGACCTGCAGAAGCGCTCGTTTGGTCCAGCGTCTTTTTAATCGGAAGAGTCACTTTGAAAGTCGTTCCTTCACCGGCAACGCTCGCCACCTCGATGTCTCCGCCGTGCGCATCCACGATACCGTAGACGACAGATAGACCCAGCCCCGTACCTTTCACTTCTCCCTTCGTAGTGAAAAACGGATCAAAGATCTTCGACAGAAATTCTTTCGGTATCCCGTCTCCCGTATCGAAAATTTCCAGGATAACCGATTCATTCGCCTGCCTCGTCGTTATCGATATTTTCCCCTGTCCCTTGTTCTGACACGCCTCCGCCCCGTTCAAGACGAGGTTTATTATTACCTGTTGCATCTGAGATCCGTCACATTCGACGGGAGGCAGCGAATCGGACAGATGAAGCTCGAGGGCGAGATTTCCCAGCTCCAGCCGATGCCTGAGTATCATTAGCGAGCTCTTGATAACCGAATTCAGATCGACGGTCTTACTCTGCGGCTTAGACCTTCTCGAAAAGGCCAGAAGATCGGACACGATTCTTCCCACACGGGTAGTCTGGTCAATTATCTGACCCAGGTACTTTCTGAACTCCACGATCCTGTCCGCTGGTATTCCATCGGTTTTCATTATCCTGTCGAGGAGCATCGCGAGGTTAATTACGCCGGAGATCGGGTTGTTTATCTCATGGGCAACGGTCGCGGACAACTGGCCGAGAGATGCCAAGCGGTCGCTCTGGAGCAATTTTTGATGCGCGACCTCGAGTTGTTTCGTCCGCTCCTGGACCTTCAGCTCCAGATCCTGAGTCGCCTGGTTCAGCTCAGCCATCGCTTTATTCAGCCGCTCGCTCATCACGTTGAACTCGTGCGCAAGTTCGCCGAGGTCCGCACTCGAAGTGATCTCGACGACGTGGTCAAGCTCCATCCGGCTTACGGCCCGCGTTCCAGCAATAAGCTGGTTTATCGGCCTATCGACGAAGCGGCGCGTGAAAAAGACAATAAAAAGCCCGATCAGGATAATCTGAATGCCGGTAACGGCGAGAACTGCGGCCCTCGCCGCATTGAGCTCCGTGTCCAGGGGTTTCAGATCGAATGCGACATCCAGTACACCGAGCACGCTTGTCGTAACCGGGTGAGCGTGGCACGGAGCCTGACTGCAGGATGGCTCGTTATAGATCGGTGTGACCATTGCAAGCTGCCTGTCTCCGTCGGCGGCGCGAAAAATCCGCGAGCGTGAGGAGGCGTCGATGTTCACAAGCGGCAGCGAAGAGGTGTGGCACATGGCACATGCCTCGGCATTCTTGTTCACCTGCTTCTCGTCGACCGCCTTCGTCGAGAACATGACCCTCCCCTCTTTATTGAAGATCCTGATCCGGCTGATTCCCGGATTCGCTGCGATGGTCTGCATTACCTCGTATGCCGCGGTGCGGTCGTCGGCAAGCATCGCGTGCCACGTCGCACTCGCGATTCCCCTGGAAAGCTGGTCCGCCCCATTGATCATCGCGTCAAGGATCTGCCGCTCCTGGTTTTTCAGGCTGATATAGCCCGAAATTCCGGACACGAGCATGACGATGATCGTTAAAGAGATGATTATCTGTTGAGAAAGCCGCTTCGGCACGACACCTCACCCGCTTTCGAACTTTGAGTATAACTCTATTCTTGAAAGAATTAATCCAACGCAGGTGCTACGGCATACCGCAAAAGATTTAAGCCCATTACACTGACGGAGACAAAATAGGGAGGGGAAATCAGAGATTCAATTCAGTTGCAGGGGCTCTAGTACTCAAACCCCTGCAATGTTTACAGATTTACCTTTGAATTCTTGCCGAGCCGCCCTTCGCGAACGCGCGGACCTGGTCCACTGTGGCCATCGTCGTGTCGCCGGGGAAGGTGGTCAGCAAGGCTCCGTGCGCCCAGCCAAGCTTCACCGCTTCTTCGGGAGTCTCACCTGTCAGCAATCCGTAGAAAAATCCGGAGGCAAATCCGTCTCCGCCGCCGACGCGGTCGAGCACATTGAGGTCTACGGTCGGCGAGGCATAGGTCTTTCCGTTGACCCAGGCTACCGCTCCCCAGCCGTGGTGGTTCGTCGAATGGACTTCGCGCAGGGTAGTCGCCACAACCTTCACCTGCGGATGCTTCGCCACGACTTTGTCGATCATACCGAAGAAAGTGCTCGGGTCGAGCTTCGACTTTGCAGAGACTTCCGGTCCGGGTATCCCGAGCCCTTTCTGCAGGTCCTCTTCGTTGCCGACAAGCACGTCGACGTTCGCGACGATTCGCGCGACTACTTCCACCGCCTTTTTTTGTCCGCCCCAAATGTTCCAGAGCTTCTCGCGGAAGTTAAGATCGAAGCTGACTATCGCCCCGGCCTTCTTCGCCGCCTTCATCCCTTCGATGATCACTTCGCCGGTGGTCTCGGAAAGGGCCGCGAAAATCCCGCCGCTGTGGAACCAGCGGACTCCGCCCGCAAAGATAGCTTTCCAGTCGAAATCACCAGGCTTGAGCTGGGCCGCGGCCTCGTTGGCGCGGTTGTAGAACACCACGGGAGGTCTTATGCCGTGCCCCATGTCGCTGTAGACCGTCGCCATGTTCGGGCCGTTGACTCCGTTGTGTTTGAAATGCTTGTAGAACGGTTTGACGCCCATAGCTTTTACCCGCTCGGCGATCAAATCGCCGATCGGATAATCTACCATCGCCGAAGCTATGCCGGTATTCAGCTGAAAACAATCGGCCAGGTTTGCGGCCACGTTGAACTCGCCGCCGCTCACGTGGATCCTGCACTCCGTCGCTTTCCTGAAGGGGACTATGCCAGGATCGAGCCTGTGCACCAGCGCCCCGAGAGATACGAAGTCGAGCGCGCCCTTCTGTGGTATGTTTAGATCATTACTCATATAAAATTCCTATTCATCTTTTTGCAGTCAGGTCTCAATACACATTTCAAGAAACTCTAAATCCTAAATACTAAACTCTAAACAAATTCGAAATTCAAAAGCCCTGTCGGACTCGGCCAAGTGTGCTGGTTCATCCAGAACACAACCGTTTCGTGATGGACATTTTGAACTTTCGTGTTCATTTAGGATTTAGAGTTTCGTATTTAGAGTTTTCTTTCATGCCAGGTATGTTGACGATGCCGTGTCGCCGCCGTGGCCGGTCCAGTTCGTGTGGAAGAATTCTCCGCGCGGTTTGTCGACTCGTTCGTACTGGTGCGCGCCGAAGTAATCGCGCTGCGCCTGCAGGAGGTTCGCCGGGAGACGCGAATTGCGGTAACCGTCGAAGTAATTCAGCGCCGTCGAAAAAGCTGGCACCCAAATCCCGTTCATGACGGCAGTGGAAATGACTCGCCGCCAGCTTTCCTGCGACCGCTCAATCTTACCCTTGAAGAACGGATCAAGCAGAAGGTTGCTCAGGTTTGGGTTCTTGTCGAACGCCTCTTTTATCTTTCCGAGGAATCTGCTCCGGATGATACAGCCGCCTCTCCAGAGGAGCGCGATCGGACCGTAGTTAAGATTCCATTTATACTCCGCAGCAGCAGCACGCAAGAGCGTGAAACCCTGGGCGTACGACACAATCTTCGACGCGTACAACGCCTTCTCAAGATCGTTGAGGAATGCCTGCTTGTCGCCGGTGAAAGACGGCTTCGGCCCTCTTAGCACCTTCGACGCCTCGACTCTCTCTTCTTTGATCGCCGAAAGACAGCGGCCGTAGACAGCTTCGCTTATGAGGGTTAGCGGAATCCCGAGATCGAGAGAGGTCTCGCTCGTCCACTTTCCCGTTCCCTTCTGGCCCGCGGTATCGAGAATCTTGTCGACGAGCGGCTTGCCGTCGGTGTCTTTGTATGCCAGAATATCCCTGGTAATCTCTATCAGGTAGCTGTCGAGATCGCCGGTGTTCCACTTCTTGAAAACTTCGTGCATCTCTCCGGCGCTCATGCCGAGAAGTTCTTTCATGATCTGGTAAGCTTCGGTAATGAGCTGCATATCGCCGTATTCTATGCCGTTATGGACCATTTTGACGAAATGCCCGGCTCCGTCGCTGCCGACCCAATCGCAGCAAGGAGTGCCATCTTCAACCTTCGCGGCAATCGATTGGAATATCGGCTTCACGTGCGGCCAGGCACTCGGCGAACCACCAGGCATGATCGACGGCCCCTTAAGCGCCCCTTCTTCACCTCCGGAGACTCCGGTGCCGATGTACTGCAATCCCTTGCTTTCCAGGTATTTCGTCCTGCGGATGGTGTCGGGATAATGCGAATTCCCGCCGTCTATTACGATATCCCCCTTTTCCAGGTGCGGGATAAGAAGCTCGATGAATTCGTCGACAGGTTTGCCGGCCTTTACCATCAACATTATTTTGCGTGGAGTCTTTAGAGATGAGACCAGTTCCTCGATACTGTGAGTTCCGATTACACTCTTCCCCTTTGCTCGCCCCTCGACGAAGTGTGTGACCTTTTCGACGGTGCGGTTGAATACCGCGACCGTGAAGCCCCTGCTCTCCATGTTCAGCACGAGATTTTCGCCCATAACCGCGAGTCCGATCAATCCAATATCTGCTTTCTGTGACATACTGATTTTCCTTCTGAATTAAGAATTAGAAATCATGTTTTGTTGAGCGATAATAACACGAATAGCACGAATTGTTAATAATCGCGGACCAATGACACGAATCGTAATGGCACCAACCTCAGCATTCGTGGCATTAATTCCTCATCCGATATTTCGTTCGTCTCATCTATGTTCTCTCCTTCCATGCGGAGCGAACTCCGGATTGAAGGCGTTCAGGTGAATTCATCCTGTGAATCTATTTGAAACGGTCCTTATGTGCCCACAATCCGAGGGCGGGATTTGAAATGTAAAACACCTCTTCGCCATCAGGCATCCTGTTCACGCCTTCCTTGAGTTTCTTCGGATCGTACCTCTTCATCGTTTCGGAGAGAACTCCGTACCCGAAGTTCACGCCTTCCATTTCTTCCTTCGAGATGTGACCCGGGCAATATGTGATAGAAAACCTTCCCTCCGACGACCCGTGGATCAAATGGGCGGCAGCGCTGAGGTTTGCCTTGAGATCGTCGTTCTTCTTCACCAGGTCCAGCACCTTCGGCGTGCCGACATAACCGTACTTGCGGATAAGGGCGTCGATAGCTTTATCCTCTCCGAAAGTTTTCAGACCGGGCGCGAGGACCGTGAGTTCGCCGCCGTCGGCGATAGCCATGCGTGTTCGATAGACGGATTTGTTGCCGAGCCAGGTCGACTTGAACTCGGTCGGATCGAGATAGACCACCACTTTCTTCAGAGGCTTCTCGACCATGTAGAAGTTCACCTTCAGTGACAGTGCGGCGGCAAGGTTGAAGCACTCCAGGTCGTCGCCGATGAAAAGACCTCTGACGACGGTGTTGTTCGACTCATCCTTGTCCACGACCGTCAACACGTAGACTATTGGGAGGTGCTTCGCGAAATGGTCGGAGCCGTAGTTCAGGACTCTCTTAACGGGAGTGTCCGCACGTCCCATGATTCTTTCAAGCCCGTAGGCCGCGCCGAGGAAATGAGACTTGTTAATCCCCTCCCTGCCGCCGGTTCCGATGAACACGTTCTTGTTGTGGTTGGCCATGCCGATTACTTCGTGAGGGACAACCTGTCCAATAGAGAGTATGAGATCGTGCCCGCCCTGTGCGACAAGTTTATCCACCTGTATCGGTATCGGATAGTCGACAGCGCCTTCACTTATCTCGCGGACATAATCGGACGGCACATCTCCGAGCGTCACGAAGCCGTTCCGCCAGTCATGCACGCGGAACAAATTCTTCGGCGTCTTTCCGAACATCATTCCGATTTCACCTTCTGTCATCGGAACATGCGTGCCGATTGAGGGGAGTATATCGGTCAGTTTATCTTTGTAGAATTCCCACGCGAATTCCGTCAAAAGTCCGGACTGCGAGTGAAGCCGTGTAATGTCGGGTGGAATTGCGATGACTTTCCTGCGAGGGCTCAGTTTGCCGAGAGCCTCGTACAGCCCCTTCTTCAACTCCTCGCGGGTCAGGCTCGAATCAACCGAGCCTTTGCTATAGAATAACACCGTTCTGCTCTCTTCCTGAAGTTCTCATGTATAAATTTTCCGAATCTGACGACAAAATCCAATTCCCTGACGCGTAAATAACCGCACATCGTGACACCCGGCGACAAAGAAAAAACCGCCATACCATCAAAGGACTGCCGCTGCCACGCTTTAATATCGGCCCATTTAGGCTGTAATAGCCAAAGTAATCGGTTACTTTATCGGTTATTAAATTCGCGAATTCGGCCTTAATTGTCAAGAAGATTGTTCCCGATCCAGGAGAAATATTAAACGTGCACACAGATTAGAACCAGTCATGCGTAAGGGCGGTCGAGGCCGGGCCGTGGGAGCTGAGCACGAACACGCGTTCAGAAGATGCCGGGAGTCACAACTGCTGTGTTGAATTAATTCCCACGACGCATTTATATTATAAAAAAGGAATTGGAATAAGATGGCAAGAGCAGTAAAGAGCAGACGAACCGAGCGTCAGCGGAGATCGAAAGTCCAGTCGGAGATGCCCCTGACCCGGACGAACTACATGATCATAATCGGCGGGGCGCTGCTGATCCTTGTCACTTACGTAATTCTCGCCACCAACAACACCGTTTACGGGTTCATCCCCCTCGACCTGGTACCGATACTCCTTTTCATCGGGTACATCGTTATAGTGCCGATTGGAATAATGTACAGGGGAAAGAAGAAACCCGCGGAACAGGCAAAGACTGCCCCGGAAGTCACTAAGTAACCTCCTTCCCTATTTCGGGCGCTTCACTCTAAACATCTCCGGAACTCATTTGATCGCCTTAAGCGAGTCATAATTTGCAGCGATCGTCTTCTCTATGTCACGCTCGGTGTGAGCGGCTGAGACGAACGCGGCTTCAAATTGTGAGGGGGGGAGATAGATGCCGCGCTTCAGCATCTCTCCATAGTACGCGGCGAACTTCACGGTGTCGCTCGAGAGCGCCGATTTGAAATCATGCACGTCTTCACCGGTGAAGAAGAGCGTGAACATAGAGCCTGAGCGGTTGATCCTGTAATTCAAGCCGAGCTTCGCGAGATTCCTTTTCATCCCGTCTTCGAGAGCCTTGCCCATCTTTTCCAACCGCGTGTAAATATTCTTCCGCTTGTCGAGTATTTTCAGCTGAGCCAGTCCCGCAGCCATAGCAAGTGGATTTCCGGAAAGCGTTCCTGCCTGGTAAACCGGACCATCCGGCGAAACAGTACTCATAATCTCGCGGCGTCCTCCATAAGCACCGACGGGAAGCCCCCCGCCGATTATTTTTCCGAACGTAGTCAAATCGGGTCTGATCCCGAAGATTTCCTGCGCCCCTCCTCCTGAGAGACGAAACCCCGTCATCACCTCATCGAGTATCAGAAGCGCACCGTTGGAATGGGCGACATCCAGAAGGCCGAGGAGGAATCCGCCCTTCGGATTGACGACCCCCATGTTACCGACGACCGGCTCGACGATTATCGCGGCTATCTCGTCCCGGTTATCCTCGAACAACCTCCTGACTGATTCCAGGTTGTTGAACTCCGCGACGAGCGTCTTCGCGGCGAGTTCTCTGGGAACACCCGGAGAGTCCGGCGTCCCGAATGTGGTTGCCCCCGAGCCGGCCTTGATGAGGAAACTGTCGAAGTGGCCGTGATAGCAGCCCGCGAACTTTATGATCTTTTCCCGGTTCATAAACGCGCGCGCCACCCTAACCGCACTCATTGTTGCCTCGGTCCCGCTGTTGACCATCCGGACGACTTCGACGGACGGCATCATCTTCCGGACGAGTTTTGCCATTTCGACTTCGGCGGCCGTCGGCGCGCCGAAACTCGTACCGTTGGCCGCGGCCTTCCTTATGGCGGAAACCACAGCAGGATGCGCGTGGCCGAGGATCATCGGCCCCCACGAGCCGATGTAGTCGATGAACCTGTTCCCATCGACGTCATATATGTATTGTCCCTTCGCCCTGCTGATGAAGAGCGGATCGCGGTTGACCGACTTGAATGCCCTCACGGGAGAGTTCACTCCGCCAGGCATGTATTTCTTCGCTTCGTTGAAGAGCTTGCTGCTTTTCTTTGTGTTCAGATTCTTCATTTTATCTCCATTTTAGAGCACCTTGCGAAGGTTTGAAATTCGATAAATTCTGCGGTTTCTGCGGAATCTGGTAACCTTCGCAAGGTTAGACGTTCACATCAGACCGTTCTCGACATACCATTCGTATGATTTCCGGATGGCATCCATTATGGGACGCGGACGGTAGCCAAGATCACGTTTCGCCTTATCGGATGAAAAATAGTGAGGGAGGGTCGCGCTCACAACGTGTGCCTTCGTCAGAACAGGCGGCTTTCCGGTAAGATTCGACAAAGATTCGAGAAATGCAGCGACCGCGCGAGCCCCCCAGACCGGCACGTGTAGGCTCGGCGTGGGCGCGCCGACAATCTCACATATCCGGCCGAACAAATCTTTGAATGTAATATTCTCGCTTCCGAGCACGTACCGCTCCCCCTTGTTGCCGAGTTTAAGAGCGGCTATCTCACCCTCGACCACATCGTCGACTCCGACGGCGCACATCCCGCCGGAAACGTAAGGGACAACCCTCATCCCCTTCAAAACCTTGAGCAGTATTCCGGAATGGAGATAGACATCCCTCTGTCCGAACACGGAGCCGGGATTCACGATCACCGCGTCAAGCCCGCGGTCTATTCCCTTTCTTATCTCAGCCTCTCCGAAGTGCTTGCTGTCACCGTAGGCCACTTTGTGTGCGAATCGGTTGTACACGACACTCTCGTCGGCAGTATCGCCCACGGCGGGGATGCCGATAGCGGCCACAGAACTTGTGTGCACGAGTCTCTTCACACCGGTGCTCAGCGCCGCGTTGACCACGCAGCTGACGCCTTCGACGTTCACGCGGAAGAGTTCTTCACGTCTCCTGTTATCGAAGCTCACAAGTCCTGCGGTATGGAAGACATAATCCGACCCCTCCATGGATTTAGCGAGACCGGTTTCGTCAAGTACGTCGCCGCGGACTATCTGACCATCAAGGCCTTTCAGCCCCAGGAGGTTGGATTTCTCACGTACCAGGCCGATCACTTCATAGCCAATCCCGCTCAGCTTGTGACACAGGTTCGAGCCTATGAGCCCGTTGGCACCCGTGACGAAGATTTTTTCCATACGGCATTAACCTTGCGGAGATTTTGAAATCTTCGCAGGGTCGGCTCTATCCCTGATGGTTCAGGAGCTTCGCCGCGTCAACGGCGAAATATGTTAGTATGAGGTCCGCCCCGGCTCTCTTTATCGCCGTCAGCGTCTCCATCATGATCCTCGGCTCGTCAAGCCAGCCGTTCCTGGCGGCGGCCTTGATCATCGAATATTCGCCGCTGACCTGGTAGGCTGCGGTCGGCATCCTGAACTCATTCTTCACGCGGTAAATCACATCGAGATACGCGAGTGCCGGCTTGACCATCACTATGTCGGCGCCCTCATCTATGTCGAGTGCAACCTCCCGCACTGCTTCGTTCGTGTTGGCCGGATCCATCTGATGACTTTTGCGGTCACCGAACTTAGGGGTCGACTCCGCGGCATCTCTGAACGGGCCGTAGAACCCCGAAGCGTACTTGGCGGCGTAGCTCATAATCGGTGTGGAAAGAAACCCGTTTTCGTCAAGGAGATTCCGTATCGCGGCAACCCGGCCGTCCATCATGTCGCTCGGCGCCACCATATCCGCACCTGCCTGCACGTGCGTCAGCGATTCCTTCGCAAGGAGGTCCAGCGTCTCATCGTTCACGATTTCCACCTGGCCCGGCGCCGTCTCCCGCAGGACGCCGCAGTGACCGTGCGATGTGTACTCGCAGAGGCAGACATCCGTGATAACAAACAATTCCGGGATATGCTTCTTGAGTTCGCGGATAGCCTGCTGCACTATACCGTTTTCGTCGTAGGCCTCAGAGCCGTACTCGTCCTTATGCGACGGTATCCCGAACAGGATCACCGATTTAACGCCGGCTTTGTAGACGCCTTCGCATTCGCGGACAAGTTCGTCGACCGAAAGCTGAAAGACATTCGGCATCGAAGTGATCTCCTTGCGCACCTTCTTGCCGGGTACGACGAACATCGGATAGATGAAATCGCTCGGCTGAAGCACGGTCTCGCGGACCATCTCCCGTATAGTCTCGGTCATTCTCAACCTTCTCATTCTCACGGTCGGGAATCCGGTCTTCTTCTGATATTCAGCCATCGTAATCATTTCACTTTACTCCTTTTCACGTTAAATCTGAGCCACGGCTGTAAAACTCCACCGCGAAGACGAAACGGCGCGCTGTAATCCCCCTCGTACGAAGAGTTATGACAGGTGGAGAAACCGGTTTCGAATTCGGCGTACTTTCGTTCTGTCATCGCATCCCCGCGGTTCGTCTTTTCGTCATGTCAAAATTGTCTGGGCGGTCTGCTTACCGTTCGCTATGCAATCGGCGACGGAAATGCCGTCCTTGTAGTTGGAGCAAATATAAAAACCCTTGTGCAGGCTTTCAACGTGCCTTACGGCGTCGAGTATCGACAGGTGCCCGATGTTGTATTGAGGGATGGCCCTGTCCCATTTGCTGACCGCGCGGAACGCCGGTGCGCCTTCTATCCTCATGAGCGAGGCATTCTCCTCGTGTGCTATCTTCGCGATCTCCTCATTCGAAAGGGCGGCGAGTTTCGGCTGCCTGGATCCCCCTACGAATGTGGTGAATTCCACGAAACCTTCGGGCGCCCGGTCCGGAAATATGCTGGAGCTCCATATCGTCCCGAGTATCTTCCTGTCCTCGACCTCAGGCACGAGGAATCCGAAGCCTTTAAGGTCGATCCTCACCTGTTCGCGCTTGTAGCCGAGAACAGCGACGGCAACGGGCGGGTATTTTATCTTCGCCAGCTCGCTCGACAATTCCGGAAGCCACGATTTTACTATCGACGCGGTGGCGAACGCCGGAGTCGAAAGGACAACCACGTCGTACACTTCGCTGTCGAGTACCCCGTTCAGGGAATAACCCACGACGAATCCTGTTTGCCCCTTCTTCACACTCTCCACCGCGGCGCCGTACCGGATCGAGCCGGCAAATTCTTTAGCGATGGTGGCCGGAAGTATTCCCATCCCGCTGCGGAAGGCAAAGAGTTTTGCCGATGCTTTCGCCTTGGTGCCGCGCTTCTTTCTTTCGCGCGCGCCCCTGATCGTACCTTTCAGGAGCCCGCCGTATTTTTCCTCGAGCGCGTATAATTTCGGAAACGCCGCCCTCACACTGAGGTCGGATGGATTCCCGGCGTACACCCCCGCGACGAACGGGTTTATGGCGTAGTCGAGAAACTCTCCCCCGAGCCTGCGCGTGACAAAGTCAGCTATCGACTCTTCGTACTCTGCCCGTCCAATAAACGGCTCTGCAAACAACCTCAGCTTTCCACCGAGAGTCCACAGCCTCGTCGAAATGAACGAGCCCGGTCCTGAGGGAAGAGCGTACAGCTTCCCGTTCCGCAGTATGAAACGAAATTTCGAGGCTTCGTCGGCATAGACCTTCTCGTCGCTGATCGAGAGATCCGAAAGAAGTTCATCGATCACGAAGTTTGTTTCGGAGGTGCTGTTGGGCCCGTTTTCAACCAGATAGCCGTCGACAAATTTCGTCCCGATCGTGCCACCCGGCCCGGAGTTCTTCTCGAGGACCGTTACTTCAGCGCCGCCCTTCTTAAGGAAATGAGCCGTCGATAATCCGGATATGCCGGCACCAATCACTGCGATTTTCATGTTAAACTGCACCTTACTTTCCTGCAAATCTCTTCCGACATAGAATCGCGGTGTCATAGGTCATTCGGTGAAGCAAGAATATCGTGAGCAACCCTCTCCGCGCCACGGTGCCTCCCGCGACATACGCCAGTGATTTTCTTACGCTGCGATCCCGGTTAAATCAAAACTCTTTCGCTCTTTTCAAGACAAGCTCGGCAAGCGCCTCTATGAATTTAGGAGAATCATTCAGCGCGGGCATCATCTCGAACTGTTCTACCCCCGCGATTCGGGCTTCATTCCTGAACAAATGATTCACCTCGTACAACGTCTCCGAATGTTCACTGACAAAGCTTATCGGGGCTACCAGGATATTCTTCTTTCCCTCGGCTGCGAGTCGTTTTATCTCGGCGAGGGTCGGCGGGCCAAGCCACTCCACTGGTCCGACCCGGCTTTGATACGCGAGTGAATGTGGATTAGTGAACTTAGCCGAGACAAGGCCGACCGTCTCCAGGATCTGCTTCTGGTACGGATCGCCGCGCTTTATCACCCGGACGGGAACGCCGTGCGCGCTGAAGAGTATATAAACATTCCTGCGGATTGCTTTGGGGAACCTGTCGAGCGCTTCGCCAATCCTATCCGCAATCGCCTCGATGTAAAGAGGATTGTCGTGATAACTCTCGATCTGGACGACCTTCATTCTCCTGTTCGGGTTCTCGGTCACGCGGTTCCACTCTTCGAAGCTAGATAGTGTCGTGGTCCTGGAGTAATGCGGGTAAAGGGGCAGCAGGACGACATTTTCAATGTTGTCGTTGAGAAGTGACCGGTATGTTTCTTCAATGTAAGGCTTGAAGTATCTCATCCCGATATAGACTTTCGCATCTATACTTTCCTGCAGTCTCTTCTCGAGCGCGTCAGCCTGCAGCACGGTGAGGTCAAACTGGGGAGACTTTCCCCCCATGACTTCGTAATAATGGGCGGTCTTCACGGCACGCTTCTTCGCGATGAACCTGGCGAGCATTCTTCTCGGAAAGCCGCGGAGCGGGATCTCGATTATATACGGATCCATGAAAAGGTTGAAAAGAAACTCCTCGATGTCGTCTTTCGACAGGGGGCCGCCGAGGTTCAGAAGGACAACGCCGATCTTGCTCACCGGCTTCTCCTCTCGTCTAACGACGGGACGACGCCGGCGATCAGCCCAGGGCGCAGCCGCGATCCGGCGTTCAAATCGGCCTCCAATTTTTCACAAAGTCGACCAGCCTCTTCACATTGACTACCGGGGTACCCGGCATAATTCCATGGCCGAGGTTGAAAATGTGCCTGCCGCGCGGCGCGCTCTTTAAAACTCTCTCCGCCCCGGATTGTATCGCCTCCGGCCCGGCAAAGAGTATAGCGGGGTCGAGGTTACCCTGTATGACAGTGCCCGCCCGTCCTGCCGCCTCACCGATTGGAATCGTCCAATCGACCCCGACCGCGGACGCCCCGGTCGAG
>CAWEBD010000145.1:0-16037 GCA_963806435.1 uncultured Bacteroidota bacterium
AGCTGGTCCTTGCCGGGGGCGGCGCGAGCGATGACCCGGAAGGTGAAAAGGTCCTGGCGGAAGTTCAGAACGCAGCGGACGGGGATAAGGACGTCTTCATACTTCTGCTCCCGCCCTCGAGCGACCTTGAGATCAATGCCCTCCAGAGAGGATCCACTGTTGTCCTGCAGAAGTCGCTGAAGGAAGGTTTCGGGCTCACTGTCGCGGAGGCACTTTGGAAAGGGAAGCCGGTCATCGCATCGGCGGTCGGCGGCATACCGCTCCAAATCAAGCACAAGTACAGCGGCATCCTGACACATAGCATCGAAGGGACCGCCTACTGGATAAAGCAGCTGATAAATGAACCTGTGTTTTCCCGAGAGCTCGGCAGGAACGGTAAGGAGCACATCCGGCAGAGCTTCCTTATAACGAGACACCTGCGCGATTATCTCCTTCTTTCGCTTTCATTGTACCACGATAAAGACATAGTGTACCTGTAGATTGGCAGCCCCTCCTTCCAGATTGAAAAGCGCGCTCCTGAAAAGGGAAGAAGGACGGGACCCGGCATTCTTCTTCGATTTCGACGGCACTCTGGCGGAGATCGAGCAGACCCCCGACAAGGTCACGTTCAGGCCGATCGCCCGTTTCATAGTAGAAGAACTGGCGAAGAACTATACTGTCGGGATTATTACGGGACGCGCGCTGCCGGAGATTAAGAAGCTGGTGGGTATCAGGGGGATTTTCTACTCGGGAAATCATGGGGTCGAGATCGAAGGGCCGGGACTCAGGTTTGTGGAGAAGAATTCGGCGAGCGCGGTGAAGTTCATCGGTTCGCTCGTGCAAACGATAAGACGAAAGCTGAAACCTTACGGTGCAATCGTACAACCGAAGAAATATTCAGTTGCTGTTCATTACCGTACGGTCGAGCCACGGCTTGTCCGGGATCTCCTCGACGATCTCGATGTGATTACGCGGGCGCCCGTGAAAGCGGGCAAGATAAGGCTGCAGCTTGGGAAGAAGGTCGTGGAAATAAAACCGCCGGTCGACTGGGACAAGGGGAAGGCTATTGAAAAGATAATACGGAAGTGCGGTAAGACGGGCAGAGTATTTTTCTTCGGCGACGACATGACGGACGAATACGGTTTCAAAAAGGTAAATGAGCTCAAGGGGGTGAGCGTCTTTGTCGGTGAACTCGAAAGAGAAACCGCCGCCAGGTATCAACTGGAGTCTCCTTCCGCCCTTGTGGGTGAACTCGCGAAGTTTCTGTTCGAGAATGAATAGAAAAACGAGATAGCACTGAGCGTGCCTCTAACAGTGACGCAACTGCCCCCACACCCCGCTTAAAATCACCGAATTGACCGACGTTGCCGTTCTAGCGGAATAAACGTTTGGTAATTATGAGTGTTTGCTAAACAGAGCTAAATGGATGCCGGATTATGAGCAGTCAATAAGGGATGGCACGTTATAATACTCAATAACCGTTTAGCCAGACGTGGAAACCCACTGCCTATGGCAGTGGTAATGTCCGGTCGGCATTGCCGGAGAACTCCGTCCACCTGGTCCGGAAGTTGCGCTTAAAGGGAGCCATCAAATGAACGCGCGAAGCTCGCGTCGGGATTGGACGGTTGGATGACGCACAAAAACCCTTTCGGGTTTCGTGCTTTTGGAAGGCGTCGATTTGCGAAGGCATCCGACCGTATGGAATGACCTGGGCGGATCAATCGATGCCTCGCAGAAGCCGCCAGCTTTGCCGGTGGTAGTTCATTTGATCTCAGTCACCATTGGGAATTTACGGCGTGGTTGTCTGCATTTCTGGCCTTTGCTGTCGCCAAACGCGTCTTTCTCAACAGATGTTTGGTGTCGATAGTCGCGACTTATCCAGCCGCAGAGTGGATCTCCATCTCTTTTGTTTTCGAAGGTCACTGAGCCAACTGGGGGCAAGTCCAATAAACCTCGCTTCGATTTGCCAGGATCGCAGATTCGTTCCTTCACGAGTCTCAGATTCGGCAGATTTGGGTCGTGGGTGGAGCTTTGATGGGGGAGGGGCTGATAAGGAAAGTCCCGCACTGAGGCGGGACTTTTTGAGATTTGACCTTTTACTATTGACTTTGCTTAGTACATGTCGCCCATTGGAGGAGTCGGCATCGACGGCTTATCCCTTTCGGGCTTCTCGCAGACGACCGCTTCGGTTGTCAGGAGAAGGCTCGCGACGCTTGCAGCATTCTGCAGCGCGGTGCGTGTAACCTTAGTCGGGTCGATGACGCCGGCCTTGATAAGATTTTCGTATTCCTCCGTCTGAGCGTTGAAGCCGAAATCGTCTTTTCCTTCTTTGACTTTGTTGAGTACGACTGAGCCTTCGAGCCCCGCGTTGTTGACGATCCATCTCAACGGCTCTTCGAGCGATTTCTTTATGATTTCGACGCCGATCTTCTGGTCTTCGTTCTCGGTCTTTACGGAATCGAGCTGATCGATGGAGCGCACGAGTGCGACGCCGCCGCCGGGAACGATACCTTCCTCGACCGCCGCGCGTGTGGCGTGGAGTGCATCTTCTACGCGGGCCTTTTTCTCTTTCATCTCAACTTCGGTCGTGGCACCGATCTTCAGTACGGCGACTCCGCCGGAGAGCTTTGCAAGTCTCTCCTGCAGCTTCTCTTTGTCGTAGTCGGATGTGGTCTTTTCGATCTGTGCCTTTATCTCGTTGATGCGGCGCTTGATGTCGTCCTTGCTTCCCGCGCCTTCGACGATCGTGGTGTTGTCCTTGTCGATCGTGACTTTCTTCGCAGTGCCGAGGAGTGCAAGCGTCGCGTTCTCCAGCTTGAAGCCCTTCTCTTCGGAAATGACCTGCCCGCCTGTGAGAACGGCGATATCTTCGAGCATTGCCTTTCTTCTGTCGCCGAATCCGGGAGCCTTAACAGCGACGGCTTTCAGTGTGCCGCGGATCTTGTTGACGACCAATGTCGCCAGCGCTTCGCCTTCGATGTCTTCTGCGATAATCAAGATTGAGCGACCGGCCTGCGCGACCTTCTCCAGAACCGGGAGCAGATCCTTCATGGAAGAGATCTTCTTGTCGTGGATGAGGATGTACGGATCCTCCATTGCTGCTTCCATACGTTCGGTGTCGGTAACGAAATAGGGAGAGAGGTAGCCGCGGTCGAACTGCATTCCTTCGACGACTTCCATGGTGGTGTCGGTGCCTTTTGCCTCTTCGACCGTGATGACTCCGTCTTTTCCGACCTTGTCCATCGCGTTGGCAATCAGTTCGCCGATCTCGCTATCGTTGTTCGCGGAGATCGTTCCGACCTGTGCGATTTCTTTCTTATCCGTCACTTCGCGGCTCAGTTTCTTGAGACCTTCGACGACTTTCTCGACCGCGAGGTCGATGCCACGCTTCAGATCCATCGGGTTAGCTCCCGCGGTGACGTTCTTGAGTCCTTCACGAAAGATCGCCTGGGCTAGAACCGTCGCCGTGGTTGTGCCGTCGCCGGCGACATCGGAAGTTTTCGAGGCGACTTCGCGTACCATCTGCGCGCCCATATTCTCGATTGTGTCCTCGAGCTCGATTTCTTTCGCTACCGTCACGCCATCTTTTGTGACGGTCGGTGCGCCGAATTTCTTGTCGATTATGACGTTGCGTCCGCGGGGGCCGAGTGTGACTTTCACTGCGTCCGCGAGAGTGTCAACGCCGCGCTTCAGAGCGGAGCGGGCGTCAGGTCCAAATTGAATTATCTTTCCTGCCATTATTTAAAACTCCTTTCAATTAAAGTGTTGCGAAAATATCGCTTTCACGCATAATGAGGTATTCGACGCCGTCATATGTGACCTCGGTGCCGGAATACTTTCCATAAAGAATCTTGTCTCCGACTTTGACTTCCATCGGAATCTTCTTGCCATCATCGCTGACTCTTCCCGGTCCGACAGCGACAATCTCGCCTTGCTGCGGACGTTCCTTTGCTGTATCAGGAACGAATAGGCCGCCTTTTGTCTTCTCTTCGGCCTCAAGGGGTCTCACTACTACTCGATCTGCCAACGGCTTAATCTTCATCTTGCTAGTCCTCCTTTTTATTTGCTTTTCACAAGGATTTATGCTGATTAGCACTTAAATCGTGTGACTGCCAATTTAGTAACCCCGACATGAAAAATCAAGCACTCCGGGCACTAGAGTGCTCAACGCGGGTGTGGGCATTACTTAATGCGAGCATTTTTGGGACGATTTCACGTTCGTGACGGCATCATGCCTCCATTTCTGCGGAGAAATGACCTAGGCGGCGAAACTACACTAGAGAATGGCAGATTATCGGCGATATTCCCCGGCACGGGCATTGCCGCAAACTCAGCGTGGGCCGCCAAAAGCGCCCTCAGAATTGTGCGTAACGGTCGAAATTCGAGCCGTCCTAATCACAAGCCTCGCTTAAGGAGGAAAGAAGCCATGCCGCAACTCTCGACCAGGAAAAATGAAACCCTCGTTGAATTCTACATCACAGAGGAATGCAACGGATGCGGATTATGCAAGAACGTCGCCCCCGATTTTTTTGACTGCGTGGAATATGCATATTCGTATTTCTTGACCCGCCAGCCTGTGAATGAATCCGAAATCTTCCTCTTGAGAGATGCGGCGGCTGTATGCACCGTCGACGCGATCCGTGAGACCGTAAAAACCATTTGATGAAAGGGCCCATTGATGTATGAGATTCTAAGCAAGGAAACCCTTGCTCAGTCTATAACGAAGTTCGTCGTCCGCGCGCCTTATGTCGCACGGAAACATAAGGCAGGTAATTTCATTATCCTGCGTGTAAACAATCACGGCGAACGAATCCCTCTGACGATTGTCGATTCGGACCCGAAAGAGGGGACGATAACGATCATAGCACAGACAATCGGAAAGACGACGAAACTTCTCAGCCTTCAGGAAAAAGGAGATTTCCTCCTCGATGTCGCCGGACCGCTCGGCAATCCGACACCGATACACAACTACGGGACGGTGGTCTGCATAGGCGGCGGTGTGGGGACAGCCGAAGTGTATCCGATCGCGACCGCCCTCAAGAACGCCGGCAATAAGCTCATCACTATTGTCGGGGCCAGGACGAAGGAACTCGTGATACTTGAGAAAGAGCTGCGCGAGATTTCGGACGAGTTCATCGTAACCACCGACGACGGCTCGTACGGTATGAAAGGGCTCGTCACGAACGCGCTCGATAAGTATCTGAAGAAAGACGGAAGCGTGAAGGCTGTCTACGCGATTGGGCCGATCATAATGATGAAGGCGGTTTCCGAATTTACCAGGCCTATCGGGTTGAGCACTTTCGTCAGTCTCAATCCGATTATGATGGACGGGACCGGAATGTGCGGCGCCTGCCGCGTCTCCATAGGTAAAGAGACAAAGTTTGCCTGTGTTGACGGTCCCGAATTCGACGGACACCAGGTTGATTTTGAAGAGTTGATGACGAGAAATAGATCATATATGGACCTCGAGAAGGTCTCGCTTGAAGCGTTTGACCAGGAACTTGCCGGGCACCGGTGCAAAGCGGAAGCGAAGGAGGCGGCCAATGCCTAATACGCTTAAGCCGTCCGAGCGGCTGAAGATACCGAGACAGCTTCCAATCGAGCAGGACCCGGAAGTCCGCAAACATAATTTTGAAGAAGTCTCATTCGGTTTCGATGAGGCCCTCGTGTCGCAGGAGATGCTTCGCTGCATCGAGTGCAAGGAGCCGCTTTGCGTGGAGGGATGTCCCGTCGGCATCGACATCCCCGGTTTCATCAGATTGATCGTGGAGAAAGATTTCATTGGGGCGGCGAAGAAAATCAAGGAGAAGAATTACCTTCCCGCGATCACGGGAAGGGTGTGCCCGCAGGAGACACAGTGCGAGGCGGTTTGTCCTATCGGCAAGAAACATCTCCCCGTCGCGATAGGGAAATTGGAACGATTCGTCGCGGATTATGAGCGAATCCATGAGTCGTTCAACGGGTTTGCCGTGGAGCACAAACTAAAAGAGAAAGTTGCGGTTGTAGGCTCCGGGCCCGCGGGATTGACTTGCGCCGCCGAGCTCGCAAAGCTCGGGTATAACGTGACGATCTTCGAGGCGCTGCACGCCGCAGGCGGAGTGCTGAGATACGGTATCCCCGAATTCAGGCTTCCGAAATCGATACTCGACTCCGAAATAGACAACGTCAAGAAACTTGGCGTGGAGATAGTTACGAATTTTGTAATCGGCAGGACGGCAACGGTGGATGAGCTCATGGAGGAAATGGGTTTTGACGCGGTATTCCTCGGAACAGGCGCCGGGACGCCGACCTTCCTCGGCATCCCCGGTGAAAATCTACCCGGCGTCTTCTCGGCGAGCGAATTCCTGACACGCGTCAATTTCATGAGCGGATACAAATTCCCTGAATATGATACGCCGGTCAAGATCGGGAAGCGAGTCGCGGTAATAGGAGGCGGAAATACCGCCATGGACGCGGTACGTACCGCCAATCGTCTGGGGACGGAAAAGGCATATCTTGTATATCGCCGGAGCAGGCAAGAGATGCCCGCCCGCGAAGAGGAGGTGCTGCACGCCGAAGAAGAGGGCGTGGAGTTTCACATGCTGACAAACCCGATCCGTATCATCGGCGGCGAGAACAAATGGGTGAAGGCGATGGAGTGCGTCCAGATGGAGCTTGGCGAGCCGGACGAGTCGGGAAGAAGAAAACCGGTTGTGATTCCCGGTTCGAACTTCATTCTGGATGTCGACACGGTAATCCTGGCAATTGGCCAGCGTCCGAACCCGATACTGCAGGCAACTACGCCGGGTCTGGATATGTCCAAACGCGGAACCGTGGTTGTCGATGAGCACTGTCAAACCAGCCGCCCCGGTGTTTTTGCCGGCGGTGATCTGTCACGCGGCGGCGCAACCGTCATCCTGGCGATGGAAGACGGCCAGCGGTCGGCCGCATCAATCCACGATTATTTGAAGGCCAAAATCGAAAAGCCTGAAGTCAAAGAACTGAGCAAAGAGATTTGATCTTTGACATTTGACTTTTGAGGTTGAAACATGAACATCGGAATTCCAAACGAGTCTCTGAAGAACGAGAACAGGGTGTCGCTCACTCCGTCTGCGGCGGCGACGCTCGCTAATCTCGGGCACACTCTTTTCGTCGAATCCCAGGCTGGCAAGGCGACGAGGTTTTCGGACGAATCCTACAGAAACGCCGGTGCAACCGTAGTTTACTCGAAGGAGGAGGTCTATCGCAGGTGCGAGCTTATTTGCGCGGTTGAACCGCCGACACTCGAGGAGATACGTATGATGGAAGCGGGACAGACTTCGTTCAGCTTTCTGAACCTTCCCGTCGCCCGCCAGCAGTTCGTCGAGGAGATCACGCGCAAGCAGATAACGACGATCGGATACGAACTTGTCGAGACTGAAGACGGCGATCGTCCCGTGATTCATTCTATGAGTGAAATAGCCGGCCAGATTTCCGTCTTCATCGCCGCACAACTTCTCGAGACAAACGACCATGGACGCGGAATAATACTCGGAGGAATAGCCGGCGTGGCACCGGCGGCCGTCATCGTAATCGGTGCCGGTGTGGTCGGCACGGAGGCCGCCCGGACTGCGGCAAGCCTCGGGGCGCAGGTCATAGTCCTCGATACTGATTTGCGGCGCCTGAGAAACGTCGACCGGCTTTTGCTCAAAAGGGTGACGACCGTGCTCGCGACGCCCGTCAATATCAGGAAGAGCACGGCATACGCCGATGTCCTGATCGGAGCGGTATTCATAAAAGGCGAACGTGCGCCTCATGTCGTAACTGAGGAAATGGTGAAGTCGATGAAACCGGGCGCGGTCGTGATCGACGTCTCCATCGACCAGGGCGGGTGCGTCGAAACGAGCCGCCCGACGACGCTGCAGAACCCTTCGTTCGTATATCATGACGTGATTCATTACTGCGTCCCCAACATAACCGGTACCGTTGCAAGGACGGCGACATACGCTCTCACGAATACTATTCTTCCCTTCGTGACGGAGATCGCGGCAAAGGGTGCGCCCCAGGCGTTCAGGGAGAATAAAGGTCTCGCCAAAGGGGTTTGCAGTTTCGACGGGCACTGCACGCAGGAAATGGCCAAGACTATTTTCGGCAAAGAGTTTTCACCCGTGGAAAGCCTGTTGAGATAATGGCCTGGACTGATACATACAGGAGCAAAGTCTTTTCGGCGTGTGAAGCCGTCGGGGCCATAAAATCGGGGGACAGGATCTATATTCACCCCGGCTGCGCGGTGCCAGAGGTACTCGTCGACGCCATGGTCGCCCGCGCGAACGATCTCGAAAATTGCGAGGTGCTCCATATACTTTCGCTCGGCAAGGCGGGTTACGTCCAGCCCGGCATGGAGAAGCATTTCCATCATACCGCGCTGTTCATCGGAAAGAACACACGCGACGCGGTCAACAGCGGTCAGGCCGACTTCGTCCCCGTCTTTCTTTCTGACATCCCGGATTTGTTCCATTCCGGCCAGATAAAGATCGATGTGGCATTGATACAGGTTTCCCCGCCGGATGAACATGGCTTCTGCAGCTTTGGCGTCGGTATCGAGACGACGAAAGCGGCGACCGAAATGGCAAGAACCGTGATAGCGCAGGTCAATCCGAACATGCCGCGCACCCTCGGAGATAGTTTCATCCACATAAGCAAGATCCACAAGGTCGTCGAGGCCGACGTGCCGATCATGGAGCTTCCGCAGGTTGAGCCCGATACTTCGGACGAGGAGCTGGAGATATTCGGAAAGATCGGGCGGAATATCTCGGAACTCATAGACAACGGCTCCACGCTTCAACTTGGTATCGGGAGAATCCCGGACGCAGTCCTGATGTCGCTCGAGGGAAAGAAAGACCTGGGAATTCATTCGGAGATGTTCTCGGACGGGGTCATCAAACTCGTCGAGGCCGGCGTGATAACCAATGAGAAGAAAACACTCCATCCGGGAAAAATGGTCGCGAGTTTCGTCCTGGGAAGCAGGAAGCTCTTCAATTTCATTCACAATAACCCGATCGCCGAGTTTCACCCGTCGCAGTATGTGAACGACCCGTTCATCATTAGCCAGAACAAGAAGATGGTGGCGATAAACTCCGCGCTGCAGATCGATCTGACAGGCCAGGTGTGCGCCGATTCGATAGGATACAGCTTCTATAGTGGGTTCGGCGGGCAAGTCGATTTCATCAGGGGCGCCGCCAGGTCCGAGGGAGGGAAACCGATTATGGCACTTCCTTCGACGGCGAGGGGCGGAACGGTTTCAAGAATAGCCACGCACCTGGCTGAGGGTGCGGGAGTCACGACGTCCCGGGGCGACGTACACTACGTTGCCACTGAATACGGTGTCGTCAATCTCCACGGCAAGGCAATCAGCGAGAGAGTAAAATTGCTGATAAGCATCGCTCATCCGAAATTCCGCGATGAGCTGATCTTCTTCGCAAAGCAGAGGTGCTGGATATGACATCAAAACAAACTCTAAATCCTAAACTCTAAATGCCGCTGTGCGGCATCCGGACATATAAATAGTTTTGACCGGACAATGCTTGAGACTCAAAATACCGAACTACTAACCCGCCGCAGTGTTGATTTGAGCTTTTGTCATTTGGATTTGTTTGGAGTTTCGAATTTAGAGTTTAGAATTTGATTTGTTGCAGATATGGCATACAGGAGAATGAGATGACTGCAGGTAAATTGATGAAGATAGGCGATGTGGCGAAGAAGCTTGGGGTCGCTGTCTCGACGGTAAGGAAGTATGAAGCTGCGGGGGTTGTCCTCCCAGTCCGGACAATCGGCAAGCACAGGCTTTTCTCGGAGGACGACCTGTTCTGGCTCGGATGCGTGCGCGATATGATAACTCATAAGGGAATGACACTCGAAGCTATCAAGAGGATGGTCGCGATTGTCCCGTGCTGGGAAATGCGCAAGTGTCCGATTGAGGAGCGAGTGAAATGTCCGGCGTACACCGATGACGCCACTCCTTGCTGGCTCCTCAACGGGACGAAATTCGACTGTTTCACCGCAGATTGCCGGACGTGCGTCGTGTATAGAAGTGTTACGCATTGTGAGAATATGAAAGTCCTCCTGACTGAGATAGCCTACTCCAGGGGGTAGGGTGGCGGGCCGCCGCTCGACGGGGTCGACACACATGATGGCGGTCGTCGTGAACCGCGATGAGCTTGCAAGCAAGAAATCGGCAGAACAATTTTTGGAATGAGGGCACGAATCGCAAGGCTCTTTAAATTGAGGGGGTGACTTTGTGAAGGAAGAATTCTAGTCATGAAACAAATGGTATTTGTGGAAACCGTGGCAATGTTCGTGTTATCACTAACCAGCAGTAGTACGGCGTTACAGGTGGCAAAGGCCGGCCTTCCGGCAGCAGGGAACAATAAAGTTGCTTATTACGTCTTCGATTCCGGTGGACCCGACCATTTTCCGCTGACATCTTTTACCGACTCGGCCAATATAGTGGTGCTATTCGAAGGAACATTGTGGGAACTGGCTGACTCGGCGCATTACTCCACAGGCTGGATGAGGAACGTAAATTATCATTATTACACTGAGATCATCAGGGATGTGAGGATATTACAGGCAAGAGGTGTCAAAGTCCTGATGAATGTCGATGACGCGGCATCGTGGAGCACTTCCGTTCCTTTCACAACATATGATGGGAAGAGCTACGACTATAAACAATTTGCCGCGTTCATTAAATCCTGTGCAATCGATTCGCTTCATTTGGATGGTATTTCCCTTGATATAGAGCACGGGGCCACAGGCAATGCAGCCTACATAGCATTGATAAAAGAAATCGGAAGATATTTTGGGCCGCTGTCATCCGATAGTGCTTCTCAGATATATACGGCGGCAATCTATTCGGGTGGGCGTCCGGGTTACGTCATCGGAAAGTCGAAAGATGTCGCGGCGTATTTCAACTTCGTCATGGATATGGCGTACTTCTCGACGAACTACGTCTCGCGGTTCACGCAGTGGGCAGATTCGATAGGTGCCTCCAAAACCATGATCGGGGTTCTCAATGACGATAACGATTTAGCGTACGCAACCGCCGCCGCGGCCTGGCAACCAGCCTCTCCACCCAAAGCGGGGATAATGGTGTACGCCGCGAACAATCTGAAATCATACACCGATGCTGTATTCGGCGCTCTGGTTACAGTCCAGGGAGTCAAAACGCCTCCAGGTCCACGAAGCTTCGCATTGATGCAGAATTATCCCAACCCGTTCAATCCGACGACAGTGATTAGCTATGAGCTATCAGCTAATAGCTTAGTGACGTTGAAGGTTTACGACATCCTTGGCAGGGAAGTTGCGACGCTCGTGAAGGGGAAAGAGAATGCCGGAAGCCATTCGGTTACATTCGACGGATCCCGGCTGGCGAGTGGAGTGTATTTCTACCGGCTGGAAGCCGGGACGTTTTCGGATACAAAGAAACTAGTACTCGTAAGATGAGAGTCGACGGCTGAGAATTTGTACGTAAGCGGGGCGACAGCCTGGCGACATCTGTAGCCTCTCAGAGGGGGAAGCCAAACTGATGGCGTACGAGCAGGAGGAGAGCACCAATGATTTCCGAGCGCACCGTACCGACCAAACGTTGATGAAATATTGACACACGCCACGCCAGTTATGCCCACACTCCACATTAAAATGTAGATTGAAAATTGATGGGGGAAACTGACCCACCGTTCACGCACTCAAATCGACCAATTTACACGGTCTTGTTGGCTCCGCTGTCGATGATCAACACGCCATGAGACTCTTGACGGCACATCCCTTGAAACCTACCAGGCAGATTGGAGATGCAACTTTGGAAGACCATATCCCATCAATCGCTGTTCTGACAAGACGTGATCGGCAAAGTAGCCCGGCACCGGGATCCAAAGAAGGACTGTTCACTTCTCAGTTGATTGGATTGCCAGGGTCCGCGGGAACAACAGGGGTAAATGATCGGGGACGGGCCAGGACTCACAGTTGTGGCTCGCAACAATCTCAAAGAGACAGGAGAACAGAAAATGGAAACGAAAGCCAGGAAACCAGCCAGCTTATGGCTCAGGCTTACAGTCCTCGTAGCTTTCATACTCGGGCTCATCGTCGCGTACGTAACTATTTCCACTTCAGGTCGCAGCTATTTCCCATCGATCTCGCTCACCGGCAACAGGAGCTACACGCTCCACGTAACGGGTGGCAACGGGTCACGGTTCTGCGGGACTATTTCTGTTAAGATGGCCGATGGCACCATCGCGAGTCACAGTGTCGAGGGAGTGGCACCCGAAACCTTTGAGCTGTTCGGAAGAGCCATATCAGTCGATCTCAATAAGTGTGAGGAGAACGGCTCGCTCAGAGTAGAGATCGCGAGCAACAGCAAGATGGCTGCGGAAGGTGTCACGACGGGACACTACGGCACGGTCAGCATCGGCGCGAATTGACCTGCAGTTGATCTGAACGACACGGGTCGCCGGACGAACACGGGGCGACCCTGCATGCCGAACAATTTTCTTCGCCCATTTTTCAGCCGGAGAATGGTGCACCCCCGGCGAGTATCCCGTATGTGTTTTAAGGAAGCGTGACGTTAGCTCAAATACGCAGATGGTATACTTAACAGAACAAATCACAAAACACGTCCCGCTCATTGATATTAGAATATGATATGTCCCGTCCAGAACATTTGTATGTCGGGATCCCGACCGAGGTCGGGACGGGATGCCGCGCCCCGTGGCGCGGTATCGCGGCGAGGCGGGAAATCACAGTAATCTGAATCAACTAGCCACGGGAGAGTCCTTACGAATTACACACCTGCGCGTCGTAGCGCTTCGGTCGCCGACGTACCAAAGCCACTTAGGCGACGGCACGCGCGTAGACACGAACCGTACGACTTGGATTCGTGCCATTCGTGTTTATACCGGTCGGATCATCATGTTTTGTGAGGTAGATACTCGCCTCAAATAATTCTTGACATGACTTTGACGTTGCCATATATTGAAAACAAGATGTTGAGTGAAGGAAATATCAGTCTGAATAATCCGGCAGTCTGCTGTTGCACTTGTATGTGTATGCGCATGACATGCTCGCATTCGGAGGATTATTCATAAACATCTGACAAGTTTGTGATCAACCAAGCCCTTCGGATCGAGTCCGAAGGGCTTTTTTTATCCCCTCGGGTCTCACCAAATAACAGTTCCTATATCCGAAGGACATAATCAACCTGCGGATTCAGGCATAATACGAAGTCGCCTGGTCCACAATTCAAACAAACCGAGAGGAGCAGTACCAGAAATGAGCAACACCGAAATAGATACAACGAAAGCGACAGACAGGATAGTGTCAGCCGTTTCATCACTGGTCGGTCAAATTGAGAGAAACCCCGCGCTGGCAAACACACAGTTCAAAGCCAAAGCCAGATTGGACGAAGGCGTGCTAGCGAAGATAGCGATTAGAGACTTCGAGCTGATCTCCGACGAGCCGTCTGTGCTCGGCGGAACGAACCACGGGCCTAATCCCGTCGAGCTCGTACTTGGCGCGCTCGCCGCCTGCCAGGAGATAGTGATTTCCGCGCATGCGGCAGTTCTCGGAATCAATATCGACGCCGTCGATGTCGAAGTGAAGGGAAATCTCGACCTGCGCGGGTTCCTCAACATAGCGGACGTGC
This sequence comes from uncultured Bacteroidota bacterium, assembly GCA_963806435.1. Lineage (GTDB taxonomy): Bacteria > Bacteroidota > Ignavibacteria > Kryptoniales > JAKASW01 > JAKASW01. The sequence goes on from CAWEBD010000145.1 coordinate 13,634, forward strand.
GTCCCGGGTACGGCAACGTAGAGTACTCAACTACGATAAGGACTTCGGAGACGGACCAGGCAAAGCTTCAACAGCTGCTCCATTTTGCTGAGAAGAAATGCCCGGTATACGACATACTGACAAACCCCGTCGCCGTGACCGGGAAATTCAGGTTCGAAACGATAAGCTAGGTTTCAAACCGGCAAGAAGTGGAAGGGCCTGCGGACTGGTTTCGGTATGATACGAGACCGGTCCGGCTTCTTGCTCGATTCGGACGGCCAAGAGCTGCGTCGAACTTTTCAGAAGGGGAAGCGGTGGCCGGGGAGGTTTCAACACGACTGACACGGGTATCTTGATCAGTCAAGGGAAAAGCACTCACGAAAAAAACGAATGCCCGCCCTTTGGCCAATTCGCTGCCGACATTCGCGGTTTCCAATTACACAATAATTAAATAACCTTTTGCACCTGTCTCGCGCCTTGTTTAGATTTTCACATTGTGCAGCACCAACTATCTGACCATTTGAAGTTCTTTCCGGCAAATTCCTCATGGAGGCAGGCATGAAACGTCTAGCGTTCGCTCTTTTCGTCTCGTTCATTTCGATTTCCGCTCTCGCGGCATCAAGAGAAGGATATTACCGATTTCCCGCTATCAACGGCGACAGGATCGTCTTCACGGCAGAAGGCGATCTGTGGGCCGTGGGCACAGGAGGCGGGACGGCCACACGGCTGACTTCGGCCCGTGGAACTGAATCCCATGCGGCGATATCCCCCGATGGAAAAACGATTGCTTTCTCGGCTCAGTACCAGGGTCCGACAGAAGTCTACACGATGCCGATAGACGGAGGCGTGCCGGTGCGTAGGACGTACGAAGGCGAGGCGGCGATCGTGGTCGGCTGGACTCCCGACGGAAAAATCATATACAGCACGAGCTACTACTCGACTCTCCCGAACCGGCAACTCGCGATGATAGATCTTAAGACAGGCGAGAAAAAGCTCATTCCCCTCGAGCAGGCGAGTACCGGCGTTTACAACCCCTCGGGTGATACGCTCTTCTTCACACGCCTCCCGTTCCAGGGAAGTCATACGAAGAGGTACAAAGGCGGGACGGCGCAGAATATCTGGCGCTACGTAAGCGGCGCGCCCGAAGCTGTTCCGCTGACGGAAGACTACGCCGGCACAAGCAAGGACCCGATGCTGTGGGATGGCCGGGTCTACTTTGCGAGCGACCGCGACGGGACGATGAATATCTGGTCGATGGCAGAGGACGGGAAGAACCTGCGCCAGGAGACTTTTCACAAGGGCTTTGATATAAGTTCGCCATCACTCTCTGACGGTAAAATAGTTTACCATGAAGGCGCGGATATCTATTTATACGATATCGCGACAAAGAAGGATGCCGTGGTTCCGATCCAGCTCTCCTCAGATTTCGACCAGGAAATGACTCAGTGGGTGAAGAAGCCGATGGAGTACCTCACCGCGGCTCACGTTTCTCCTGATGGTGACAGGGTTGTGCTGACAGCCCGGGGACAGGTATTCGTTGCACCGGTATCGGAAGGAAGGCTGGTGGAGGTGACGAGGAAGAGCGGAGTGCGGTACCGTAACGCTCGCTTCATGCCCGACGGCAAGACTCTCGAGCTCCAGTCCGATGAGAGCGGGGAGGTCGAGTTCTGGCAATATCCGGCCAACGGCGTGGGCAAAGGCGAGCAGCTTACGAACGAAGGCAAGGGTTTCCGCAATCAGGGTATTCCTTCTCCTGACGGAAAGTATCTCGCGTATACCGACCGCGATGACCGGCTCCTCGTTTTCAACGTCGAGACGAAGAAGCTTACCGCAGTTGCTAAATCTGAATGGGGAGGCTACGACGATCTCAGATGGTCGCCCGACGGCAAGTGGCTGGCTTACACTAGCCCGGCCGCGAACACGTTTACTCAGGTCATGGTGTATAACCCGAGCGGCGACGCGAGCTATGCGATGACAGACACGCGGGTGAACAGCTATAATGCTAGCTGGAGCCCAGACGGGAAGTGGCTCTATTTCCTGTCTGACCGGACATTTCAGTCTACAGTGGGGAGCCCGTGGGGGTCGAATCAACCCGAGCCGTTTTTCGACAAGACAACCGGGATCTACGCGATTGCGCTCACCAAAGACGAGCGATTCCCCTTCTTGCCCCCGGACGAATTACATCAGGCTGCGGCAACGGAAAACGCGCCAAGCGAACCGAAGAAGGGTAAAGATACGTCAAAGTCTGTTGACGTCGCGATTGATTTCTCGGGAATTCAGGGAAGAACGTACGAAGTGCCCGTGGCAGCCGGGACTTATTCCAACCTCTCCATGAACGACAAAGTAATATTCGTTACCGAGCGACCGAACGAGATCGGTGCGAAGACAAAACTGGAAGCTATCGAGATCAAGAATAAGGACGTTT
>CAWEBD010000146.1:0-25267 GCA_963806435.1 uncultured Bacteroidota bacterium
ATCGTTGTGGATGAGGAGGCTATTCCCGTGCCCGACGATGTGAAGGGAGCCTGTGAAATCCTGGGTCTAGATCCCCTTTATATTGCCAACGAGGGTAAGCTTCTCGCCTTCGTTTCGCCGGAGGATGCAGATGACGTTCTGGAAACCATGCGAAAGCATCCGCTAGGCAAAAGTTCGGTCGTGATCGGGGAAGTCGTCGACCGGCACAACGGCACCGTCGTCATGAAGAGCAAGATCGGCGGGACCCGGGTTGTCGATATGCTGACGGGTGAGCAGCTGCCACGGATCTGCTGAAGGGGTTCGCATCCGCCGGGAAGGATGTTTTCCGCGGGACTCAGACTAAACATCGCAGCGAAATAAGAAGAAATGAAATCTGGTCTTACTCCATCAGGCGCGATCTTAGTCCGAAATATATCGCGCTATACGTGCAGCATCCGTCCTCTCATGGTTTCGTAAATTCGCGGAGGGTCAACGTAGTGGAAGTGGATACGTGGCCGCCATACGAATAGTTGACGCTAATGAGTCCGACACCGTTCACCCACATAGTCTTTAGCTGCTCCGGTATCCCGCCCAGATATGGTGAAACCACCAATGTGTCTCCTCCTGAGTTGTAATATCTGGGGAGAGCGTCACTCCACTCCGGAGAACTCAATCCTATTGAGGAATCACTGGTGAAGACGGAGAAGCTGACCGTATCCACGCTAGTATAACTGGAATCAGCCCTGTAGCCATCCGTGTAGTGGATGGTCGTAGTGTCGTTCCGGATGTCCGTCAGAAATGCCCTGATGTGGGAGCCGGTAATGGAAGTGGATGCGAGTGTCCATATATGAGTGCCTTGTGTCACCCGCGACACGTAACCGGGCTGATCGTAATATCCGTACTGGTAATCGTACTGCCAGGTTGTTCCCACATCCGCCGGGAACTTGAACTCACGAGGGATGCCCTTCACGTAAAAACGGTAATCATTCGTGGTCCCGAAATCGTACGTCAAATTGCTGACGAATGTCGTGTCCCTGGAGAGTGTCGTCTGGGTCGCGTCAATGTGCAGTGTGTGTGTACCCGCTGCCAGAAAACCGCAATCGAAATTGTGCAGGTCGCCCGTTGTCTGGAAGGAAAATGCTCCGTCGAGTACAACGGTAGTTTTCAGCGGAATCAATTGACCATATGCTGTTGGATTGTCGATGCTCACCGTTCCACCGAAACGATAAAATAAGAATTGGAAATTTAGAGGACTCGTGGAACCCGTAACATCTATCAGTGTGTCTATCGGGACGATACCGGGAGCAGATATTCTTATTTTATGTTTCCCTTGAGTAACTGAATTGAATTCATATCGACCTGTCCCATCGGCCATGACGCTCGATGTATCGATGGTTAACGTAGCCCCGGCGAGGGGAAGGAGAGGTGCGAGATCGGAATGGTACTGGGCTTGGATTGTTCCGGAGATGCTGACAGTTTTTCCGGAGTCCGTCCCGAATATGCCGCCATCTTTACACCCACCGCAGACGAACACCGAAGTGAAAAGACAACTCAACATGAATTGCCGACTTAAAAATCCGGCTTGCTTTCTCCCGTCAAGTGTCAGCATCTTGCCCCCCTTTTTCTGGAAACCGAATAATGTATATCTGGATGAATTGTCGCCTTTCCCACGTCATCCGAACCCGCTATTCCTGAAAACGCACGACCCTATTCTTTCATCCGTAGTCTAAATCGAGCCACCTGAAAAATCAAGTGCCCCTACGCGGAAGGCGTGATACGCCCGAAATCCCCTAATATTTCAATCAAGCTTTGATTAATTTAGACAATCTATTCAGCAGCAGATGTCAAAGAAACTAATTCAACAACAAACCATTTGAGTCGACATGAACACTCGAAAGCTACCAATCTTTATCGCTCTGTCCATCTTCCTACTCACCGGGATTGCATTCTCGCAGGGAGTGGGAAACGGTGATTTTCTTACTCAGGCAATCGATTCGAGCGTCGGTCCCGGCGCTGACTTTTTCAAGTTCGCCACGGGGACATGGATGAAGCACAACCCGATACCGGCCACCGAAAGGGGATGGGGAATCGGGAATCTCGTGCAGGAAGAAACCTATCAGCGAATCAAAGGAATTCTCGTCGAGGCGGAAAACGCAGACGCGCCGAAGGGAAGCAATGAGCAGAAGATCGGCGACTTCTATTATTCGGGGATGGACTCGGCGGGAATCGACAGTGAGGGTATCAAACCGTTAGAACCGGAGTTGGATGCGATCCAATCGATAAAGACCAAGGCCGACCTCTTCCGCGTCACAGCGATGCTTCAACGTGAAGGTGTCGACGTGATGTTCACTCCTTATGTCGACCAGGATCAGATGAAGAGCGACGTCTATGCCTTCTACATCTGGCAGGGCGGGCTCGGACTTCCGAACAGGGACTACTATTTCCGAAGGGATGCGAGGACTGAAAAGATAAGGGGAGAATACAGGAAGCACGTCGCCAGGATGCTCGAACTCCTCGGTGAATCGGACCAGAATGCGGTCGACAACGCGGATGCTATTTATGGGATGGAGCTGTTCCTGGCGGATTCATCCCGGAAGCTCGAGGATTTACGCGATCCGTATGCCAACTACAACAAGATGTCGGTTGCTGCATTGGACGGTGAATCACCGGGAGTAGATTGGAACGCTGTCTTCGACGGCGAGGGCGTGAAGGACGATGACTCCGTTGTTGTCGGTCAGCCTGAGTTTTGCAGGCAGCTGGGCGCCGCCTTGGACCGATACCGCATTGAGCAATGGAAAGAGTACCTGAAATGGCATCTCATCGACGCGTTTGCCGGCAGACTGAGCAGTCCATTCGAAAAGGAGAATTTCAACTTCAAAGGGACAATCATGTCCGGTGTCAAAGAGCAGCGCCACAGGTGGAAGCGCGTTCAGGACGCCACCGAAAACGCGGTGGGCGAACTCCTCGGACAAGTCTACGTGCAGAAATTCTATTCACCGAAGACCAAAGAGCGCTACGTCAACCTCGTCAATAACATGGTTGCGGCGTTCGCGCAGCGGATAAAGAAACTCGACTGGATGAGCGATTCGACGAAACAGAAGGCACTGTACAAGCTCAGCAAGCTCAGGAAGAAAGTCGGTTATCCAGACAAATGGCGAGACTTCTCGAAGCTCTCCGTCGACAGAAGCTCTTTTGTCAGAAACAGCATCGACGCCGATATCTTCTGGTTTGACCGCAGGATAAACAAACTCGGCAAGCCCGTCGACAGGGAAGAATGGGATATGACACCGCAGACATACAACGCTTACTATAACCCTTCGAACAATGAGATTGTTCTTCCGGCGGCGATCTTCATAATCCCCGGTGTCCCCGATTCGGTCGTCGATGATGCGGTCGTGTATTCGTACGCCGGCGCTTCGACAATCGGGCATGAGATGACGCACGGCTTCGATGACCAGGGACGCCTGTACGACGCTAACGGGAACCTGTCCGACTGGTGGACGAAGGAGGACGCGGAGCGATTCGCCGAGCGGACGAAGCTCATGGTCGAACAGTTCGACAACTATGTCGTCCTCGACAGCATGCACATCAACGGCAAGGCGACCTTGGGAGAAAACATCGCTGATCTCGGAGGTCTCGTGATAGGGTACGACGCCTTTAAGCAGACGGAAGAGTACAAGGAAGGGAAGAAGATCGATGGCCTGACCCCATCGCAGAGGTTCTGGCTCGGTTATGCCTATTCGTGGCTCGGTCATTCACGCGACCAGGCGCTCGCCCAACAGGTAATGACGGATGTGCATTCGCCGAATTTCCTCCGCGTCGACGGACCGCTGAGCGACATTCCGGCGTTCTACGAGGCGTTCGGCGTCCATGAAGGCGAGCCGATGTGGAGACCCGCGGACAAACGAGTAAAGATCTGGTAAGTATTCTGCAATGAAGAGGTGGCAGGGGGAAGTCACTGCCACCTCATTGAGTCTAGCGGACGATTATCTCGTCGGCGAACATGAACGACGGGCTGCCGGCTGCCTGGTGCCACGAGGGGAGCGGACCCGGGTAAACACCGATCACCTGAATATATCTTGTCTTGGCGCTGTCGAAAGTCGCGGCAAATCTGTGAATTATTGTCCCCTGTTGCTTTGGATCGATTGTGTTTTTTATGTCGCCCGCCTCGTGAAAAATCTTGCCATCATCTGAAAAAAGAATCTTCACTTCCTTCGGCATCAGTATCCACGAGTAACTATTCTGCAGAAAACGGATCGCGACCTCGTCGACAATGGTTTCCTTCTTAAGGTCGAGTACAACATCGAGGTTTTGCCCCTGATAACCCTGCCATCGGCCGTCGTGGAAATTCGTGGAGCCAAGGAGTCCGTCCACCAATGCCGAATCGCCGCCACCCGAATAGGCGGGGGTGTAAGTGCTGTACTTCGATTCCAGTTTGTAAAGTGTCCCGATGGCCTTGTCGACCAGTACGTACTCGTGTGCTGTCTCGATAACCTGTCCGTATTCCTCGACTCCTGCACGGATCGGAGTGGAATGGTCAATCGTGATAGGTCCGGTGTAAACGTTCGCCCCCGGAGTGGGCTGAGTGCCGTCGGTGGTGTAGTAAATGGGTCTGTCGTTGAACACAGTTCGGAGTGTGATCGTGCGTTCTCCGTCGACGATGTCGTTGGACGGATCGATGATGACTGTTTTGCCGAGGTTTATCAGGCTGTTGCCCAACTTGTCATACTTCGCGAGGATGTGATCGAGCCACCACGTCCGGTTTTCACGCCCCCACAACCGTACGTAATCCATTTTCAATCTATGAAGTTCGTTGAGCAGAGGGTCGATCTCGTTTCTAAGTCGGTCGAGCGACGCAGTGTCGCCCGTCATTAGCGCCTGTCGAAGCCGAATGCCAAATATGTTCTTCTCAGTCTCAAATTCGACTCTTCTTGCGGCAAACATCGCGTAATCCAGCGTCTCCGCGTTTCTGCCTGCTTCGCTCTTCGCCTGCCGCAGTTGGGAGAGAACAATGGCGGCGAGTGAATCGGCCTCCAGGTTATTTGTGATGTTGGAATCGTTGGCGTTCTGTGCCTGGAAATCGAGAGGTTCCATCCAGAAGCCCGGATCGTCAAGTACGTTTCTTACGGGAACATCCCTTATGGAATCGAGCCGGAAGAGTGTCTGCGCGACCGAGTCGGCGGAGTTGCCGTAGAATATCGCGTTGAAGGAATCATTAAAGCTTGAAAGCTTCGCGCTAATATCCTGATCCGCGACGGTGCCGGTATCCGGCGGGGCGGGTTTCCATGAACATTCGGCGCCCCAAATAAACCCGTGCCAGTTGTAGTTGAAGAAATTCTCGCCGTCGTCGTCCCAGGCGGTATTCAGCATTCCCATTGCACCGTACTTAGCTCCGTCCCTAACAAAGTTCGAAATGTTGACGACCGCGCTTCGCATGCTGGGCCAAATTTCGCTCCAGCAGCCCACGCCGGGAGATACCATGAAACTGAATCCGTCATTCACGAAGGGTAAAATCATATGGTCGAAACTCTTATCGGGACTGTAATTCCATGGGAGCATGACGATGTCCTTCGGGAGCATCCCGACTATCGACGTGTCCTGGTCGGCAATGTCGCCCCACATCATTATGCGCTTGTGATACGGTTTGAGAAGATTGTAAACTCTGTTGATATGATAAGCGTAGACTGCGCCGAGCCCAGCGCTGTCGACCCATGCCTTCGCTTTTCCTTCTCCGAGCTCAAACGTTTCGTCGCAATTGATATTGAAAAATTTGCTGGAGTATGCAGGGACGATTTCCGAATAAACCTTTTTAAGATAAGTGTAGGTCTGAGGGACAACCGGACTGAGTACGTTCTCGGTTTCCCTCATCTTGTAGTAGAACGGGGGACTGAGAATGTTGTACTGGTGACCGAACGACTGGAAATTGCCGACCAGTTGAATATGATACGGAGCTGCATACTCCGTCAGTTCCTTTACCTGTGCCGCCGTGATTCCGTCTAACGGCGCGATATCCGGAAACGAGTCGAGCCTGAAGACGTTCTCGGTGTATAGCGTGAAGAAATTCTGTTTGTATTCTGCTAAAGTGCGGATTTCTTTTTTCAGGAGATCCATGGTGGGGATCGGGCCGCGGCTTATGTCATCCATCCATCCGCGATACTCGAGGGCCGGCCAATCTATGATTGTCGCGCATGGAATCCTGTCGCCGGTTCGGTTCGCGCGTATGACCTGCTTCAGAGTCTGAACGCCATAAAATAGTCCGGTTGATGTATTTGCCGCGATGAGGATCTTTTTGGGAGATATGTTCAGGATATAGCCCTGGTTCCCAAGCGAGTCAGGCACCTTAATCCGCAATTCGTGCAGAGCGTTGTCGACGGCGCGGTCTTTGCCGATTCGCCCGATTAGGATTCGGCCTACACCTTGGACGATCTTCATATTAACGTTCAAGTCGAGTCGAATCTCCTCCGCGAGCTGACCGGCGGCGAAGCGATCTTCGCTGTCGGAGGGGCGAGCGAGGGCTATCCTGTCCGCCGCGCTGAGGCGGAACGTACATTCATGCATGAAGACCTCTCTCGGCGTCGGAATCAATTTCAGAGGTGGCGATTTATAGGCCGTCGCCGACGGCAGCGCGCCGCCGATCGCCGGGCCGCTGACAGCAAGAGCGATTAGAAAAATGATCGGCTGGAAGACTCGTGTGAAGATGAGATGTTCGCTTGAGGTCATCATGAACCCTTTGAATTTTGGGATGATCTTTCCGTCTAATATAGTAGATTGCTTCAGAATAGCGTATAACAAAATGGATATCAGGAATGCCTAAAGCCGAAATTGTCCGTGGATCGTCCCAGGAAAGAATGCCCTTCCTGAAACTCCATTTCAAGAATCCTCACGACGTGCAGTTGTACCTCAACGGCATCCGCTACAAGTCAGACCCGGGTACGATATCGCCGGGAGAGGTGACGAGGAGAGGCGAAGCGAACTGTTTTGAGGGGGCTTTGTTCGCGGCGGCGGCGCTGAAATCGCTCGGGCACAGGCCGCTGATCGTCGACATGGTGGCCGAGGACGACGATGACCATGTAATCGCACTCTTCAAGAGAAACGGATGTTACGGCGCGGTTGCGAAGTCGAACACGACGCTCCTGCGGTTTCGTGAGCCGGTTTACCGGACATTGAGAGAGCTCGTTATGTCGTATTTCGATTTCTATTTCAATACTAACGGCCAGAAAACCCTCAGGAGCTATTCGAATCCTGTCGACCTGACTAAGTTTGACGGCAGCAATTGGATGACCACCGAAGAGAATCTGGATTTCATAGGCGACTACCTCTATACGGTGAAACATCACGGCATATTGGCCGCGACTCAGAAGCGGAACCTGAGCCGTGCCGATGGCGAGCTTGTCGATCTCTGTTTCAGCGGCGCGAACCAGGAAGGGCTCTACAAACCTGAGGGGAGGTAGCTGGCAGCCGGCCCTTTACAGGGGATGCTCTCCCGTCCAGGCAAAAATTGGTTCGAGTCAGCCTGTTTGATATTCCTGTTCAACTCCTCTAATTTCAAAAGTGCCTGGCGATTTGGGCTGTCAAATCCGGAGTTGTCAAAGCGGGCTCGCGGCTGATTTCATGGTTGAGCAGTTTCGTGATCAGAGCTCCAGGATTTGATAACGCGGTCGGCAAAATCATTTTTGTTTAATTACGGGATGATTAGTCCGCATTTCGATCAAAACAGGAAAGGGGGAGGTAAATGAAACGCCTTATCATTTTCGCACTTGGATGCGTCGGCCTTGCGCTCGCGCTTGCTTTTCGTGTCGTGGATGAGAAAGGGGCGCAGGTGCTGAAGCAATTGGGAGTCTCCGAGGAAGACGCGAAGGACTATGTGTGGCTTGACTTCAGCCATGCAATATTCTCTTATCCGCGAACGGAGCAAATCCTGGCGCTTGCAAAGGGGGACAGACCGGCGATGGTAAAGAGCGTCGTCGATTTCGCGAAGAAATACACGAGGAGTGAAGAATTTTATAACCGTTATCAGACATTTCGCGAGGGGAAGAAACCTGAGCCGCCGGAGCCTCCAAAATCGATGGATGAGCTCCGCAATGAACAAAAAGAACAGCTGCAGAAAAGCCTCAAGGACATTGAAGACAATCTGAAGAACGCCACTCCCCAGGAGAAGGAGCAGTACAAACCTGTTTTGGACGGCCTGCGGGAGAGCATTAGATCGCTCGACGACCCAAACAATCCCATGTATAGCAAGGATATTGAGAAAGCGTACCAGCAGGATTACGAGGGCCAGCTCGAGACATTCAGGAAGGATTCGCTGGAGTGGGTGCAGGAGTGGACTACCGACCCAAAGCCTATGCTCATACGCGGGCTGGAAAAATTCCTGGAGATTTCCGCCGATGTGGACTTCGGCGCCGCGGTCGTGAGACACAGCAGTGGATACACAACATTTGCCAATCCCGAGTATGAGAACAAGCCGCCTGAATGGAAAGTCTGCTTTAGAGCTGGCAAGGGAGCCGTGGACGCGGCGCGGGCGGCCGCAAAAGAGTGGCTGAAGGAATTACAATCGGGGAAGTGATGTAGGTGAGCCCGGGACAAACCAATTGACTGCGTGCGTCGATAAAACCGGGTGATCCATTCCTTCACCGGGCCGACCACGCGAAGTGACTTTTTAGAACCTCAAGGTGAAAACGGTTTCCAGGCCCGGAGCGGAGCTCAGGGCAATGCTTCCCTTGTGAGCCCGCATTATCTGGCGTGAAAGGCTGAGTCCGATTCCCGAGCCTTCCTTTCGCGTTGTGAAGAAGGGAATAAATATCTTGTCCTGTATTTCTTCCGGTATTCCCTGGCCGTTGTCCGCCACTTGGATGAGTACTCCGGCACGGCTGTCCGTTCGAGATATAAGTCTGATTTCAGGAGAAGATTTGGCGGATATGGCGCTGATGGAGTTCGTGATGAGATTTATGACCACCTGCTCGATGAGGTCGGGATCAGCTGTCAGTTGGAGGTCTGCCGGCTCGACCGTGCACGAGAATCTTATGTTCCTGACCTGGAAACGGTCGGAAAACAACTTCTGTATTCTTCCAAAAAGTTCAGCAACTCTGAACGTCTGAAAATTCGGGGCAGGTATTCTGGTGAGATTCCTGTAATCATCGACGAAATGCAGGAGCCCCTGACTCCTTCTCGAAATCGTATCCAGAGCTCCCTTCACATCGTTTATAGATTCACCACCGGATCCCATCTTCTCCGGCCTCCCCTCGTCTGCAGATCTTATCACACTCTCAAGTAACGAGCTTGCGGTCGATGACAAAGAGATGATCGGTGTAACGGAATTCATTATCTCGTGCGTCAGAACTCTTATCAGGTTCTGCCAGGCCTCCATCTCCCTCTCTTCGAGCTCGTTTTGTATGTTAGTCAACGAAACCAGCTTGTACTGTGTGTCGCTCATCTTGAATTCGGTCGCGTAGATCGAGAGCTGGAACAGTTCGTTGTCGTTCACGAATTTCACGAGAATGTTTTCACCTCCCGCAATTTGTTGAAGCGTCCCCACGAGTGATTTGCTCATCCCAGCCAGGTCGGAGATATTTTCCACAGTGTTGACCTTCAGCAGCCTTTTCGCCGCTGCGTTTATAAGCTCGACATTCCCATCCGAAGTAAAAACCATCAACCCGATCCCGACATGCTGGATGACAATTTGAAGATATCGATACTGTTCCTCCTTTTCGGACCGCGTTTTACGGAATCGTTCGATAACGTCTGATAATGCCCGGTTGAGATCTTCAAAAGAAGAGCCTTTTGTGTTGGGCTGAAAGCTTTGTGTAAAGTCCGAGTATTTAATCGATTCGAAGAACCTGGCAATGTCCCTGTTGGTCTTCTGAACGTAATGGATCAGGGAATAGACCTGGAAGATTACCAGAAGTGCGACGATGAAGGGGGTAACTATGAACGGGGTCCGCGTAAGAAGGTAGATGAACAGGAAACCTGTCAGGCAGAGCATGACGGTCCGCGTGAAGACAGTGACGCTGAATCTTTTAAAGACCATATTCCTCAATCGACGATCTTAGATCGAAAATTTTTTCACAACCCATATTTCTCCAGTCTCCTGTACAACGCTGCCCTCGTTATGCCGAGCTCTTTCGCAGCTCTGGTCAAATTTCCCTCGTGCTTGCTTACCGCCTTTATTATGAGAATTTTTTCGGCTTCTTCAAGTTGATACGAGTTGAATGGTATGTTCTCGGGGATTGCATCCGAGGAAGAAAGATAGAATTCGCCCGGCTCGAGCATGGCGGAGTCGCTGAGTATGACGACTCTTTCGATTGTGTGCTGCAGCTCTCTCACGTTGCCGGGCCAGAGATATTTTACGAGTTTGTTCATTGCCTCCTGGCTAACCTGCTTAATCGGTTTGTTGTATTTCCGGCAGTACATCCTCAGGAAATGCTCAGTGAGTAGCGGAATGTCTTCGGCCCTGCTTCTGAGCGGAGGCAGTTCGACTTCGACTGTATTGATGCGGTACAGCAGATCCTGCCTGAACCTTCTCTCGGATTTAAGCTCCTCCTTCGGCAGGTTCGTAGCACTGATCAGCCTGATGTCGATCGGTCTGGGTATGTTTGCGCCGAGTCGCGTCACCTGCCTGTTCTGAAGCACGGCCAGAAGTTTCATCTGGAGGTTGTTCGTGAGATTTCCGATCTCATCGAGGAAGAGAGTGCCGCCTGAGGCAATCTCGAATCGGCCGGGTTTGTCCTCCTTTGCGTCGGTAAACGCCCCCTTCACGTGGCCGAACAGCTCACTCTCGAAAAGAGTCTCGCTTAGGGCTCCCACGTCGACGCCGAGAAAGAGCTTCTCGCTTCTTTTAGACTGCCTGTGTATTGCCCGCGCGATAAGTTCCTTCCCGGTTCCGTTCTCGCCGACTATCAGGACGTTCGCGTCGGTCGCTGCGACTTTCTGAACAGTGCTGAATACTCTCATCATCACTCCTGAGACACCGACGATCTCCCGGAAGCTGCTATCGAGGTCGCTTGTGAGCTGCTTCTGTTTCGAGCGGAGTTCTTCTATCTCCCGTTTAGATTCGCTCAGCTTCATGGCGGAGGAAATGGTCGCCACGAGCTTTTCGTTCTGCCAGGGTTTCAGCACGAAATCTGTCGCACCTTCTTTGATCGCCTTAACCGCCATCTCGATATTGCCGTATGCGGTAATGAGGATCACGACTGCGGAGGGCTCGATTTCGAGAATCTTCTTCAGCCACGAAAAGCCTTCGGTGCCGCTCGTTGCGTCGCCGGAAAAATTCATGTCGAGAAGCACGACGTCGTAATGTTCATCTTTAAGAATTGAAGGTATCTGCGACGGATCTTTCTCGATGCGAACGATCGAATAGTGCTGCTTCAAGAGGAGCCGCGCGGAATACAGGATGTCCTCATCGTCGTCGATTATAAGGAGTTTGCCGGATTTGTTCATTGCTCAATTATCAATAACCAATGACCAATAAGCAATGAAAACAACCAATGACGAACAACGGTTGATGCCGATGAATTAATAATTGCTTATTGAGCATTATGAATTGATTTGATCCTTGTTGTTTTTAGTATTGCAAATAATATTTTGCCGATTTCATCTGCATCGGTATAAAGACTTTCGTGAACCTTTTCATCAAGGAACCCCGTCTTCCAAAGCAACGAAATCCAATATTTTGTTTCCAGACACTCTTTATATGCAATCGAGATCTTATTTGAGAAATCAGCTTTGGAAATGGCTCCATTTGCTTCAGAGACATTTGCCCCAATTGATGTGCCACATCTCAGCAATTGTTTAGAAAGCACAAATTCTCTTTTATTGGTTGTAAGATATTGATATGCCCTTACCATTCGTACAGCAAATTCGAAAGACTTATCCTGAATGACATTTTCTTTTTTCATGTTTGCCTTCTCTTTGCCACTGAATTATTTGATCATTGTTCATTGATATTTGATAATTGGCTGCCTGTCCGCTTTCGAACGCCACTGTCCGATTTCGGACACTTCCAACTTGATAATAAAACTCGTAATAGGCAAATGGCTTCAGATTCGTATGCTTTGCAAAGTGAGCCAAACATTCATGCAAGGCACGGCAATTGCCCCTTCCATTAGAGAAACCAGACAAATGGAAATTTGATCAGCTTAGTAAGGACAAAAATCAGGGTACACTCTTGGACAGAATAATTGAAAAGAAGCCTTTCTACAAAAAGACGAGATCATGGGTATACATCACAGGGGCAGTCCTGTTTGTCGGCCTCATCATTGTTATACTCTCCGATACCGGCTCGAAACTCAACGTGGATGCCGATAAGATAACAATCTCAACTGTCAGGGAAGGCGAGTTCCAGGAGTTCATCCCGGTAACCGGGGCAGTCCGACCACGTACGACCTTCTATCTCGACGCGATCCTCGGGGGAATCGTGGAAAAGAGATATGTCGAGGAAGGTGCGATGGTTAAGAAGGGCGAGAAGATTCTCAAGCTCTCGAACAGTAATGTCCAGTTGAATGCACTGCAGCAGGAGTCATTCACCTATCAACAGATCAATGACGCGCGAAACACAAGGCTGGAAATCGAGCAGAACAGTATCACCCTCCAGACATCGCTCGTGACGGCGAACTACGCTCTTGTCAACGCGAATGAAGTCTTTGGACGTGAAAAGAAGATGTGGGAGAAAAAGCTGATCTCTCAGCAGGAATATGAGCAGGCGCAGAACAACTACAATCAGGCAGTCGAGCAACAGGAACTGGCCAGACGGAATTTCGTCCAGGATTCCCTCCTCAAACAGAACCAGCTGACCCAGATAGCCGGATCGATTGACAGGCTGCAGAAGAATCTCGAATTGATCCGCGAGAACATAGACAACCTTACAGTCAGGGCGCCGATAAGCGGACAGCTTACTTCACTCAATGCCGAGACGGGGCAGTCGAAGTCGCCAGGCGACCAGATCGGCCAGGTGGACGCGCTCGACGGTTTCAAAGTGAGGGCGGACATCGATGAGTTTTATATCGCGCGAGTCATGAAAGGCTTGCACGCGACCGCTGAAATTGACGGAAGCAATTATCGTCTGAAGGTCACGAAAGTATTTCCCGAGGTGACGGGTGGAAAATTCCAGGTCGATATGGAATTCGACGGCACAGTTCCCAGCGACATCCGAAGAGGACAGACCCTCCAGATCAGACTTCAATTAAGCGAGCGGACGACAGCGCTCCTTCTTCCACGCGGAGGTTTTTACCAGAAGACGGGCGGGCAATGGGTGTTCGTACTCAACAAGTCCGGCGATGTTGCTGTCAGGAGGAATATCGGGCTCGGCCGCCAGAACCCGGACTATTTTGAAGTCCTCGCCGGCCTCAGGCCCGGCGACAGAGTCGTCACTTCGTCGTACGACAATTTCGGCGACGCCGATGAATTGATTATTAAACACTGAAGAGAAAATCGGAAAAGGAGAACAGAAGATGACATTCGACGACGTGCTTAATCGGGGAAAGAAAAATGCCGCCGCATCACTGAAGGGCAGCACTCTCCTCCGCACCGTGGATCTCAAGAAGATATACACGACCGAGGAGGTGGAGACGACTGCACTCGGAGGAGTGAACATCGAGATAAATGAAAAGGAGTTTGTCGCCATCATGGGACCGTCCGGCTGCGGGAAGTCGACGCTCCTCAATATATTCGGACTTCTCGATAACCCGAGTGGCGGAGAGTACCACTTTCTGAACGAGGAAGTGTCCAAATATCCTGAGCGGCGGCGGGCTAACATGCGTAAGGCGAATATCGGGTTCGTCTTTCAGAGCTTCAACCTGATCGACGAGCTGACGGTTTTCGAGAATGTCGAGCTCCCCCTGCTCTATCTTGGCGTTTCAGCCGGCGAGAGAAAGAAAGCAGTCGAGGAGGTCCTGGAGCGGATGCAGATAATGCACCGGAAGGATCATTTCCCGCAGCAGCTGTCGGGCGGACAACAGCAGCGCGTTGCTGTGAGCAGGGCGGTTGTCGCGAAGCCGGCGCTTATCCTGGCAGATGAGCCGACCGGGAATCTGGATTCGGCCAATGGTGAGGAAGTAATGAATATTCTGACGCAGCTGAACGAAGACGGGACAACGATTGTCATGGTCACTCACTCACCGCACGATTCGGAATTCGCCCACCGCACCATCCATCTCTTCGACGGGCATGTTGTGACGGAGAACTACAAGGAGAAATTCCACGTATGAGCGCCTAGCGCATAGGGCACAGCGCAAAGGGCGTGATTCGGGAGGCAGGAAAAAGGAGAAAGGAGACAGGAAAGTGAAGGAGCAAGGGAACATGAGAAAGCAAAGAGTGACCCAAGTGTTTCTTGCAGTTTCCTTTCTCTCGCTGAAGAATGGCTCGAGAATTCTGTCGGACGACCAAGAAATGTTCAACATAATCCAAAATTAAAAAGATCTGGAGGGGTGTCATGGGTAAAGTTGAAAAATTCGAAGATCTGGTAGTTTGGCAAAACTCGATGCGGATAGCGACGGACATTTACAAAACGTTGAAGGATTCGCACGATTACGGGTTTCGAGACCAGATACAAAGGGCAGCAGTTTCGATCCCGTCGAATATCGCCGAAGGATACGAGAGACAGTCTAACAAGGAGTTCATACAATTCTTGTTTATCGCTAAAGGTTCTTGCGGCGAACTGCGGACGCAGGTCTATTTGGGAATTGCATTAGGATTGATGGAGAAAGAGAAAGGTGAGGAACTTCTGCAACAAACGAGAGAAATATCAGCAATGCTGTTCGGTTTGATCCAAACCAGAAAACGAAACTTCTGAAAGAGGAAGGGAGGCGCGTGGGTTTCGTCCTGTCTCCTGCCTCCTTTTTCTGCGCCGGAGGCGCATCCGCCTATGGCGGACTTTCTCCTCCTAAATGAAAGGCTAACATGATCAAGCTTACCGCAATTGAAAAGTACTACGAAAACCGAGTAATCAAGACTTACGTCCTTAGAAACATCAACCTGGAGGTAAAGGAGGGTGAATTCATTTCCGTCATGGGACCGTCGGGATCAGGGAAAACGACCCTTTTGAATATCATCGGAATGCTGGACGATCCATCGAACGGTGAGTATTATTTCCTCGGCGAACCTGTCCATAAAATGAACGGAAAAAAGCAGACAGAATTTCACAAGACATATATTGGGTTTGTGTTCCAAAGTTATCATCTGATTGACGAGCTCACCGTCTACGAGAACCTTGAGACGCCGCTCCTTTACCAGAAGGTTAGCGCGAATAACCGAAAGGGAAGAGTGGCAGAGACGCTCGACAGGTTCGGTATCGTGGCCAAGAAGGATCTCTTTCCAAACCAGCTTTCCGGCGGACAGCAGCAGCTTGTGGCAATTGCACGGGCAGTCATCGCCGAGCCAAAATTGATTCTTGCCGATGAACCGACAGGGAATCTCCACTCAGACCAGGGAAAAGAGATTATGGATTTGTTGAAGGAGCTGAATAAGCAGGGGACAACAATCGTTCAGGTCACACATTCAGAAACCAACGCGGTTTACGGAAACAGAACAATAAAACTGAAAGATGGATGGATCGAAAATTGAGAAGAGACAGGAGAAAGGAATACGGAACATGGAAACAATGGAATAAGAGTATGTTGTGTCGCCGCAGCTCCTGTCTCCTTCCTTTTTTTAGAAAGGGCTGAGCCATGATTAAGAATTACTTGCGAGTTGCACTTAGAAATCTCAAACATTATAAGGTCTATTCGTTCATAAACATCGTCGGGCTTGCCGTTGGGATCGCTTGCTTCGTGATAATAATGCTTTTCGTCAGGGACGAACTGAGTTACGACAATTACAATAAACATGCGGCTCAGATTTACAGGCCGGCCTTCAGTGCAACGTTCAACGGCCGTGAAATAAGGTCGGCTCTGAGTCCGGCTCCGATGGGATCAACGATTTATCATGACTTCCCCGAAGTTCTCGCATACGCCCGGTTGCATTACGAAGGATCCTGCGCAATCAGGTATCAGAATAAGACATACGTCGAGCAGAAATTCCTTTGGGCGGACTCGAGCCTGTTCGACGTATTTACATTGCCGTTCGTTGCAGGCAATCCGAAAACCGCGCTCGTTCAACCCAACTCGGTTGTGATTACCGAATCGACCGCGCGAAAGTATTTCGGCAATGAAAATCCGCTCGGCAAAATCATTAACAGAGACAAGAACACCGATTACATCGTCACGGGAGTAATAAAGGACGTTCCCCCGAACTCGCACTTTCATCCCGACTTCATCGCTTCGCTCACTTCCGTGAAGGATGGCCGAAATCCAAACTGGATGAGCAACAACTACTACACATATTTTCTACTGAAGAAAGGGACGAATCCGGCCGATTTAAAACGGAAAATCGATGAGGAGCTCGTCACTCATGCCGGACCGCAACTGAAGGCCGTCACGGGTGTGTCGATAGAACAGTTCCTGGCGGCGGGCAATAAGGTCGGATACATGCTTCAGCCGCTCACCTCGATCCATCTTAACTCGCATCTTGATTATGAACTGGAACAGAACGGCAGTATCTCCACCGTGTATATCTTCTCGGCAATCGCGGTCGCGATCCTGTCGATCGCGTGCATCAATTTCATCAACCTCGCGACGGCCAGATCCGAAAGACGCGCAAAAGAAGTCGGGATCAGAAAGACTCTCGGGTCCCCGCGTTCACATCTTGTCTGGCAGTTCATGGCGGAATCTGTGATGATGAGCGGGGCAGCGGTAATATTAGCGGTCGGTATCGTCGAGCTCATGCTTCCTCTTTTTAATGATACCGCCGACAAGGAATTGAGTCTCGGTCTTTTGGCCAATCTTTCGACGATTCCTATTCTTATCGGTCTTGCTATTGTTGTTGGGGCCATTGCAGGATGTTATCCCGCTTTCTACTTATCGTCTTTCCGTCCGATCGATGTGCTCAAGCCGGAGACGAAGAAAGGAGGAAGAAAATCGCTCGTAAGAAACGGACTTGTTGTGTTCCAGTTTGCGATATCAATCGCCCTCTTCATCGGTACACTCGTGATATATGATCAATTGAATTATGTGCAAACAAGAAATCTGGGATTTGACAAGGAAGAGAGCGTGGTGATCTATAGAACAGAAGACTTAGGAGGCCGGATACAATCCTTCGAAGACAAATTGAGGCAGAACACAAACATATTAAGCGTGACCAACTCTACGGCGATTCCGGGGAACCAGTACAGCGACAGCGGGTTCTGGCTCGAAGGGACAGGCGCCCAACAGCTGGTAGACTTTCGGACGATGCGGAGTGATTATGACTTTGCCGGTACGTACAAAATGCAAATGGCTGACGGCAGGTTCTTCTCAAAGGAACATCCTTCGGACACCGGCGCTGTGGTAGTCAACCAGGAGGTTGAAAAAGCCTTCGGAGTCAAGGTCATAGTGGGGAAGTATCTAGTGCTGCCCGGCGAAACAATGGCAGACCAGAAGAGGTTCGAGGTAGTAGGTGTCGTGAAAGATTTCAACTATCACTCGCTTCACGAGCCGATCCGGCCGCTTGTCATCAGTCTACTGCCGGAAACCAGTGCTGGCCAATTCGTTACCGTGCGCCTTGCACCTGGAAATCACCTGAGCACGATATCCTTCATTAAGGGAGCCTGGAGAAAGTATGCAGGCAACGAAGAATTCGACTTCAACTTCCTCGATAACAGCCTGCAGAATCTTTATGCAGCAGATCAGAGGACCAGTAAGATTGCCGGCACATTTTCTGTCCTGGCGATTTTCATCGCATGTTTGGGTTTGTTGGGGCTTGCCGCCTTCACCACCGAGCAGCGGACGAAGGAGATCGGGATTCGGAAGGTCCTCGGTGCGTCTGTGCCCGAAGTGATCGCACTTCTGTCAACCCAATTCGCGAAATGGGTGTTGATCGCGAATGTAGTCGCCTGGCCGCTGGCATACTACGTCATGAATAATTGGCTGCAGAACTTCGCTTTCAGGGCAATCATCAGCCTCTGGATCTTTATTGCATCAGGTGCCATGGCACTCGTCATTGCGCTGTTGACAGTGAGTTTGCATGCCATCAAAGCGGCGAGGGCAAACCCGGTGGAGTCGCTGAGATATGAATAACCTCGTGAACAGCATAGCGCCCAGCACAAAGCGCACTGAGCGACACGACGCGCGCGCCGTGCTTTATGCTCTTTGCTCTTTGCGCAGCACGACCGAAAATGAAAGCTAAGTTATGCTGAAGAGCTATTTGAAGATGGCGCTGAGAACACTTCGCCGGGCAAAACTCTACTCGGCAATAAACATCATCGGCCTTGCGATCGGTCTTTCGGTCGCGATACTTATCGGACTGTGGATTCAAAACGAGCTGAACTACGACAGCTTCAACTCAAGTGCTTCAAGAACGTATAGGGTTACGACTCAATTCAAATACGGGGACTTCACGCAGAAGAATGCGACCTCAGCGCCGCCAATTGCCGGAGTACTCAGAAGTTTTCCCTCCGTTCAGGCATCCACCGCGCTATTCTTCAAGAGTGGACCGGTTATCATTCAGTCAGGCATCAATGAGTTCACCGAGGACAGGCTTGCCTACGCCGACTCCGGGTTCTTTACGGTCTTTTCTTTCAAACTTCTCGAGGGCAATCCTTTCACTGCTCTTGTCGCGCCCCGGTCATTGATCATTACAGAGTCGTCTGCAAGACTCCTTTTTCCCGATACCGATCCGTTGGGGAAGGTGGTGACTTTAAATTCGGGTTCCGGGCCCGAGAACTTTGAGGTGACCGGAGTTATGGAAGATATTCCTCAGAATTCCACTTTCCATTTTAATATGGCGGTGTCAATGGCCACGTTTTGGTCGGAGAACCCGGGTTATGCGAACCACTGGTACTTCAATACCTTTTATAATTATTTCGTCTTGCGTCCGGGAGCGTCGCTATCGACGGCGATCCGGCAATTGACTTCCGTCGATGAAGAGAATTTCGGCAAGAGTTTCTTCGCGCAATACTTCTTTCAAATCGGAGCACAACAACTGACAAGTATTCATTTGCACTCTCACCTTGCGATGGAGATCGAGCCGAACGGAAACATGAAGACACTGTTGATCTTTCTTGCCGTCGGAGTGCTCATCCTCTTCATCGCAATTATGAACTTCGTTTCACTTTCTACGGCAAGGTATTCGGATAGGGCTAAAGAAATCGGGATACGAAAAGTAGTCGGCGCGGACCGACGGAAGATAGTCCACCAGTTGATGGCCGAAGCCGGTATTCTGGCTTTCATTTCGGCAGTGATAGCGGTTTCTTTCACGGAAGTCGCGCTGCCGTATTTCAACGCGCTCACTGATCGTTCGCTTTCGATTAACTTCACAGACCTGCTGGCTGTAGTAATATCTTCGATAGTCGTTGGTTTGCTCGCCGGAAGTTACCCGGCCTACTATCTGTCGTCATTCAATGCTACCATGGTCCCGCGCAGGCAAGCCGTCGCAGAAAGGGGTGGCGCTACGTTCAGGAAGGGACTGGTTGTCACTCAGTTCGCCCTCGCTGTCGTTGTCTTGATCGCGACGGTGGTGGCGGCGGAGCAGCTCCACTATTTGCTCAACAGGAATATCGGTTTCAACAAGAATCAGGTCGTCGTCGTCCCGATGTATTATCAATCGATTGCTAGAAATTACCCGTTGCTTCGGAACGCGTTTACTGAAACGGCTGGAGTGGTGGACGTAACCGGGACGTGGGGTGATTTCGGAAAGGCCGAATGGAAGAACACACTCAAATATCAGGGCAAAGTGCTCTTTGAGACGAACTGGTTCGCGGTTGATTACGATTTCGTCAAGGCGATGGAAATCCCGCTTGTTTCCGGCCGCGATTTCTCAAGAGGGGTGGCTGCCGATACGTTGGGGGCAGTGATCGTCAACCGGGAAGCGGCCCAAAGGCTTCGGGAGATGGGGTTGTTCGACAAGCCGCTCGTCGCCGGAGTTTCCGAACGTCGGAGCTTCGTCGCTGCACGTGATAGGGGTTGTGAATGACTTCAATTATCTTTCCATGTACCATCCAGTTAAACCGTTCTTTCTTATCCTGATGCCGGAGAAGATCAGTTGCGTTTATGTCAGAATTCAGTCCCATGACATCGCGAAGACGCTTGCAGGAATACAAGGTGCGTGGCACAAAATCGAGCCGGGGTACCCCTTCGAATATCACTTCCTGGATAAGCAGCTCGAACAAAGCTACAGTAGCGCCCGCAAGCTCGGGGAGGTCTTTGGAATTGCGGCTTTCCTTTCGATCTTCATATGTGCGCTTGGCCTCTTCGGTCTGGCGAGTCACATTGTAAAACGGCGAACCAAGGAAGTAGGAATACGAAAGGTGCTCGGTGCATCCGCCCCGGATGTCATAATTCTTTTGACGAAAGAATTTGCCATACTCGTCGCCGCCGCGAACATTATTGCATGGCCAATTGCCTACTATTTCATGAATAACTGGCTTCAGGGCTTCGCTTTCAGGATTGGGATAGGCTTGACTCCGTTTCTCCTGGCCGGACTGGCGGCGTTTCTGATCTCGATGTTGACCGTCAGTTCGCATGCGCTGCGGGCGGCGGCAGCAAATCCGGTTGAATCTTTGAGGAACGAGTGAGTCCAGTGAAATGCCGGGAAACGGCATTGAGGCATTACGATTCGAGTAATGCCGACATCCCGTCTCACCGGGATCGAATCTCTGAGGCGTGAATAATGTCGAGGTGCGAAGATCCCACCTTTGCGGGATTGAATCTCTGAGGTACGAATTACTGGAAAGCAGATTGCATGGAGCAAACCACGGTACGTAATATTCGCCTTGCGGAACTTGACTCGCAAAGGAATGGATCACGTCATGATTATTCGGGTCGTGAAGCTATGAACCCACCAATGATTGCGGCTATCGGCTTAAGTTTCCCATTCGCGGTATCAGCTTCGACGCCGAAGTTTTCGAGTGTCGTAACTCCAAGGAGGTACAGAGAGTCTTTCGGTCCAAAGATCACCATACATGTGAGAGTCTCCTTCAATTCAGGCACAGTAAATGACGCTTCACCGAGCAGGCGGCGTTCACGCTGTCCGTCGGCTAAAATGAGCTCTCTGGTGTGCAACGGCTTGATTCCTATTTCTTCCAGGCGATTTTCGGGGACAAAACTGTGCAACGCTCCGGTATCAACCCAGAAATCTTCCTCGAAGAACCGCTTCGGGTCCGCCGGGTTTGCGACTCTGGCTTTCACCTTGAACATGCCCATCTTCTTTCCTCTCATTCCTTTACTCTCCAACATGAATTTAGCCGTGACCGGAAGAGGAATCAACTACCCGGTGGAAAGCCGGGAGTTGGTAGGGGGAAAGGACGACAATGGACACGGGGAGAGTATCTCGGTGGCTCCGTTGTCCAAGTACCAACAAGTCTTAGAAAATCGAAGGGCTGAAGATGATTAAGAGCTATCTGAAATCTGCACTTAGAAACATGACCAGGCGAAAACTCTTTTCAGCAACAATGATCGCGGGACTTGCGCTCGGCATACTTTCCAGTTTCCTCCTTCTGACATATGTCCTCGACCAATTCAGTTACGACCGCTACTTGCCGGATTCCAACCGGATATACCGGATAACGAGCAATTATCGCGGAATGGAAAACAACTTTGCCGGCGAACAAATAGCGAGATGTTATTACGACTGGATCCGACAGGTTAAGAATGAATATCCACAGGTCGTTCAGCTTGTGAAGTTCAACGATCCCGCAATCACCGCCGCCACCGCAAACGAGAAGACATTCAGACCTGATAACTTCTATACAACAGATTCGACTTTCTTCGACCTGTTCAGATTCAAGTTCATACGGGGAAGCCGCGTCAGTGCACTCCAGTCTCCCATGTCAATCGTGCTCAGCGAGAAAATCGCACGAAAGTATTTCGGCAGCGCGGACCCGGTCGGAAGGACTCTGAAGATTCGTGACCAATGGTCCAACGCGTACGAGTACCACATAACCGGCGTGATGGAGAATGTGCCGGCCAACTCGCATTTCCATCCTGAATTTGTAGCGAGATGGCCCAATAAGTATGCAGGCGAGAATATGGGGTACTACTATATACTTCTCAAGCGGGGAGCGAGCTTAGATAAACTGGAGGAGAAGCTCGGCCAATTTGTATCGGCGCATCTGTCACCAAAAGACGCATCCGGTTTCTCCTTGCGCGTGCAGCCGATGACAAGCATACATCTCTATTCTCATTTGCAAAGGGAACTGGAAATGAACGGGAGCGCCACACAGGTGTATGCGCTGTTGCTCGTTGCTCTGCTCATCATCGGGATAACATGCATAAACTACGTCAACCTGGCAATAGCGCGGAAAACGGCCTCATTGAAAGATGTCGGCGTACGAAGAGCACTTGGGGCAAGCACGGGCGAACTCTTCGCTCAAAATATCGCCGAGTCGACGGCGTATGTCTTCCTGTCGCTGATACTTGTGCTGCTGTTGTACGAACCGTCCATGTCGGCGCTACAGAGTTTAATGAATCTGAAAATGACCGTTCCTGTTTCGACCATCCCATACCTGGCGTGCGCATCTGCTGCCGAGATTGTTTTCTTAAGTCTAATTTCAGGCGGATATCCGGCATTCGTCGTGAGAAATGTGTCGTCTGCAGCAATTCTTGGTTCCGGTACTCACTCATCCGTGATTTCAGCTCCCGGATTGCGTGGAATCGCTTCACGAAGGGCATTACTCATCATACAATTCTCTATGGCTATACTTCTCATGTCGGCGGTAATGATCGTCTATGAGCAGATGAAGTATGTAGCAAACATCGATATGGGATACGACACGGAACAGCTCGTTGCGCTGCCTAATATTCCTTTCTCGGCGAGGGGAAAATATGCGGTGTTGAAGAAGGAGATAACAGATCAAGCCGGAGTTGTTGGGATGACATCGGCGCTTGAGGTTCCTTCAGAAAAGATTGTCGATAACTGTCAGGTTTTCACCGGCGATGGTTGGGAGAGTAAGAATCCGCCGTCTTGCGAGGTCCTGCCTGTCGACAGAGACTTCATCAGCGTAATGAAAATCAGGCTCCTCGGCGGAAATTCGTTCAGGAAATTTGTTCCTGCCGACCTGGATGCACACCAGTTTAACGGGGAGAAGGATTTCGAGAAATACTTCGAGACGACAGATAGGGTTTACATTATCAATCAAGCTGCTATGAAAGCCATCGGATGCAAGACGCCCGGTCAGGCCATAGGAGAACCGATAGGAATCCGCCTCGATGGGATTGATTTTAAGTATGGACCGATTGTCGGCGTCGTGAGGAATTTTCATTTCACTTCTTTGCATGACAGGATCGAACCAATTGTCATGTTCGTCGAGCCGTTATGGTTCAACAATATCCTTATCAGAGTACGTACGAAAGATCTGCAAAATACTCTGACCAATATCAAGAATGTGTGGAATCGGGTCAACCCCGGGTATCCCTTCGACTATGATTTCATAAATAATGATTTTGCGGCGAAATATGTTGCGGACGACCAGTTCAAGGCTGTCATGGGTGTTTTCTCATCGATTGCAATTGTCATAGCATGTATCGGCTTGTTCGCGGTCTCGCTTTTTACCACCGAGCGGCGCATCAAGGAGATTGGAATCCGCAGAGTACTCGGCGCATCTGAAGTCGATATTATAAGCTTGCTGACGAGAGAGTTTTTGATGCTCGTCGCGATCGGCGCTGTCATCGGCTGTCCCGTCGCATATTACTTCATGAACAGGTGGCTTCAGGGTTTTGCCTACAGAATAAACTTAAGCCTGTGGGCATTCCTGCTGGCTGCAGCGATTGCTCTTGTGGCTGCTGCTGTTACGGTAAGTTTCGGAGCTGTGAGAGCCGCGACCGCAAATCCTGTTGAATCTTTGAGGTACGAATGAAGGGAGTGAAATGCAGTGAAACGGCATCGAGGCGCTACGCTATGAGTGGGGCCGGAATCCCGCGAACTGGGGTCGTTTCAATTCAATACGGTTAACTGTTCGTTTTTCAGGGGATTTCCCCCTTGCCGGACGATTCTAACTTCCATCCGAATTCCCAGTCGGCTCGTCCGAAACCTAAGTTTGGCCTTCCAAACTCCCAGTCGCTTCGTCCGAGGCCTAAGTTTGGCCTTCCAAACCACCAGTCGCCCCATCCAAACTCCTAGTTTGGCCTTCCGAGCTTCCGATCGCTTCGTCCGAGCTCGTAGTCTGACGTTCCAAACTCCCAGTCGCTTCGTCCGAACTCTTGGTCTGGCGTTCCCAACTCCCGGTCGCTTCGTCCCGACTCCTTGTCGTGTCGGCCGAACTCCCAGACGCGGTTTCCCGGCTTTCAGGCCGCCGGTCCAAACATCGTGTTTTCCGGTCCGGGCTCCATGACTTCTCCTCCGAACGGCTTGCGCAGGCCTCTCAACTCCCCGCACCGTCCGCCGGACTTAAAGCGCCTGACTAAAGTCGCGTCATGACGGGGCCTGTACTCCCTCCATACCGCGCCCGGAACGGAGTGTCGTGAAGCTGTGTTTTGAAGTGGTATTGTACGCGCCTCTCCGGTTGGAAACCAGGCCGAACGCGCGGTTCAGGAAGATCCTCTGCTTAGAAACCATGAGAAGGGAATATGCATTTCTTCAACATGCTTCACCAGACAAGGCTGGCACTTCTGATTCAGCGAATCTGCGTCGGAATGATCTTCTGGGTCCACGGGGTGATGAAAGCGCCCCTGCGCAAAATCAAGCCCTCCGAGCAGTTACCGGCGTCCAGTTTGCGGATTCTCAAGATACTGTCGATCTCCGAACCGCTCGGCGCCATCGCGATCGCCCTTGGCCTTCTCACTCAACTGACCGCCTTTTGCTTTGTCCTGGTGATGATCGGTGCGATCCGGTACAAGAGAAAAACAAAAATGCCTTTCATGGCCAAGGGCTCAGCCGGCGGATGGGAATTCGAGCTTCTCCTCCTTGTGGTGTCCGCGCCGTTAACCGGGCAAATAGCGTTTGAAAGGAACTGGCCGTGCTCACGTCCGTCCGGGCTTGCGGGCAGTATGTAACCGGAGCCTATCCAGTAATTCCAGCTGAGCATCCCGCCCCTGAATTGCGCGTTTGTTCCGGTTGTGCGGTATTTCCAGACTTCGTCGGACCAATCTTTCATAAAACGCCCGGCCAGTTCATCCGCGTCATCGTCATCTCTGCCAAACTTCGGCGCTTTGTTTTTTGCGGTCGCCTGCAAAATTTCATAGCCCTTCCAGTTCGCGCGAAGTGCTTTTTTCAGCGTGTCAAAATCGCACAGCTTTTTGTCATAAATCAGGTATTTTACAGCAAGCAGCGAGTCAACCGTTGTGGCAAAGGT
>CAWEBD010000147.1:0-30502 GCA_963806435.1 uncultured Bacteroidota bacterium
CAACCGCCGCTGAAATTGATAACAAGCTTGTAATTATTGTTTCTTGCATAATCGACTGCATATCGCACAGCGTCTAACCCGGTACGGATATCAGCGTCAAACCGAGGACGTAGCACTCTGGCGCAGTTCCGGTTATACCGGCGATACCAGTGTCATTGTTGGTTTCGCACCAGCGATCTCGCAGATGTCGGTGCGACTTTAGCAAGCCCCTCCACAGTAGTATCAGCAGGTAATGTCTCCACAAAATCGCGTCCGATGATAATTTTGTTCTGGTCATTCAAATCCGGGTGAGATAGTGATCCATTAAGCATGGGAATTCCACTGTCGAGGACCCCAATTAACACAGTTGAGCTGCCAGTCGTGATGCTCCACGCGTCCGTGGCATGAATGTCTGCACCGGAGGTACCTCCCGGTGGAACCTGCCCTGTTTCTGTAGCGCCCACTGACATGCATAAGTAGCTGGACTAGTGCCATTGAAATACGGGTCATTTGGTAATACATGAGCCTGACCGATGAAATTTGGTTCCGCAGTCTCAACAGCCTCGTTCTTCCGCAGGTCGGATATGACTGACATGACATCGATGCTATCAGGAAATTCAGTCACCCCCATCCGAGGTGGTCAAAGTCCTGTTTAATTGTAGAATGGAATTTCGCAAACGTAAAGGCCAAATCGGTTGATCCGTATCCTTTTTTCACTTTTATCGCCACTCCGCCAGCAGTATAGTTTGTAGCTTTTCCGTTCCAAATGCCAGATATGACTGCTCTTCCACCCACCTTCTCCTGAGAAAGAATAATAGGCGGCGTTAGGAGCGTGACGAACAAAGCGAATATAGAAATTCTTCTGATAATCGCGTTCATCGTTTCATTCCTTTCAATTCTTGTGTTGATGCGCTTCCTACTACTTTGTGCTTTTCTTGCAACAATGAAAGGCGCCTGCGAATAGGTACGTTTCCTTTGGCAGATCGATTCCTCGTGACGGACTTTTCAGCAGTGCAGGAAGTATTTGCTTGCCCTTCAGTGACTCATCAGGGTGTAATTGCAATTTGATATTGCTGTCGGCGTTCTCTGTACCATTGCCCTTAATTTATTCACTCATCCACAATGTTCTTTATTCAACTTTGAGTCTGAGATTCCACTACCCCCTGAATAGAGATATCTTCCATCTGGACTGAGTTGTAAATCGCCTCCCGAAATTCTTACCTCGTCGGAATTTATTCCTATCTGTATCCATGTTCCGCTTGACACCTGCCGTGCATACACACCAGTTGCATTCAATCTGTTGGCCGACACGGCAATATAGATTCTTCCAGTTCTTGCCTGCTCAACAATTTTCGTGACACCATTGCTGTCGGGCAACCCTTGACTGAAACTCACCCAATTGTCTCCGGCATCTTCACTTTTCCAGATACCAGTCCCAGGCGCTCCATCTATCCAGGCCAATCCCGCAAAAATCCTTGAGCTGCTTGTCGGATCAACAATTACATCTTTTACAAAACCTTCTGGAATCGTCGGCTTGGTCCAGTTGGATCCCCCATCGATAGTTTTTAACAAAGGCCATGCACCCGCCATTGCAATGTAAACAATATTGTTGTTGGTGGGATTGACGGCGATACTTGTCACGCTACCGCCCGTGGAGTCATTTATTGACATCCAGCTTGTCCCCCCATCTGAGCTTTTATATATGTTTCCTCCGAAGGTCCCTCCAGTTCCAGCATAAAGAATATTTGAGTTGAATGGATCGATTTCAATTGCCCCAACATGCGTCTCCCAATCCAGACTTATTCCGGCGTCACTCTCCCGCCATGTTTCTCCCCCGTCGTTGCTCTTTATTATCCCCCATGGTGCCGCATATATTGTCTGAGGACTCTTTGGGTCGAAGATTACTGTGGTGTACTTGTCACTGCCCCCTGCTATCAAGGTATCCCAAGACTCTCCCCCGTTCGTAGTTTTGAACAATCGTCCCGGGGTTCCGGCACTGAAATCCGACATACTCCCGGCAAAGAGTACGTCTGGATTTGTTGGGTCAACCGCAATCGCTGTGATGGTTTCGTTTCCTAAACCGAGATAGGTCCACGTACTGTCCACGGGCCCTATCGGCCCGATCCCGCTATCCTTGCAGGCTGGACATCCTAATGCGATGATTATTATGAGCAGTAGGCTTCTTGCGCACTTCATTTCCTATTTCTCCTCAAATCTCTTTTACTCTTAAATTCACCACCGAAGAAAAGGATATTTCATATACTCCTTTTGCTGATCCAACAAAAAGTCGTTGTCCTACCTCGTCTATCGCGAGTGATTCTATAAATTGCACAGGAACTGTAGTAAGCACCTGTATAGTTTCTCCCGCATCTCTTGAGTAGTAGATGGAGCTTCCACCAGCCAGGAACAGGACTCCTGCTTTAGATGGATGTTCGATCATGCAGAATATGTATCCACTGTCCGGAATAGCTGCTTTTCCCACGACCCAGTTATATCCGCCGTCGGTAGACTTCATCAATCCCTGGCTTGTGCCAACGTGTATGATATCGGGATCTCCACAGTCAAAGGCCACATCGCTCACGATCTGGTCAGAAGGAAACCCAAGTTTAAAGAAATCAACACCGACTTTCCCACTCAGGCCGTAGTCTTTCGCCGCCCCTAAGTAGGGCTGAAAAACCGAAGTGGTTCCCCACCCCCAAATCTCTCCTGGTTGAAATGGATTCCACCGCTCGTGGTCATCACCACCCGCTATCCCTCGCTTGCCCGCTATTAGACTCCATTGATAGCCTCCATCAGTCGAACGATACACAGCAGCAGAATATACGCCGATTGCCACGTCCGGCTTGTCAGGTGAGCGCTGACAGGTACTAACGACATTGTAATCGTTCGGGTCGGTGATGGTCTCTGGGATGCCACCGTCTGATCTGAACCAGCGCATCCCGCCATCTGTACTTCGCCAAATTCCCACAGTAGTCCTTGGGTCAACGTCTGCGACCGCGCTGTTATAGGAGACAAGCATGTCTCTCCCCCTTATGTCCAAATCGACCACTCCGAGGTTTGACCATCTCCCTAAGGTGGTATCTGCAAGACCGAGGTATTCCCAGTCTGTCATCTTCTCCATATCGCGACGCCACAACCCGTTCGCGGCCGCGCCTGCGTAAAGATACGGCTTTTCGTGAACAAGCTTTGTGACGAGCATGCCGTCCATGCCTATAAATACAGGAGTCGGAGATGTGATTCGCCCAACTCCATTGTTATTACAACTTGAAAACTCCACTGCAATAGTCGCGCAAACAAGAAGCCATATTCCGGCCTTCATTTCCTTTTTCTCCTTAGGCCATTTATTCTCCTAAATTCACGACACTTGAAAATGAAACGCCACGCGCACAGCTTGCGGGGATGTTCGGATGGGTAAATCGGTGATGTATGACTTCCGCCCATTCCCGGCCTCCTGATTTTCACAGCCAATTCCTGCGGAAACCTAATAGGAAAGGTTCAACCGCGCTAATTTATGGCCTACAAATGTTGCCTGCAATCAGCCGAATGGCTGATTTTACATCCGGCTGAAAATCACAAGTGGCAGGGTGGACGATCGACGAAGATATGCTCCACGAGCAATTTTGCTACAGCGGCGGCAGCTGTATGGACGCCAAGCTTTCTGTACACGTCTTCAATGTGGGTTTTCACCGTGTGAATGCTGATGTGCAGACAACCCGCAATTTCTCTCTTCTTCTTTCCTTCCGCAATCAGTTTGAATATGTCCTTCTCCGCGCTTGTCAATTCATATCCATTTACAGAAAGTCCTTCACATCCAGTTGATCGCGATTTCATAAACGCCTCCCGCATTTCCTCCTCAAATTACTAGAACGATAGAATCGCGTTTCCGAAGAAGCACAGTTTTTTCCCTGAGACCGGCTCCCGCGTTTGCCGGGTAGGGACAGGGGAAAGCCGATCCCGGCAGAAAAAACCGCGCCGGAATCGATAGAATTGTAACTGCATGAAGAGAAAACCGCCACAATGCCCGAAGCCGCAACAGCTCTCATTCTTTCTCCTTCCTTTCCCGCGCATCGTTTGCGGAAAGGAGCTACTTCCACCACTATCCTGACGCCCTTGCTTGAAAAGCAATATACCTAGGGATATCTACCTTAGCTGCCCACCATCGTTTGCTTTTTCCCGTATGAAACGATGTGAAATCCCGCTGACGCAACTATGGTAGTGAGTGGGCAGGTAAGAGTCAAGCACGCCCGGAAGAGTGTTTCAATTGAGTTAGGTCCCCTGCTGTCTTCTGGCCGCTCTTCAATAATACCTGGCTGATAAAAAACGGGTAATCCCTCTCCCGTTACGAGCCGAATAGCTGTAGCGTGTTACAGCTATGGCTTATTCCAGTAACATCGCAGCCGGATCCTCGATGAATTCCTTCACCTTGACGAGGAACTGCACCGACTCGCGGCCGTCCACGATCCTGTGATCGTACGTCAGCGCGACGTACATCATCGGCTTCACCACAACTTGACCGTTCTCCACGACGGGGCGATCCGCGATCTTGTGAAGTCCGAGTATGCCGACCTGTGGGGGGTTGATTATCGGAGTGCTCATCATCGATCCGAAGACCCCTCCATTGGTTATAGTGAAAGTTCCGCCGCGCAGGTCGTCAAGAGTCAGCGTGCCGTTAGCCGACTTGTCCGCAAAGTTCTTGATCGCCATGTCAATCTCGGCGAATGACAACTGATCCGCGCTTCTCAGGACCGGAACGACCAATCCTTCTTCCGCCCCTATGGCAACCCCAATATCGTAGTAATGCTTGTAAACTATATCCTCGCCATCTATCTGAGCGTTCAGGCGGGGAAATTCTCTCAGCGCGGCTATGACGGCTTTCACGAAGAAAGACACTATTCCGAGACTGATCCCATATTTCTGCTTGAAATGATCTTTGTATTTTCTCCTGAGCTCCATGACGCGGCTCATGTCGATCTCGTTGAAGGTCGTAAGCATGGCGGCTGACTGCTGGGCTTCGACCATCCGGCGGGCGATCGTCTTGCGCCGCATCGACATCCTCACGCGTTCCTCACGCCCATTCATTTCCACCTTCGGCAGGATACCGGGCTTCCCATTTCCCCGGTCTCCGCTTTTCTGAGTGTGTATGAAAGACTCGACGTCGTGTTTGGTTACTCTTCCTCCGGTGCCCGAGCCGGCAACCTGTGATATCTCAAGCCCGCTTTCTTCCGCGACGCGCTTGGCAACAGGGGTCACCTTTTCTTTTCCTGAAATTCCCAGCATCGGCACAGTTCCGGCACGCTCCAGGTGGGGTTCTTTACTCTCTTCCTTGGCGGGGCTCTGACTCTCTCTGGCCGCCGCAGCGACCGGCTGGGCAGAGGAATCAACTTCAGCGATCGCGTCGCCGACATGGACAGTCGCTCCTTCGGCAGCGATTATTTTTGTAACGACTCCCACGGTCTGGGCTGCGACCTCCACGTTCACTTTCTCGGTCTCAAGCTCGACGAGTATATCTCCGATTTCAACTTTCTCGCCTTCCTTCTTCAACCAGTGAGCGATCCGTGCTTCAACAACCGATTCTCCAAGCGCCGGGACGACAATTGTACTCTTCATCTCTCTCTGCCTTCTATGAATTCAAAAGACTGTTTGCTGCTTTGACCTGGGCGGAGCCTTCCTTTGCAAGGCCGCTCCTGAACGCGGCTTCGATCACCTCTGCGTGATGCGCTGCGTGAAGGGCGGTCGAACCTTCTGCAGGACTCGCGTTTGGCGTTCTGCCGATATAGCGGACCTTGAACTTGCTTCCCAGAATATCCGCCAGCAATGGCCGCACATAATTCCAAGCGCCCATGTTCTGCGGCTCTTCCTGGACCCAGATTATCTCCTCGAGCTTATTATAGCTCTTGAGGGTTGCTCTTATTTCTTCCGCGGGGAAGGGGTAGAGCTGTTCAAGCCTGACGATAGCAGTATCTTCGTTCGCTTCCCTGAACTTACTCTCTACCAGGTCTACGAATATCTTTCCGCTGCAAAGAAGAAGCCGCTCGGCAGTATTTCTGAGGACGGAAGCGTTCGGGTCGTCGAGTACGGGCTCCCACCTGCCCTCGTACAACTCCTTCGGTGTCGATGCGGTCCTCGGATGCCTGAGCAAGCCTTTAGGGGTCATGACGATCAGCGGAAGCGGGTCGGTCTTCAGGAGGAGCGCCTGCCTTCTAAGGAGATGGAAATACTGAGCAGCTGTTGTACAGTTCGCGATCCTGATATTGGTCTCAGCCGCCAGCTCCAGGAAGCGCTCCAGTCGTCCGCTGGAGTGATCGGGGCCTTGTCCCTCGTAAGCGTGGGGGAGAAGAAGGACAAGTGAAGGGGTTTGTCCCCATTTTGCCCTCGCCGATGTAATAAACTCGTCGACCATCATCTGAGCGTTGTTAATGAAGTCGCCATACTGCGCTTCCCAGATGACCAGCCGGCCAGGCTCCTGGACGTTGTAACCGTATTCAAAGCCGATAGCTGCGCCTTCGGTGAGCGGGCTGTTGTATGCCTCGAAGGATGCCTTGGCGGTAGAGAGCGATTCTAGCGGTGTGAATACGTTGCCGTTCTTCACGTCATGGTAAGTGAGATGCCTGTGGCTGAATGTCCCTCTCTCTGTATCCTGGCCTGTGAAGCGGATAGGGACACCGTCTTCCAGGATGGTTGAAAAGGCCAACATTTCGGCCGAAGCCCAATCGACAGATTTGCCGTCAAGGTCCTGGAACGTGTGCTTGCGCTTTTCAAGTGTGCGCTCGAGTTTTGGGTGCACCGAGAAACCTTCCGGAAGTGAGCCAAGCTTTTCCTCGATACTTCTGAGGCGATCCAGGCTAACCAGTGTCTTCACGCGCCTGGCAGCACCGGAAGGGGGTACAGTCGGCCTCGATTCGAGGAGTGCCTTATCGGCCTCCAGCGACGATAACGCCGACTGCAGCTTGTCGAACTGCGCCTTCACCATGGCGTCCGCCTCTTCGGCCGTCACGACATTTCTTTCTACAAGTGCTGAGACCCATTTCTGTCTGACCGTCGGGACTTGCCGGATCCTCTCGTACATCAACGGCTGGGTGAACGTGGGCTCGTCGCTTTCGTTGTGGCCGTGACGCCTGTAGCCGACGAGGTCGATAAGGAAATCTTTGTGAAATCTCTCTCTGTAGGCCGATGAGATACGCACCGATTCGATGCATGCCACCGGGTCGTCGGCGTTCACGTGTATTATCGGAATCTCAAAACCTTTGGCGAGATCGCTGGCGTACCTCGTGCTCCTGGTCTCGTTGGGAGTGGCGGTGTAGCCTAACTGGTTATTTGTAATGACGTGTATCGTCCCGCCCGTGGCGTATCCGTCGAGCCTCGAGAAGTTGAGAGTCTCGGCAACCACTCCCTGGCCTGGAAAAGAAGCGTCGCCGTGAATGAGGATTGGCAGCGTTATCTCGGGGTCGAAGACCGGTTTGCCATGGACATGAGTATTCGAGCCTGCCGCCCTTGCCATTCCTTCGATAACAGGGTCAATCGCTTCGAGGTGGCTGGGATTCGGCGCGAGAAAGATGGACGCAGTTTGCGACGAGCCGTTCTTTTGTATCTTCAGAGCCCCGATATGGTATTTAACATCTCCGGTGTAGTCGAGGTCCGCGCGCGAATGTTTCTGACGGGCCGGATCCTTGAACTCGGCCAGGATAGCAGAGTAGGGGAGCTGGAGAATATGGGCTAGAACGTTGAGCCTCCCCCGGTGTGCCATGCCTATGATAATTGCCTTGATGTCCTCATGCGTCGCAAGAGAGACGAGTTCGTTCAGCATGGGGACGAGCATGTCGACCCCTTCGACCGAGAATCTGAATTTTCCGGGGAAGGATCTCTGGAGAAACTGCTCGAAGACCTCAGTTTCGGTCAGCTTCTCGAGCAAACCCCTGTCGTCGACCGGCATTGCCGGCGGGCCGAATTGTCTGGCCTCGATAGCGTCGCGAAGCCACAGCCTTTCCTCCGCGACATGAACGTGTTCGAAATCCAAACCGATAGTGGATGTATAGATTGCGGTAAGTGCTTCGATTGCCTCGAGGGCGTTTGTCGTCCTCGAACTTATCGGGCCACCCACCAACTCGGCAGGAAGCGACCGCAGTTCATTATCCGTAAGGCCGTGCGAGTCCTTTCCGAGTATTGGATCGCCGAGCGGAAGGAGACCGAGCGGATCTATCTTCGCGGCGAGGTGGCCGAACTGCCTGATATCCTGAGCAAGTCTGGCGACTGCAAGAATCGCCTTCCAGTTTCGCTGAGAGACTTCCGCCGTCTCTCCGCCCGGCAGAGGCGGTCGATCGGGTGTCGGTTGCCATCTTTGAAAAACTTCCCGTGTTTCCGGATCAACTGAGGAAGGGTCATTGAGAAATTTATTGTAAAGTTCCAGGACGTAACCGGCATTTGGTCCGTAGAACTCTCTGAGTATGTCCATTTAGATTCATCAATTTTTTGTTTTTATTCCATCCGGCAGCGCGAACCACAGTGTGCTCGTTTGCATGAAAGATGATGCAATAAGGGCCCTCGTGGCCGTTCGTTAACCGCCTAATAGAATTATCTTTCGCTTTCGTCCGCGTTAAGTATAATAAATGACGACATTTTTTTCACCTAATCGGGGTCACATCGGATAAAATCGCGTCCGTTGCATAAAAAGGGGGCTTTCGTTAACTTTTGCGAGCTAAAATCTTCAAAGGAGATAATGATGGCATACCAACCTAAACCACCTGAAGGATGGCTTAAAACAAACCTGAAGTATTACAAGCACCGCGGAAGCTGGGCGTGGATCCTGCACCGCATAACCGGGCTTGGCCTGACGGCCTACATCTACGTCCACATCTACGCGCTGACTACTCTGACTCAGGGCCCCCAGGCTTTTGACGATGAGATGAAACTCTTCACCACGCCGGTGTTCAAAGTCCTGGAGTGGCTGCTCTTTTCACTCGTGCTCTATCACGCGTTCAACGGCGTGAGAATCGTTCTTGTCGATTGGGCCGATGGCGCCAGGTACCACAAGAAAATTCTTACCGTGGTCTACGGGCTCGGAGTGATTCTCTTCATCGGAATGGGAATCCTCATGTTCAAAGAGCCGATCGCTAACATGTTTGCTTCGTTAAGGTGAGGTGAGAAATGTATAAACACACAGGTTCAAGAGGAAGCGGCGCGCCGGGATGGGTGCTGCAAAGAATTACGGGGCTCCTGCTGGTCGTTGTCGTCATCGGGCATTATTTCGTCATGCATTCCGATCCGGCGAGCGGCCATACATATGCCGCCGTACTGGAGCGCATGCATCAGCCGTTTTGGAAAATGTTCGACCTTACTTTCATTACTGTGGGATTATGGCACGGCCTGAACGGAACGTGGGGGATCTTCCGCGATTACAAGATGAAACCGGCCGTTAGCCTGACTATCTACGGTATTATAATTCTGTCGGGAATAGCATTCTGGGTTCTCGGCGTCAATACCATTCTTTCTTTCTAAATTGAAAAGGAATTTGTGATGATTAATCATCAGTATGATGTTCTAATAGTTGGCGCGGGTGGAGCCGGGCTGCGGGCGGCGCTTGAGATCCCGGAAGGGTTCAGCTGTGCCGTGCTGTCAAAAGTTTTTCCTACCCGTTCTCACACGGGAGCCGCGCAGGGGGGAGTCGGCGCAGCGCTCGGAAATGAAGAGGAGGACAGCTGGGAATGGCATATGTTCGACACGGTCAAGGGGAGCGATTACCTCGGTGACCAGGACGCGATCGAGATAATGACGAAGGATGCCATCAGGGCGGTCATCGAACTCGAACATATGGGAATGCCTTTCTCGCGAACTCCAGAAGGGAAAATCGCGCAGAGAAGGTTTGGCGGACACACCAAGCCTGAAAATCCTACGGACCCCGATTCAAAGAGGGTTGCCGTGAGGCGCTCGTGCTACTCCGCCGACAGGACGGGGCATGTAATGCTGCACACGCTCTACGAGAACTGCATAAAACAGAAAGTGCATTTCTTCTCGGAATTCTTCGTCACTGACATAATCATGTCCGGCAAAACATGCGCCGGCGTCGTCGCGATGGACATCGCTACAAGCGAGATCCACGTGTTCCACGCCAAGGCTGTCATGCTGGCGACGGGCGGCTACGGGAGGGTATTCAGGATTACCTCCAATGCGCATGTCGGCACCGGAGACGGCTTCTCGTTTGTCTACAACAACGGCCTGCCACTCGCAGGACATGGAGTTCGTTCAATTTCACCCGACGGGACTGTGGAAGCTTGGGATTCTCATCTCCGAGGCGGCCCGCGGCGAAGGTGGAATACTGCTCAACAACAAGGGCGAGCGTTTCATGGAACGCTACGCGCCGACGGTGAAAGATCTCGCCCCGAGAGACATGGTGTCGCGGGCGATCATTACCGAAATCCGTGAGGGGAGAGGCTTCAAAGGAAGTGACGGGACGTATTACGTCCACCTCGACGTCTCCCATCTTCCGAAGGAAGTGATCGACGAGAAGATACCGGAGATTACGGGCTTCGCGAGGACCTA
This sequence comes from uncultured Bacteroidota bacterium, assembly GCA_963806435.1. GTDB lineage: Bacteria > Bacteroidota > Ignavibacteria > Kryptoniales > JAKASW01 > JAKASW01. The sequence goes on from CAWEBD010000147.1 coordinate 10,513, forward strand.
TCTCGGCGTCGAGCCGACGAAGGAACCGATCCCCATCCAGCCTACGGCCCACTACGCCATGGGCGGCATACCGACTACCGTGGACGCCGAAGTCACCAGGGACAAGAAGAATACGAAGGTCCCCGGGCTCTACGCGGCGGGCGAGGCGGCGTGTGTCTCGGTCCACGGCGGAAACCGGCTGGGAACAAATTCGCTCCTCGATATAATCGTCTTCGGACGCAGGGGAGGCAAGGCAATCGCGCAGTTCATCCAGGACACGGAATTTGCCCCTCTTCCAGGCGACGCGACCGACAGGACTGTCGCTACGCTTGACCGCCTGATGAATTCGAAGGGGAAGGAAAAGGTCGGCGCCCTCCGCACGGAACTGCAGGAAAAGATGATGGAAAAGGTCGGCATATTCAGAAACGAGAAAGACCTGAAGGAGATGACTTCGGAGATTAAGAGCCTTCGGGAGCGGTATCAGGAAGTCTCCATAGATGATAAAGGGAAAATCTTCAACACCGATCTCATGGAAGCCTTTGAACTCGGTAACCTGATCGACACGGCGGAACCGATTATATTCGGCGCGCTCGCGAGAGAAGAATCGAGAGGAGCGCATTCCCGTGAAGACTTCCCGAAGAGAGACGACAAGAAATGGCTCAAGCATACTCTTGTATATAAGACAGAGGGTAAGCCGAAGATCGATTTCAAGCCGGTCTCCATCACTCGTTTCCAGCCTAAAGAACGAAAGTATTGAAAGGACGGCGGAAGAATGAAAGTCACTCTGCGTATACAAAGATATAACCCCGAAAGAGACACCGAGCCATATTACCAGGAGTTCATTGTCGAGGCCGGGGACGATAAGGAGAGGATACTCGATCTCCTTCACCAGGTAAAGTGGAAATACGACGGCACTCTCACTTTCCGACGGTCCTGCGCGCACGGCGTCTGCGGGTCGGACGGAATAAGAATAAACGGCAGGAACCGTCTTGCGTGCTCGACTCTCCTGAGAGATGTCAACTACAGGAAACCGATCGTCATAGAGCCGCTGCCGTCGATACCGATAGTCAAAGATCTCATCGTCGACATGTCCGATTTTTACAAGAAGTATGAGGCAGTGAAGCCGTATCTCGTGAATAACTCTCCGCCTCCGGAGCACGAGCGCTACCAGACCAATGAAGACGCGGAGAAGCTGTTCGAATCCGCGAAATGCATACTCTGTGCGTGCTGCACTACTTCTTGTCCATCATCCTGGTCGGACGAGAATTACATTGGGCCGGCCGCCTTGCTGAAGGCTTACCGGTTCGTGTTCGACACCCGCGATGAAGCGGGCGACGAGAGGCTCGACGTGGTAGACACTCCGGACGGTATCTGGAGATGCCATACCATCTTCAATTGCGTGGAAGCGTGCCCGAAGGAAATCAACCTGACCTGGCACATTTCGCAGCTGAAGAAGCGGCTCGCCGAACGGGAAATGTAATCACGAGAATACAGGAATCGCATGAAATGGCGGGCCCGGACCCGCCATTCTTCTTGTTCGGGGGAATAGAACACGGATCATACGGATGGTACGGATTCCCACGGATCGAGATTCTAATGGATGCGAGATCCGGGAATATCCATTTTATCCGTGCTTTCCGCGTTCGATTTGTTTTTCCTCCTTTCGCAATCCTGTCTAAGACTTTATATTAAGGCATGTTAAAACGAATCTCTTTGATTTTGAGCGTTATGCTTGTGCTCGCCGGCGCCTCTTACGCGCAGGAGAGCCAGGTGGATTCCGATCTTAAATTCGGCAAAGAACTTCTTCAGAATAAAATGTATGACCTTGCGGAGGAGCAGTTCAGCAAGTTCCTGCAGCAATATCCGACATCTCCGTCGGCGGGGCAGGCCAGATATTATCTTGCCATGTCCGAGTACGAACAGAAGAAATTCTCGATTGCCGCGACGAACTTTCAGGCATTTGCCGTTCAATACCCGAACGACCCGCTGGCTTCCAAAGCGTGGTTGAGTGCCGGTGAATCTTACGCGAACGTGAACGACTACGCCAACGCGGGTCTTTCGTATGAGAGACTCCGGGTGTTTTATCCCAAGGACATCAACGCACCTGGGGCGCTTCTGAAGGCGGCGAAATATTTCGAGCTGGCCGGCGACACTGCGCGCGCGGAGGTCTCGCTTCTCACGGTTGTGCAGGACTATTCAACGACTTCGAGTTATTTCGACGCGACGCTGCAGCTTGGCGACCTGTATCTCGGCTCGGGGCAGCTGTTGAAGGCGGAGAACCAGTACAGAGCCCTCCTGACTTCGGACAACGATTCCGTGCGGGTCATGGGTCTCCTCGCGCTCGGAAGGCTTAACAGGATGAGGGGAATGCCGCTGCAGGCGGAGAGATATCTCAAAGACGCGTCCGCGCTGAATATTGCCCCTCAAAGTCTGGACGCAACTCTTGAGAGCGTGGAGATCGATTTGGAGGCCGGTAATTTCAATGTGGCACTCCAACGCGCGAACGAAATGGACACAACGAAACTGGCTGCCGCACAGAAGCGCAGACTTAAATACGAAAAAGCTTATGCCGGAATCGCGCTCGGCCAATCGCAAGTAGGCACGGCTTCCATTGCCACTCTCCCGGCCAGATACAGGGTAAGGTTGGCATCGCTCCTCAACTCCAAGGGGGAGTATTCCCGGGCACTTTCAATCCTCCGCGATCTGCCGGAGAGCGAATCGAACGAGTCCAATCTGAATCTCTATTCCGAGATAGCCTACAGAGCCGGTAGGATGAGACTTGCGGATTCTCTTCTGTCGCAGGCTGCCGCCCTGTCCAAGAATCCCGACGTCAGGGTGGTTGTCAAGCTTCTCGACATCGAAAACAATTACATTAAAGATCCCGAGAAAACGAGGGAGACGTTTTTTAGATACGCGAACATTCTGAAGGGAAGACCCGATGCCTATGCTTTCTACAGGGCCAGGTCCGAAGAAACCATGGGAAACTATACTGCCGCGGTCGGCGATTATGGCGAGATATCGTCCGAATTTCCCGAGTCTGACTACGCGCCTGCCGCGGACAGCCTTTCAACGTACGATCAGGATTTCAAGGAAGTGAACTACCGCGACGCGGTCGTCAGTATGGCAGACATACTCCTCGACCAGGGCTCGGCAGACAAGACGAGTGCGCTCTTCCATCTGGGCAATCTCTACGAAAAGGAATTGAAGGATTATGGTAAAGCGGCCAGGGTCTACAAGCAGCTGGCTACCGTAGCCGCTGGAGACACGCAAAGGGTCGCGGAATACCTGTACGCAGGTGCAGTAGCCAAAATTGGGGGGGCGAACACCGGAAGGAATTCCGAGGCATTCTCCGTCTACCGGAAGCTTTCATCCGGGTTGACTGCCGATTCAATTGCTGAGAAGTCGCTGTTCAAGGCTACGGTCATGGAGGCTGCGTCTGGGGACTCTCTCGGAGCAGAGAACTCCGCCCTTCAGTTCGTCCAGCGTTTCGCCAATTCACCTCTTGTGCCCCAGGCCTACGCAATAATCGCCCGATCTCTTTACGGGAGCGGTGCGTTTCATGAGGCTATTGCGCAGGCTGCGCTCGCCGGCCCGTTGCCGGAGGCCCAGCTGGTCAAGGCCAAATCGGAGATCGCCATAGATTCGCTTCAGGACGCGAAAGTCACGCTGGAAGCCTTTCTTTCCTCAACTCCACCGAGGAAGTTCCTGCTTGAAGGGGAACTGGTATATGCCGACCTCCTTCAGAAAATGGATATTGACGCGATGCAATTCTACGTGGGGGTGCTCGATAAACTTGAACCTTCAAAATTCAAGATTAAAGTCGCAACCCGGCTGGCTGATTACCTTTACGCGGCAGGGAAATATGACAGTGCCTATTCAGTTTATAAGACCATCGGGAAGGACGAACTGTGGTACCGTGTGTCCCCAGCGGTTCTTTACAAAATGGCGTACTGCAAACTGAAATCCGGTGACCTGAATAATGCCAGGGAGATTTTCCGGGAAGTGGCGACGAATTCCGCCGATTCAACTATGGTCTTCGATTCGTACTTTCAGCTTGGAAACATATATGCTTCTCTGGGTGACAATCGAATGAGCGCGTCCTTTTTCGAGAGGGCGGGTGGGTCCAACCCGGGGGCGCTTGTAAAAGCCGCCGATATCTATTTCGGGATGGGAGATTATGATGACGCAGGCCGCGTCTACCGCGATATTCTCGGCACCACCGGCATTGATACTCTCCGCACTTATTCAGCGGCGCGGCTGGTCGAGATCGATTATCTGACCGATAGGATCAAGGCGGCGGATCTGAACGCGGCGAAATTCAGGAAGACCTATCGTGACGCCGGCGATCGTTACAATGCCCGTTTTCTCGTTGACAAAGCGGAGTATTTCATTCGCAACAAGAAATACAAAGAGGCGAGTATTATACTCGACGACATAAAGAGTGATTACGACCATGCTCCGGCCTACCCGCGGTCGGTACTTGACCGGGCGCAGATTTTTGTCGAAGAAAGCGATCTTGCCAAGGCTGCGGAAACCCTGAAGGAGCTCCTATCTAAATTTCCCGATGCCGACGTCGTGCCGGAAGCCCACCTTGAACTCGGAAATATTTACTACGCTCAGGAGAAATTCCAGGACGCTTCGGACAATTTCAGGGCCGTGTATCTCGATTCTCTTGCCGGCCGCAGTATCGTTCGCGACGCGATGAGCCAGCTCATAAGCTCATACGAGTCGCTCGGCATGTACGACGGCGCTCTCGATATTACCAGGAAGTTCATTGCCATGTTCCCCGATGATAAGTCAATCATGGACAAAAGAATTAAGGTGGGAATTCTTTACGAAGAGCTCAGATACTTCGATCAGGCCCTGATAACGTTTCAGAGCCTGGTCAAGGAGGCGAATCGTGATTATCAGGCGGAACTTCATTATTATGTCGGTGCGATCTATGACGATAAAGGGGATTACGCGAACGCAATCCTTGAGTTTTTGAAGGTTCCTTATCTGGTGACGCCGAGCGCGGTGGTCGACTGGGCCGCGCAGGCCTACTATATGGCGGGCAAATGCTATGAACAGTTGAACAAGCCGAACGAAGCGATTGCTATGTATCAGAAAATCGTCGATAAACCCAACACCGACCCGACATTCATCACCGGTGCGGAAAGAGAAATAAACAGAGTAAAGGCGCTGTTGAAATAATGTTTGAGAAAGAAATATCCGGCTACGCGTTCAACATCACGAAACGTTACACGGGAGGTCGTGTAAAGCTTAACACTCTACTGTCGGATGTTGAGCTTCCTGAGGATTTCAAGAAATTCGCCGAAGCTGAAGTCGAAGAGTTGATTGACCAGGAAAAGCTGGGGGAAAGCAGGACGGGCAAGTTTGATCTGTCAACCCCTGATATACAGGCGCTCTTCAAGGAGGTCCGCCATGTTCTCAAGAACTCGCATGAGTTTTCGAGGGAGGAATTCCTCGAACTTGCCGACAAAGCTTCAAAGTTTGTCTTCAATTACGTGATCAGACCCCGCTGGACGCTTGAAAAGTTCCTGTTCAAGGGCGAGCAGCAGATCGAAAGGCCGTCAATCGCGAAAGTCTCCAGGTTCTTCAACTGCTATTCGTACTACCCGAAGGGGATAGCAGAATACCTGGATTTCCACAACAGGAGCGAGTTGGATATTGAAACCTGGAGGAGGCTTCACTCCAAGATCGACGAACATCTGCTGAGCACGCTTCCGGCGAAGTTGAGCAGCCTGACGTTGCCAATCTTCAAGTTGTTCGAGTTCTCTTCCGGGGTCGACAAGGTCCCGTCGGACGCGATGCTTCTCTTTTTCCGTGATAAATCTGCGACTGAAGTTGTAGACCGGATTGAATTCGCGAAGGAAGTAAAGAGCATACGTTCCCTCGATGTGATGACGTTGGCAATGATCCTGGAAGCATCGTCCAGAGAGGTAAGCCAGAACATCGCAGTCCTTCCGGCGAGTGAAGAACCGCCAAAGGAATTCCGGAGTTTCGAAAGACAGAAAGTAACGCATCCGCTGCGCCCGGAAGAGCCTACAACGCCCAGAGTGCCTGAAGTGATGAATGAGTCTCCCGGTCAGCCTCCGACCGCCGAACAGCGTAATCCCGTACCTGCTCCAAAACCGGAGCCGTCGGTGCCTCCGGAAGGGCGGAGGGGAACAACACCCGCCTCGGTCCGCACCATGATGTCGGCGAAGCTCGAAGAAAAAATCCTGAAGAAAATCTTCCGCGGGAGCAGGTCCGGATACCAGATAGCGGTGCACAGGCTGGACGAGAGTACGGATTGGCACGCCGCGGCGAAGATCGTAGAAGGCATTTTTATCGACAACGATGTCGATCCTTTTTCAAAATACGCGGTGGCTTTCACCGATGTTGTGAACGCGAAATTCCGCTCAACGCGCCCCTCCGCGGAAAGATCCTGAGGGTCTCCTAACATATGGCACATTTTGTCGACGAAGCAGTAATCCACGTCAAAGCGGGTGACGGCGGTAATGGGTGTGTGAGTTTCAGAAGAGAAAAATTCGTGCCGCGCGGCGGGCCCGACGGAGGGAACGGCGGAAGGGGAGGGAGTATCATACTCGTTTCCGACAGGAGCCTGACGACGCTTCTCGATTTCCATTATCGCGCCTCGTTCAAGGCGAACCGTGGTCAGCACGGGCAGGGCTCAAATAAGTTCGGAAGGGGTGCCGACGACCTTATAATAAAACTCCCAACCGGAACGCTTGTTATGAATGCCGAAACTGAAGAGACGATCGTGGATATGGTAGAAGACGGTCAGGAGTTCTTCGTAGCCAGGGGCGGGCGGGGAGGCAGGGGCAACGCCGAGTTTGCCACGGCTACCGACCGCGCTCCAAGACGGGCGGATCCTGGAGAGCTCGGTGAGGAAGGGACGTTGAAGCTCGAACTCAAACTCCTCGCCGATATCGGCCTCGTCGGTTTCCCGAACGCGGGGAAGTCGACACTCCTTTCAGTAATATCTGCCGCCAAACCAAAGATCGCAGATTATCCTTTCACAACGCTCGCCCCTATTCTCGGAATTGCGAAGTTCAAAGACCGATCATTCGTCGTCGCCGATATGCCAGGGTTGATTGAAGGTGCGAGTCAGGGAAAGGGATTGGGGATTTCGTTTCTCAAGCATATCGAGAGAACAAAGGCCATCGCCGTTTTGATCGAATCAATGTCGCCCGACCCCAAGAGTGATTTGGACAAGCTTATGGAGGAGATGCGCCTTCACAGCCCGGAACTTCCGAAGAAGGTGAAGATGGTAGTTTTCACGAAGACAGATCTTGTAGACCAGGCCGGCATGAAGTCACTTGCGAAAATAAAATTGCCCGGCAAATTGAAGAGACATTACATTAGCGCGGTCACCGGAACCGGAATAGAAGAGTTGCTTGAGATGTTCTGGGGCGCCTTGAAAAGGTAAGACTCTTTCGGCCTTAAGTTCCCCCTAATCCAACCTGTTTCAGTCTCCACCCAGAGTTCGGTAATGACTCATTTAGGTCTCACACAGAGAACGTAAAGGGATTCAACCCTTTTCTCTGCGTGCTATGCGACTACTTTGCGAACTTTGCGTGAAATATTTTGTAGAATATTCAGACTGAGTCACCACCCGAAGGCCTCCGCTATTGCGGTCGATTTCGCTTCACCCCTCCAGGGGAAGTGTCCTATAATTTCCCGTATTCGGACGCGAAGATGGGTTATCTTGACTTTGGCGCCCACCAAAGATAAATTTCGGTTGCAGTAAGTTGGAACTATCCCAGCCTGCACCACGCGTTAGGGCTTCAAAAAGTACACACCTGTCACATCTTCCCGTTCAATCTGATCCAGTACAGAATGAACGCGGGCTCTGAAGAGATTCGATCAGAAACAGTTCTCGATTAAGTCTGATAGAAAGCAAGGAGGCCGTGAAATTATGGCTGCCACAGGTGCCTCAGATATGTGGAGAGAGCGCGGCTCTCCCTCTGTTTCCTGCTCGAAACAGTCGTCTTTCCTTGCATCGGCAGCCGGGAGGGATCAGCGACTCCTCTCACCCTTCTTCTATTCGATTTCAGGTTCGTATTCATCCTTTCTCCGGTCGTACTGTCCAATGGTGGAAAGCACGTGTACTCCGGCGGGACAAATAAGAAATCAGCGTGGCAGAGTAGGAGTGGCCTTACGTGTCGAATGGTCAGCTACGCTGTCACTGAGAGAAAGGGGGTTGTATGTATATCGATCATGAATACGCCTCCCTTAACGGGCAAGCCAAAGAGCGGATCAGCAGGCTCCAGATTGCCTTGGGTCGCGTCAATCAGGCTCTGTTGAGGGCAGAATCTAAGGAGGACTTGTTTAAGACGATCTGCGACATAATGGTGCACGATGCCGGATATCATATAGCCTGGATCGGCTGGCTTAATCCTCAGACTCACATAGTTGTTCCCGCGGCGTCGTCAGGCGAATTCGCGGCAGAGTATCTTCAAATGATCAGGGTGACCGCGGATGGCGGAGAAATGGGGCAAGGGCCGACAGGTGCGGCAATCCGTGAGGAGCGCGTTTTTGTTTGCAACAGTTTCCTGACAGATTCACGCACACGACCGTGGCACGACCCGGCGAGGAAAACGGGGATACGCTCGTCGGCGGCTTTCCCGTTCAGATGTAAGGGCGGGACGGTCTGTGGAACACTGAACGTTTATTCCGAAGATCTCGACGCGTTTCAAGCGACGGACGTGGCACTTCTCGAGGAAATCGTCGCGGACTTGTCGTTTCGCCTGTCTCACCTGGAGAATATACAGGAAGCCGAAAAGCCAAAGACTGAAATGGGTGAGAAGAAGGAGATGTTCAGGAAATTTGTGGACTCGGCCGGCGAAGTGTTCTGGATAATGAACATACAGCCCGAATTGATACTTTATGTTAATCCTGCGTTCGAGCATATCTGGGGAAGACCGGTTGCTGAGCTTTACAGGAACCCGCGGTTATGGATGGACTCGATCCACATTGACGATCGGCCGCGCATAATGGAAGCCTTCTCCAATTGGATTCAGAAGGTTCCCGGTTCGGTGTACGATGTCGAGTACCGCATCGTCAGGCCCGATGGAAATATCAGGTGGATATCCGACAGGGGGTTTGCACTCCTTCAGGAGGACGGGCCGGGATCAAGCGTGGCAGGAATCGCGGCAGATATAACCGATCGTAAGATCGCGGAAGAGAATCTGGAGGTGTCGCGTGAGAGGTACAAGAGCATACTCGACAACATGATGGAAGGATGCATGATAATCGGTTTCGACTGGACCTACCTTTATGTCAATGACGCTGCCGCCCGCCATGGCTATCAGGAGAGGCAGAACCTTATCGGGCGGACAATGATGTCTGTGTACCCGGGAGTCGAAAAATCCGCGGTCTTCGCCAGATACAGACAATGTATGGACGAAAGGGTACTCCAGAGATTTGAATCAAGCTACACTTTTGATGACGGGACTACGAACTGGTATGAATTCAGGGTCGCGCCGGTACCGGAAGGGATTTTTGTCTTGTCTCTGGATATTACGGAACGTGTGCGCGCGGACGGTGCGCCCGATAGCTAAGGAGAAGAAATGAAATTTGTCGACGGTGTATCCATGAAGATGAAACTTGTTGTGGGGTTCGGTGCGATTGTGCTCCTCCTTGTCACAGTTATAACGACTGCTTACGTCGCGCTCCAGGAATCACAAGTGACACAGAGAAAGATGCTTGAAGACAACTTCGGAAACCTCTATGACCTTCCTACTCTCAGATCGAATATAAACGCAGAGCGGCTTGCAGTTGCGATGATGGTGGAACTGAATCGTTCGGAATGGGGTCCCTGGCTCGAGAATCTCAGTCAGCGGCGGAAGGCTGCGGATAACATCGTTAACAATCTGATCCTGCGATTTCGCACGAGCCCCGAAGAATCACAAATACTGGGTGCTTTCATTGCGGTTCGGGAAACCTACCAGAGGGTACAGGACTCGCAGACCACGCTCCTGGTCGACCAAGGGAGAATTGAAGAGGCAAAGAATCTGTTCCTTGGAATTCAGATGAAGAATCACGCCCAGATGCGTTCACTCCTTGGCGATCTCGAGGAGTTGGAGTTGACAGAAGCAAGGGCGATGGTCAAAGAAACCGAGCGGAACGCGGAGAGCCGTACCCGAGCTTTCCTGGTGTTGGGAGGACTCGGCGTTATCGTGGCAGTTGCTCTCGCAGTATTCATGAGCCGGACCATATCATCCTATGTGCATGATCTCAAATCGAGGGAGGTGGCTCTCGCGCAGGCCAATCGGGCCTTAAAAATGCTGAACAGATGTAACGATGTCGCAATCCATGCCACAGATGAGCCTCGACTCGTGGAAGACATATGCCGCATAATCGTCGATAATGGAGGTTACAAAATGGCCTGGGTAGGTTATGCCGACGATGACAAGAATAAGTCCGTCCGACCGATGGCATTTGCCGGCGAGGACGGGGATTACATCGAACATGCCAATATTTCCTGGGGGGATAACGAAAGAGGGCGTGGGCCGACGGGAACAGCAATCAGGACAGGCGAGATTGTAATCGCACGGGACACGTCGACTGAGCCGGGTTATGAGCCATGGAGATACCGTGCCAGGGAGATGGGGTATCGCTCTTCGGCTACAATGCCGCTCAAGGATCGTGACAGAGTGTACGGAGCTCTAATGGTGTATTCCGTGACTGTGGACGCCTTTGATGCTGAAGAAACGCGGTTGCTCAGTGAGATGGCGGATGATACGGCTTACGCGACGGCGGCGCTGCGCGTACAGAACGCCCGTATTCAGGCGGAACGAAAGGCGCGCGAAGCTGCCAGTTATGCACGAACCCTGCTGGAGGCAAGCCCAGACCCCATGGTAGCTATCTCACCATCAGGGAAGATAACCGACGTCAATAAGGCTACCGAAGAGGCGACGGGTAAATCGCGCGCTGTACTCGTCGGAACTACTTTTGCCGATTATTTCGTCGACCCCGCTAGAGCCAACGCTGGACTTAAGGAGACGATGGTGAAAGGATCCGTTCGGAATTATCCGCTTGTAATCCGGCATGAATCGGGAGACTCAATCGGTGTGCTCTGGGATGCCAGTGTTTACCGGAATGAAGACGGCGACATGCAGGGGGTCTTCGGTGTCGCGCGCTACGTCAGACACGTCGAGGTGACAGGGGATGCTGGAGCTGACAGGGATGAGGAACATACCTGAGTTTTATCAGGCGCTTATCGTGGGTGACTATTTGGCGCTTTCGTATTGAGAGCTCTTTCACGCCTTTTCCCGCGATAAGAATTCGACCGCTGTTGTGGTTTTAAATTGAAAGAGGTCGCAGGGTTTCAATCTGCGACCTCTGTGGAATTCAAGATCCGAAGTCGCCCGCCGCGTATGACTATACTGGGCGGACGGCGGCGATTCAATCAGCTTTCATTTCGCCGAGAGATTTTCTGATCATTTCTATCCCTTCATCTACTTCCGGTTCGCTCAGATTAAGCGGCGGCCTGAATCGAATCGTGCGCTCCCCGCAGCCAATAAGGAGGAGCCCCTTGTCGAAGACTCTCTGCCGGAGTTCGAGTCTCTTATCCGGCGACGGCATATCGAAGGCGCAGAACAGGCCGCGCCCGCGGGTATTGACGACAATCGAAGGGAATTCCTGTTCCACTTCGGAAAGTTTCGCGAGAAGGTACTCACCGACCTTTGCCGCGTTTTCGACTAGTTTCTCTTCGCTGATAATCTGCAGGTATTTGGTGAACCGCACCATGTCGGTTAGATTTCCGCCGAAAGTGCTGTTCAGCCGTCCGGGGGTCGTGAACACATTGTCTTCAACCTCCTTGAACTTGTTCCCGGCAAGAACACCGCACACCTGGGTCTTTTTACCAAACGAGATCGCATCCGGCTCGACGAAATGCTGGTGAGCCCACATTTTACCTGTGAGGCCGATCCCTGTTTGGACTTCATCCATGATTAGTATGATATCGTTTTCCGTGCAGAGTTCGCGTACTCGCTCGAAAAATTCCTTCCGGAAATGATTGTCGCCCCCTTCGGCCTGGATCGGTTCGACGATCAGCGCGGCCAAATCCTTCCCAAACTCGACTACTGCCTGCTTGAGCTGGTTGATGGCAATCTCTTCCTCGTGCTTGACGAAACTAATGTTCTCGGGTGAAAGCGGGAACCTCATGGCGGGGTTATGAATCCGGGGCCACCGGAACTTCGGGAAGTATTTTGTCTTGATCGGGTCTGTGTTCGTGAGTGAAAGTGTGTACCCGGTTCTGCCGTGGAACGCCCTCCTGAAATGGAGAATTTTCATCCGGTCCTCATCGTTCTCGGAGCGGTAAAAACCGGACTTGAGGTTTTTTCTCATTCTGTAATCGAAAGCGGCCTTCAGGGCGTTTTCAACGGCGAGGCCTCCTCCCTCGATAAGGAATGCGTGCGGGAGATACTCGGGTATGGCTACTCTCGAAAATGTGTCCATGAACTCCGCCATCTCGACCGTGTACGAATCCGAACTGGAAGGCTTGTGCACCGATACTCTCGCGAGGCGTTCAAGAAAATCCGGCGTCGTCATTTTCGGATGATTGAAGCCGACCGGAGACGATGCAAAGAAGGTGAAGAAGTCGAGGAAATACCTCTTCCTTCTGGAGTCGAAGACATACGATCCTTTGCTTCGCTTCAGGTCGAAGATAACGTCGAACCCGTCGACCAGTATGTGCTTGCGGAGCACGTCCATGACATTTTCCGGGCTTATACCGGCCGAGTAGGCTATTGTGCCTGCGCTTACATCATGCTCTTTCTCGTGGCTGCCCGCGGCTTTCATCCTTGTTTCGTTCATTGTCATAAATCACCTTTTGGGAGTTTAGTTTTTACCCCGACTAACCTTTGGGGCGTCTGAGTACGTGTCTATTTGTGCTCTCTGCAGCTTGTCGCTGTAATCGACGTATACGGTTTTTATTTCCGTGAAGAAGTCGAAAGCGCTCGCACCGCCTTCGCGGTGGCCGTTCCCGGTCTGTTTGACTCCGCCGAACGGCATGTGAGTCTCCGCACCGATCGTCGGCGCGTTTATGTATGTGATGCCTGCCTTGATGTCGCGTATCGCTTTGAAGGCGTAGTTTATGTTCTTTGTATAGACAGCCGAGCTTAGCCCGTAGACCGTCCCGTTCAATATCTCTATGGCTTGCTCTATCGAGTCGGCTTTCATGACAGAGAGGACCGGGCCGAATATCTCTTCCCGGGCAATCGTCATATCGGGTGTAACGCCGGCGAAGATCGTAGGCTTGTAGAACCAGCCTTTGTCGAGATCTCCGCCCCTTGCCGCCTCGCCTCCCAGGACGAGCCTCGCACCTTCCTTTTTCCCGATTTCAGTGTACGAGTGGACTTTCTCTCTCTGCGCTTCGTTCACGCAGGGACCGACTTCCATGGATTCGTCAAGCCCGTTGCCGAGCCTGAGCCTGGAGGCCCTTTCCGCGAGCATGTCCAGAAACTTATCGTGGATCTTCTCGTGGAGTACCAGCCGGCTCGTCGCGGTGCACCGCTGGCCGGTCGTTCCAAAAGCTCCCCAGAGGATGCCATCGAGTGCGAGTTCGAGGTTGGCGTCGTCCATAACAACCTCGGCATTCTTGCCGCCGAGTTCGAGAGAGACTCTCTTCAGAGTTTTTGATGCGACCTCGGATATCTTTTTGCCGACCGCGGTCGAACCGGTGAAGCTGATAAGCTCGGTATCTTCATGTTCGACGATCGCCATGCCGACCTCGTTGCCGCCGCCATGCACAATGTTGATGACTCCTTCGGGGACTCCGGCCTCCACGAGTATTTCGACCAGCGTGGCCGCGGTCTTCGGTGTGTCGGATGCGGGCTTGAACACGATCGTGTCGCCTGAGACGAGAGCAGGGAAGATCTTCCATGTCGGGATCGCCATCGGGAAATTCCACGGGCTGATCACGCCGGCTACGCCGACCGGTACTCTCATGGACATCGCGAATTTGTCCCGGAGTTCGCTCGGCGCGGTCACACCGAACATCCTGCGTCCCTCGCTTGCGGAGTAGTAGGCGGTATCGATCCCTTCCTGAACGTCGCCGCGCGTTTCGACGAGAACTTTTCCCATCTCTCGGGTCATTTCCCTCGCCAGTTCTTCCTTCCGCGCGACCATGATGTCGCCTGCTTTCTTTACAATGTCGCCTCTTCTCGGGGCGGGGTAAAGGCTCCACTCCCTGTATGCCTGTTTTGCCGCGTCGACGGCGGCGTCAACGTCCCTCTTATCGCTCTTTGGGAATATTCCTACGATATCGTTCCAGTCGGCAGGATTCCGGTTCTCGAAAGTCCTTCCCGACACGGCGTCTGTTTCCTCCCCGCCGATGAAATTCCTGAATGCTTTTGGCATTGTCGACTCCTGGTTGTACGGAACGGGGAAAAAATGAGGCCATCAGCGAACCTCGGATGAACTCACGCGGGCGGAATTCGGTTTGCCTTCCGTTGCGGATCGTCCATTGTAAGCTCGAGTACTAATCGTCATCAGTGACCCGTTCCGTTTAGTTTGGACTGAAGAATAATATGATTGAAAGTATAAGAATCAAAATCGGCAGCAGTGAGAAGAACAGCACATAGTGGAGCGGCCTGCTGAGAAGGAGTTCGTCATCATGGAAAAGATGTTTGCTTACCAGATGAGAGCCCGCTATGGACGCGCTGCCCGCGAATACTATCAAGGTGATCGACTTGATAGGCCCCATCGAAAATTTAAGGAAAGTGATTTGCGCCGCCATTGCCAGTGTCAAACCTACCAGGAGCCCGTAGAAGCCGCCGAGCCACACCAGGAACGGTTTGTTTTGCAGTAGCGACGAGGATCTCATTCCTTCAAGCCAAGATTCTTGTAGATATAGTCGACATTCTTCAGCAACGAGTTTAGATCGAAAACCTTCGCGAGTTCTTCGCGTGCGACCTTCTCGCTGACCTCGTGGTCGTTTGCCAGTACCGTCAGGAAATCTTCACCGGTCTCCCAGCAATGCATAGCGTTTCGCTGAACCAGCGCATATGCCTGCTCGCGGGTCAGCCCTTTCTCGATAAGCTTCAACAGCACGTCCTCCGAGAAAAAAAGCCCGTGCGTCAGCTGAAGATTCTTCATCATCTTCTCGGGATAAACGACGAAGTTTCTGAATATCTTCTGGGATTCAAGGATCATGAAGTCTATGCCGAGCGTCGCGTCGGGGAAGATGACCCGCTCGACGGAGGAGTGGGAGATGTCCCTCTCGTGCCAGAGCGCCTGATTTTCAAGGGCCGACATCGCGTACGACCTCACGAGCCTTGCCATGCCGCATATCCTCTCGGCGTTCACCGGATTTCGCTTGTGCGGCATAGCCGAGGAACCTTTCTGGCCCTTCGTGAACGGCTCTTCGGCTTCCAGCACTTCCGTCCTCTGGAGATGGCGCACTTCGAGCGCCATTTTCTCCAGCGTTCCCGCGGTTACCGCAAGAACTGTCATAAACTGCGCGTGCCGGTCGCGCTGGATTACCTGTGTCGACGCGATCGACGGCCGCAGGCCGAATTTTTTTGCAACGTATTTTTCAACTTCCGGAGAGATATGGGAGTAGGTCCCGACAGCTCCCGATATTTTTGCGACCGCGATTTCTTCATTCGCCCCCCTTAAGCGCTCGACACCCCTACCGAGCTCGTCGTACCATACAGCCATCTTGAGGCCGAAGGTGACGGGTTCGGCGTGAATCCCGTGTGTACGCCCGATCATAGCGGTGTCTTTGTATCGCTTGCTGAGGCTGCCGATCATTTCGCGGAGCTCGATGAGGTGTCTCAGTATTATTTCGCCCGCCTGTTTCAGTTGAATCGCCGAAGCGGTGTCAAGGACATCGGATGAGGTCATGCCGAGGTGGACGAAACGTGCGGCCGGGCCGACGTTCTCGCTCACGTTCGTCAGGAACGCGATGACATCATGCTTCACGGTGCGTTCTATCTCGTCGATCCTGTCGACATTAAATTGCGCTTTCGCCTTCACTTCCGCGACCGCTTCGGCCGGAACCCTTCCAAGTTCCGACTGAGCTTCCATCGCGGCTATTTCCACGTCGAGCCAAATCCGGAACTTGTTCTCTTCGCTCCAGACAGCGTTGATTTCAGCGGGTGAGTATCGCTTTATCATTTATCTGTCTTCCTTCCGACTGCAAGTGTGAGTGTCCGCAGATTGTCTCCGCGCAAAATTTCGAAGCGGGCTTCGTCCCCGGGCCTGAGATCGTCCAGCTGGGATTGAAGCGAACCCGCGCTTCTTACGGGCTTCCCCTGGTATTTCAGGATCAGGTCGCCTGGGGAAAATCCACTCTTCATCGCGGGGCTGCCGGATTCGACATTGTTGACGAGAGCGCCGGTCGGCTCGCTCAGCCCGAAGTATTTTGCCATTTGCTCATCCACACTTTGAAGCTGAAGCCCTGTCCACGCGTCATGGATCACCTTGCCGTATTTTTCCAATGACTCCACGACTCTTTTCACCTTGTTGACCGGGATCGCGAAACCATAGCCTATATAGGCGTTGCTCACTCCGCCGGTGTAGATCATCGTGTTCATACCGATGACCCTTCCGTTCGCGTCCACGAGCGGTCCACCTGAATTGCCGGGGTTTATGGCCGCGTCTGTCTCGATCATGCTGTTGTAGTTCCTCGAACCAATCTTTGCAAGGTTCATCCCGAGAGAGCTCACGACCCCCACCGTGACGGTCGGCTTGTCGTTGATGTCGAAGAGGCCGAACGGATTTCCGAAGGCGACTACCCATTCGCCGACCAGTATGCTGTCGCTGTCGCCGAGCCTGCAGTAAGGAAGTTTATCGCCGTCTATCTTGAGAAGTGCGACGTCAGCCTGGTCGTCGTGACCGATGATCTTGGCGCTCCTTTTGCTCCCGTCCGTCATGGTCACTATGATTTTAGTGGCGTCCTTCACTACGTGTTCGTTGGTAACTACGTAGCCGTCGGGCGACACTACGAATCCGGACCCAAGGCTCTGTACTTCCACTTTCTGTGAACCGAAAAATTGTCGGAAGAAAGGATCGTTTCCGAAGAATTGCCTGAGCATCGGGTCGCTCATCCCGAACGGGCTCTGCTGTTCCTGCACGGCGGTAACGTTGATGCCGACAACTGCCGGGCTTATTTCCTGTACCGCCTTCGTGATGGCGTTCTGCCTGCTTGATGTCGGATCGTCGTTCACTGACCGGCCGGGCTGTGACGCCGCCGGCATCGGGGCGAGGCAGAGTATCGATGCGAACAGAGCAAGTGTGAAAAGCCCGTTCGTGTTCGCAGCCCGGAGTTGTCCGAACAATGCGGGTTTCATATCTATTAATCTTCTATGCATTCTGAAGTTCATTTTTAAGTGGTAGAAGGTGCTTGGAAAGAATGACCGCGAGTAGTGCCACCGACAGGGTAATTGCCGATAGGTCGGGGGACACTCCGAGAATTAACACCACGAAGGCGACAATAACCGCAATAACGCTGGCAAGGTAAAGTTTCGACCCGAGTTTCCTGAGAAGGAAATACGCTGCCAGGTAGACCGGAACGGCCACCGGCTGAATGACAAGGAGAGCTCCCGCGGCGGTAGCCAAGCCACGGCCTCCCTTGAATTTCACGAAAACCGAATAATTGTGACCTATTACCACGAATAGAGCCGCCGTCAACCCGATGATCGATCCGTAGAAATGTTCCGAAAAGAAAGTCACTGAGCAGCCTTTCATCACATCGATTATTGCCACCGAAGTTCCAATGGTCTTTGAGCCGGTGACGTCATAAGCGTTCATCGCGCCTATGTTCCCGCTCCCGTTCTTGGAGACATCTATGTTGCGTAATCGCTTCCCAAGCACGTACGCCGTCGGAAAGGAACCGACTAGATACGACACGATGGCGGTGGCTAGTCCTAACACCGAGTATAATAGCCAAAAAGGGGCTTAGTTTCAATGATGACCAATATGAAATGGCCTCAAAGCTATGATGAAGACCGGATAAAAATCCCCGAAACTGTGGAGACTCTGGAGAATCCTCTCAGTATACCACAATTATCGTGTAGCTACCGCGATAGGAACCTCCTGTCGCACAATCTGGATTGATCGAACCGCCAAATTTGATGAAGAGGGGTTCATCACTGCTGAGAAAAGCGTTGCCCTCTGTTGAGTCAAGCGCCGCTGATCCGTTTGCTGAACGCGCATTTAGATCCTTCCAGCCGATCTCAGGTGTGAAAGACAGTAAATCCCCGTCGGCATTTCGCAGGGTTGTTTTGGAAGGGAAGGTGATCCAAACCATTCTTGCCGGTGGCCCGGAAACTATGAGGTCCGCGGCATTTGTGGCCTCTGGATGAAGCTCTAAATTGCCCGTTTCTCCCGCCAACCGGCCGAAATCGAGAGCGACCGGGCTTGCCGCGGAGATTCCAGAAACAACAGTGACTGTAATAGAAGCACTGGCTGAGACAATGGTCTGGGCATTACATGGTCGCAAACCCACACCAGCCACTGGGAGAATTACCAAGAACGCAATTTTCGCGTGCCTGCGCAATATTTGCCCTCCTCATCTAGTCCGCTTCCGCAAACCGGCGCCTATATGTGCCGGCAATTTAATCTGAAGTTACGGTTTGCCTCACTATTAAGTCAAATGCTTAATGTCCTAAATTCATGAAATGTGTTTGAGAGCACATCGTGCACGCCATCCCTGTCATGCGGAGAGGGATTGACGCATGGCGGGGATCAATCGCATCAGAAGGACCCGGTTAGCCATTGGGTTCATTCGGTAATGCGCAGTTGGAATGACGCACCGGCAGATTGTTGAGTTCGTGAGTAAAGGATTGGAATGGGTTGGTTTACAATTCGAGCATCGCTGACGGATGGCCGGTTGATTCAGGTACGATTGGCTTTGCAGACCGGATGGAAGGTGGACGTTTGCTAGTAGGCGATTGTGAGAACGAAGCTTCCTGCGTAAAAACCGATTGCCTGAGACGGCGACAGAATCGCTGTGCCGCCTGCCCAGAAGTAATAGCTTCCCGTAGGACTTGTTGTTGCTGCGCTTCCGTTGCTGAGCAGTGTCGCTTGGGATTGCACAGTTCCGCTGCTCCCGGCAAGGGTTCCACTGAAGAGGATTGAGTTAACCCCATCCGTAAGTGATGTGGACGAAAACGTCACAGTGACCGGCGTGTTGGGCGGTGCCGACAAAGAGAAGTAAGCGGCCGAATTCCCGCCATTGACCGGATCAACAATGAGAGAAGTCGCGCCTTGGATTACAACCCCCATCGACAGGTCGCGGTTCACCGACAGGCTTGACGTGCTCTTGACATTCATGTTAACCAGCGCGGATGTGGAGACTATCTGCGTTTGCGCGCCAACCTTCATCGCGCAAAAGAAGACAGAAATGGCAATATATCGGTAAATCGTCGACTTGATTTTACCTACCTCAAAAATACAAGCAGGCAAGCCCAGGCTTACCTCTTGTTAACTCTTTGGATAATTAATACTGAACCGTAAGTGTAACCGTGCCCTGATACGTCCCGGCGGGTGCATTGCTCGGGATCGCGGCTGTCGTACCGCCGACCCAAAGGTAGAGGTGACCAGTGCCGTCAGCTGTAGGCAGTACCGCCTGATGCAAGCGTGCTGGCGGTGCTTTGTGTTGTTGTGCTATTGGCTGCGACGCTCGGAGTCCAGGAGATGTTAGTCGTGGTGTACGTCAGGTTTGCTGACGATGTCCAGCTGACAGTGAGGACCTGACTTGCCGGCGCGCCGGAAAGTGTGAAGTAAGCTGTGTTTGTCCCTCCGGTAACCGGATCAACCGTGACGGCTGAGGCACCCTGAACCTGAGTTCCAAAGTTGAGCGCTCTGACGTTCGTCAGACTAAGGGCTGTTTGAACAGTCAGATTGACGTTGGCGGATTGGTTCACTGACTGGGTTTGTGCAAATGCGTTGGTCCCTGCAATTGCCGTAAAGAGCACACCGATCAAAATAGTTCTTTTCATGTTCCCTCCGAAGGTGGACCATATACTCGTTTGAAAAATCACCTGACGCT